>NZ_FNLB01000007.1 GCF_900104145.1 Pseudovibrio sp. Tun.PSC04-5.I4 | reverse complement strand
AAGCGCATAACTGAGCGCACCGTCAACGGGCGTGGAGCCTTTGTCGAACACCGCCGCGCCTGGCGCAGGCGAAAGCAATAGGCGTTCCTATTCCTTTAGATTGTTACTGGAGTGATAAATGACTTCAGCAATTGATCGATGCATCCTCCTTTGCAGGGGCCTCTTTCCAAATATTATGCACGTACAGCCCACCATCTCAACGCGATGGGCACCAGGACACTGAAGGTGCATTTTTGCGGAAGTGATGTTCATGACTGGGCGCAAGGCGAGGCAATACGTTTTACAGATAAGCCAGAAAACTGGGCGCTGTTTCTGGAGGCACTGATCGTTTCCCATGGGGTGACAGATATTCTGCTGCACGGAGACCGCAGATATTACCACAAATTGCCATTGGCGTTGCCAAAGCGTTTGACGTGAATGTCATCGCCACAGAGCTCGGCTATCTTCGCCCCGACTGGATGACTGTTGAATATGGCGGGTGTTCTGCGCTCTCGCATTTTCCGCAGAGTAAGCAGGAGCTGCTGCTGCTCGATTGTCCCGTCAGCAAGGACGAACCTGCTGTGCTTTATCCTAGCAATTATGCGCAGATTGTCTTGCAAGAGCTTGGGTTCACTGCTTTCAACAGTGTCCATGCGCGCAAGTTCCCCCATTATAAAAACCATCGCACTGAGCCCCGCACACAGGTCTACGCTGGGTGGCTGAGGGCTCGCATGTTAGCCAAACGCCGGAACCGTGATGCCGTAGCAGTCAGGGAACAGCTCAGGCACAGTGGGGTCTCGTATTATCTATTTGCGCTTCAGCTCAACGGCGACTTCCAAATCCGCGATCATTCACCGTTTGCGAGCATCTATGAAGCTATAGAGACTGTCATTGCTTCCTTCGCCCAGAAGGCACCAGAAGGGACCTTGCTGCTACTCAAAAGCCATCCGTTAGAGTACCGGTTTAAGATCTAATGAGAGCTCTAAAACACGCAAGTCGTAAACATGGAGTTGAGGACCGGACCCAACTGATCCACGGACAATCCATCAAAGAGCTAGCAAAACCCTCCCTTGGTCTGCTGACAATCAACAGTTCAGCCGGCATTGAGGCGTTGGAACACGGTGTGCCAACTTGTTGTATTTTGCCAACCATTTACGATGTTGAAGGTTTGACTCATCAAGGCAACTGGGAAGATTTTTGGACAACGGCGTCAGTGCCTGATCCAATTATTTTCCGCAAGTTCGTTGATGCGCTCAAGGCAACCATTCAGGTGCGCGGTACTCTTTATAACGCTAAAAGGCTGGAAGCTGCAGCCAAAGGCACGGCAGAGAAAATCTTATCCAGTGAGTATGAGGCACAACGCCGTAAGAAATCAGAGCCTCCACGCTTGGAAAAGGCTCGGAATATGGGCGTCACCTACAACGAATTTTTGTGATTTAGGGAAAGCACGTGCGGATCTGCCTCATCTCCAATGCAAGCGTCTATGCGGATGCAGTACTACATTCACTCCTTGCTTATCCGGAGTTAGAGATCTCCGGTCTGGTCGAATGTACAGCGTTACGGGAACCGCCAATGACTGGCATGCGTATAAGCGTTTGTTTGCGCGTTCTGGGATTATCTATGCCGGATATTTGGGTGCAGTGACAAAACCCCAGTTTCGACTTCCTCACCTACCTAAATGGAAGAGTATGAAGGCATGGTCTCACAGTCTCAGCTGCCCAATTTGGCAACCACCAACATTAGCACGCCAGAAACACTAGATTTTATAGAGCAGTGTACGCCTGACATTATCCTTACCGCTCATTTGGGGCAGATCCTACAGCCAGCCTTCTATGAGCTATTTGCCGGACAGACCTTCAACATACATCCGGGAAAGCTACCGGTGTTTAAAGGGCCCGATCCTGTCTTTCATGCCCTGTTGGAAAAAGAAAAATTGTTCACAATCAGCCTGCATGAAAGCATTCGCCAAATCGATGCGGGAAAGGTGCTTGCTGAAAAAACCATCCAACCTGAAAGACAGACCCTGTTTCGAACCAACCTTGAGCTCTTCAAATTCGCCGGAGAGCTGATAGCCTCACATTTCCTTAGTAAAGACGATTGCCTGCCAGTGCCGGAGAACCGTCCAGCCAACTACCGAAGTTGGCCCACGAATAGCGAGATTCTCAAATTCCTCGCCGCAGGCAATAGACTTTGACCGTAACCGTTCGTTCAAGGCGAGAGCACCCAAAAGGGTTGTGTCGCAAAGTTTTTCTCTCGACTGATATTCTATCATATACTGGTTAGGAACGTAACCGTCCGCTCAGGACCGCCTTACTTGATTGCGTTTGATTGAGTATTTTCTTCTTCAGTTTTAGTTGAGGAGGCAAGTCATTGTTGGATGAATCGAGGCCACGGCGGTCGTGGACACGGGTAGAAAAGGCGGCAATCACTGCGCAAGTTGGGGTTGATGGAGCAACGCTGTTTGATGTTGCGCAGAGCCATGGTGTCGGCCGGTACTTGCTGACGCGATGGATGCCCCCTGTGTCAGGGATGTTGTCCGCTGTTCTATTTTTCTCTATTTTAAGGTGGGCGGGATAGGAAGATGACGTGGGATATTCACCGGAACGAAAAGCGGCAGTGCTTAAGCGGATGCTGCCACCGGGCAACATAGCCATTCGGCAGTTGTCGCGCGAGGAAGGGATTTGCGAGGCGACGCTCCATAAATGGCGGGCTGAGGCGCGCGGCAAAGGCCAGCTTTTGCCCTGCGCTGACACGAGCCCTGAGGGATGGTCCTCGCGTGATAAGTTTGCCGCTGTGTTGGAAACGGCGGCGTTGAATGAGGCTGATTTGGGCGAATACTGCCGCAAGCGCGGGCTCTATCCCGGAACGTGTCAACGACTTTGAGACAGTAGCTTTTGGATTTTAAACTTGATTTTCTTTCGTTGTCTTTGGTGGATTGATCGTAACCGCCCGCTCAAGGCGCCATGATTTGGGCTTGACGCTGTGATTTTGCGTCCGGCTTCCAGTTCCATGGCAGGAGCTCGTGGAGGCGGTTGATCATGTGATCGTTGATGCGGGGTAACCGTCCGCTCAAGGCGCCAAGGTTTGGGCTTGCCGCTGTGATTTTGCGTCCAGCTTCCAGTTCCATGGCAGGAGCTCGTGGAGGCGGTTGATCATGTGATCGTTGATGCGCTCGAGGATGTCGGTCAGATAGATTTGTGGGTTAAGGCCATTCATCTTTGCAGTTTCAATCAGCGTCATGGCGTCGGCTAGAGTTTCTCCGCCCGCCATTGATCCAGCAAATAAGAAGTTCTTACGGCCCAGAGCAATAGGTCTGACTGCGCGCTCAGCAGCGTTGTTATCGATCGCGACACGGCCCTCGTCGAGGAACAGGGTGAAGGCGTGCCAGCGGGAAAGGCCATAGCGGATAGCTCTGGCAAGGTTGGATTTGCCTGAGACGCGAGTAAGTTGAGCTTCACACCAGGCCTTGAAGGCCTGAGCGATGGGTTTACTGTGCTTCTGCCGTACCTCATGCCGCTGGTCTGGTGGTTTTCCGCTGATCTGGCGCTCGATGTCATAAAGCTTACCAATCTGTTCTAACGCGTATCTGGCCAGTTCTGATTTGGTGGCGGTGAAGATATCATGGAAGTCGCGACGCCAATGTGCCCAGCAGGCGGCTTCCTTTATCTTGCCCACCTCGTAAAGCTGCCTGTAGCCGGCATAGGCATCGGCCTGCAGGATTCCGGAGAACTCTTTAAGGTGATCCACCGGGTTTACGGCCTTGCGATCGGCTGAGAACCAATAGGCCGCGATAGGCGGGGCTTCTCCTGCGAAGGGACGATCATCGCGTACATAGGTCCAGATCCGGCCCTGCCTTGAAGCTTTGCCGGGACCGCTCGCCGCCTTGAACTGACGCCCCAGTACATCAATGGGTGTGTCATCGGTGTGTAGGCGATCTGAGAGCATCACCTCAGCTTTAAGCAGTTCGGTTAGCGGGGCCAGCGTTTTCATGGCAAGCCCGCACCAGTCCGACAAAGTAGAGCGGGGAATATCAATGCCGTGCCGGGCAAGGATCTCGTTTTGACGGTATAGCGGCAAATGATCATCGAACTTGGAGACCAGAATATGCGCCAGTAAGCTGGCTCCGGCACTGGATTTTTCAATAGGCCGGGTTGGCGCTGGAGCTTGCACGATTTCTCGCACACCCGACAGGATTTCTTGGGCCTTGCTGTTTCAATCACCTTCAGTTTTGCGGTGATGAACTCCACCAGCTCAGATACATCCTCCCGATGAGCCGCAGCTTGCCACCACACTCGGGGCACGCTTCTGGTGATTGCAGAGTAACGCGCTCGCGGTCCACATCGCTGCTCACCCGAGGTTTGCCGCGGGTTGGTTTGGGTGGTTTTTCAAGTGCGGAGGTGGCCAGTTCGGGCACGGGTAACCGCTCACCTTCCGGCTCCTGGCATGGGTGGGCAACCTCCAGGTTTTCCAACGCCAGTTCAAGCTGCGCAATCTCGCGGTCGATCTTTTCTGAAGATGCGCCAAAGCGTTGCCTGCGCAACTTAGCCAAAGCTTGTTTGAGTGATGCAATCAGAACCAGATGGGCTTGCTCATTAGCTTGTAAACTCTCAACCTTACCGCTTAAAGCTTCAATCTCACTTTGGGCGGACAACAGCAATGCCTTGAGCAAAGCAGGGTCATTAGGAAGGGGGTTAGAGATTGGTTCATATGGGTATTTTACCTCATATATCTCCGATATCAAAGCAATGCCTTATTCAAAACCAAAGATATTCACCCCATTCGAGCGGGCGGAGCTCCCCAGCTTGGGCGTCTCCAGTCCATCCCTTCCCACAGCATGGCCAGCTGTGCTGAGGTCAATCTGGCTGAGCCATCGACTGGTGAAGGCCACGGGAACCGGCCCTTTTGTTAGGGTAAGAGACGTCAGCCACAGCTGACGTTTCTCCCCTCCGAACCGTACGTGCGGCTTTCACCGCATACGGCTCTCCATTCAAGCTTGGCTAGAAAGCCAGCACGAGACCACGATAGTGCGTTTCGTAGAAAGGAGCCTCGTTCTTTTCCCGAAGATAAGGATTTGAACGTGGTGTCTTCCAGCGGAATTGCCCGCGCTGATGATTGGTTAGCCGGTACAAGATGCTTGAAACGCGTACTCCTTCTTTCGTCATCGAGTGCACCATCCATGTCTTGGCTTTTAAGCCATACGGCCGCGCGAACCACTTTCGCATCAGACGAGAGATGCGCGAGCGATACTTGCGCCCCAGCCAATGTGCCATTTTCCAGAACACGACGGTATCGACGTGCTGGAAGACCTTGGATGTGTAATCGGTGAACTGATAGAAGTTTGCCCAACCCATGAGTTGGCGGTTTAGCCGCTTAATCATGTCGTATGGGGCGTTTGTGGTCGCCGCTAAGAGCCTTAACCAGTCGGTTTTGAACCCTGGTTTTCTCCGGGAATGGTCGTTACTGGCGCATCACGCCACGGGGACCGCGTTTGCGAATGATCCGGTGACCGAGAAAGACAAACCCATCATTAACATGAGTGACATGGGTTTTCTCCATGTTTAACGTCAATGCCAGATCGCCTTCCAGGAATGCTCGCATTCCTCGCGTACCGCGAGCGCCTGTGCCTTCGTGCCTTTGACGATGACAACAAAGTCATCGGCATAACGGCAATAGGACACTGCCGGTCTGCGACAGCGGTTCTCACGAACCGCCACAGGGCTGGCTTTTCTGACGCTCTCATTCCAACCACGACGTTTGTTGCGCGCTGCTTTTCCAAGGAATTTCTCATCCATCCAACGATCAAACTCATTGAGCATAATGTTGGACAGAAGCGGAGAAAGAACCCCGCCTTGAGGAACGCCCTTGCTGGCGGCGCAGAAGAGGCCTTTATCGATGTGACCTGCCTTCAAAAGCCTCCAGAGCAGTGCGATAAACCGTTTGTCCCGGATGCGCTTGCGCACACACGAGAGCAGCTTGCGGTGATGGACAGTATCAAAGTAGCTTGCTAGATCACCTTCGATCACCCAGCGACCCTTTGTGTTCCTGCCATCCGTTGTCTGCATCAAAACGGCCCGGATCGCGTGGTGCACGCTACGCTGTGGCCTGAAACCATATGAGTAAGGACTGAAGTCGCTTTCCCAAATCGGCTCCATCACCATCAGCATGGCGCGCTGTACTATGCGATCCGTCAGTGTCGGTATTCCCAACGGTCTCAGCTTTCCGTTCCCTTTCGGGATGTAGACGCGTCGTGTTGGAGCGGGCGCATAGGTCCCATCCAGCAGAGATCGCCCCAACGTCGCAAGGAGTTCCTCCTCATTTTGTCGGAAACGATCTCGGTCCACGCCATCTACGCCCGGGGTCTTTGCGCCGCTCGACGCCAAGGCAACCCGGGCAGCCTCAGTCAGCCAAGTCCGATCAGCAATTAAGCGTAAGAGGCGATCAAATCTTCTGGTTCGCTCGTCCTGCGCCCATTTCGCAAGCTTGTGTTGCATGTCGCTGATTATCAAAGGTCTTCACCTCGTTGTGGTCAGTTAATGTGCAGCCCTAAGCAGCTTGAACTGTTCCCCTTCGCCATGTGACAGGCTTTCCCTATCCCGGACTACTACGGGAACTCCGCCAGCGTGGCCGTCATCGGGGTGAACTCCCTTGCGAGTATTAAATATACCAACCTCATTCGGCACACGCCTTCCCTCGTTCCTATGTTGGACTTAAAGCGTATTGGTTAGGCTGCCGGCCGTAGTCTTTTCCCTTGCGTCCCGCAAGTCGGCATCGGCCATCGCCAACAAACTGCATAAGTTGACGACACCCTCGAAAGCGTTTCTGGAGTACGCTGTCGGTTTGCGCGCTTCCGGTCATGAAATCCATGGCGCGACCGATGTTCCGCCTGTTAACCATGTAGGCGGAGGCTACAATTCAGCCCCTCAGATACGGTTTAGCCGGTTCGTGTTCCTCAACCTTCCAATACTCAGCCTGAAGATGGGTCTTGACTTAATGGCTTCGTCGCACATCTCTTTATCCCACGGGCTACGTCACCTTGCCAGTTCACGACAAATCACCGCCGCTTCGGCTCTCGCCCTTTCGCAGTAAAGGACGGTCTGTTAAAGGAAACGCCTCCTTTCACTAGAATTCCAAACATAAGCGCCCCGGTCGAAACCAGGTTCGAGGCGCACCCAGTACCTTGTAGTAAAGGCAAAACCCTGACCATCCCAATAGAGCAGTTTGATCCGGTCGCCGCGCCGCCCGCGAAACGCAAACACGGCGCCATTTGCAGGGCGCTGGCGTAATTCCGTCTCCGCCAAAGCGGTCAGACCCGCAATGCCCTTGCGCATATCCGTCACACCGCACGCAAGATAAACCCGCACACCTGTTCCCGGGCCGATCATGTCGCTTCCACCAGCGCAATAAACCGGCGAACCTGCGCATCACTTAAGTCACTGGAAACCCTCAGGCTGCGACCGTTCCCGAGCCCAACCTCAATAACAACTGGTCCTGATGGTTCAGGATCAGTAACAACAACAGGCACAAGAAGGGGACCCTGCGGGTCTTCGCTTGTGTTGCTGTCGCCGTACTTAGCCATCCATCGCTTCAGCAAGCACCGGCTGACACCATGGCTCTGCGCAACACCGAACAGCGTTGCTCCATCAACCCCAACTTGCGCGGTGATTGCCGCCTTTTCTACCCGTGTCCACGACCGCCGTGGCTTCGATCCTTCCAACAATGACTTACCTCCTCAGCTAGAACTGAAGAAGAAAATACTCAATCAAATGCAATCAAGTAAGACGGTCATGAGCGGACGGTTACCTTCATGCCGCAGGTCTGGTGGTTTTCCGCTGATCTGACGTTCAATGTCATAAAGCTTACCGATCTGCTCCAGTGCGTATCTGGCCAGTTCTGATTTGGTGGCGGTGAAGATATCATGGAAGTCGCGGCGCCAATGCGCCCAACAGGCGGCTTCTTTAATGTCCCCGCTGTCATAAAGCTGCTTGTAGCCGGCATAGGCATCGGCCTGCAGAATGCCGGAAAACTCTTTGAGGTGGCATCGCGGGTTGTCAGCCTTGCGATTTGCGGAGAACCAATAGGCAGCAATAGGCGGGGCCTCTCCTGCGAAGGGGCGATCATCGCGCACATAGGTCCAGATCCGGCCCTGCCTCGAAGCTTTGCCGGAACCGCTCGCCGCCTTGAACTGGCGACCCAGGACATCAATGGGTGTGTCATCGGTATGCAAGCGATCTGAGAGCATCACCTCAGCTTTAAGCAGTTCGCTCAGCGGAGCCAGCGTTTTCATGGCAAGCCCGCACCAGTCCGACAGAGTAGAGCGGGGAATATCAATGCCATGCCGGGCAAGGATTTCGTTCTGACGGTATAGCGGCAAATGATCATCGAACTTGGAGATCAGAATATGCGCCAGTAAGCTGGCTCCGGCACTGGATTTTTCAATGGGCCGGGTTGGTGCTGGAGCTTGCACGATTTTCTCGCACACCCGGCAGGACGTCTTGGGCCGCGCCGTTTCAATCACCTTTAGCTTTGCGGTGATGAACTCCACCAGCTCAGACACATCCTCCCCGATGAGCCGCAGCTCGCCGCCACACTCGGGGCACGCTTTGGGTGACTGCAGAGTGACCCGCTCGCGTTCCACATCGCTACGCACCCGAGGTTTGCCGCGGGTCGGTTTGGGGGGCTCTTCAAGTGTGGAGGTGGCCAGTTCCGGCACGGGCAACTGCTCATCTTCCGGCTCCTGGCATGGGTGGGCAGTCTCCAGGTTTTCCAGCGCCAGTTCAAGCTGGGCAATCTCGCGGTCGATCTTTTCTGAAGATGCGCCAAAGCGTTGCCTGCGCAACTTGGCCAAAGCTTGTTTGAACCATGTGATCAGAACCAGATGGGCCTGCTCATTGGCTTGTAAACTCTCAACCTTTCCCTGCAACGCCAGCACCATGGCCTTGAGTAAAACTGGATCATCAGGAAGGGAGTTAAGAGACTGGTTCATATGGGTATTTTACCTCATATATCTCCAATATCAAAGTAATACCCCATTCAAAACCCAAGATATTCACCCCATTCGAGCGGGCGGAGCTCCCCAACTGGGGCGTCTCCAGTCCATCCCTTCCCACAGCATGGCCAGCTGTGCTGAGGTAAGTCGGGCTGAGCCATCGACTGGTGAAGGCCACGGGAACCGGCCCTTTTCCAGCACCTTGTAGTAAAGGCAAAATCCCTGACCATCCCAGTAAAGCAACTTGATCCGGTCGCCGCGCCGACCGCGAAACGCAAACACGGCGCCATTTGCAGGGCGCTGGCGTAATTCCGTCTCCGCCAAAGCGGCCAGACCCGCAATGCCCTTGCGCATATCCGTCACACCGCACGCAAGATAAACCCGCACACCTGTTCCCGGCCCGATCATGTCGCTTCCACCAGCCCAATAAACCGGCGAACCTGCGCATCACTTAAGTCACTGGAAACCCTCAGGCTGCGACCGTTCCCGAGCCCAACCTCAATAACGGCGGGTCCTGAAGGCTCAGGATCAGTAACAACAACAGGCACAAAAATGGGAGCCTTCGTGTTTTCACTTGTGTTGCTCTCGCAGTACTGAGCCATCCATCGTTTCAGCAAGTACCGGCCGACACCATGGCTCTGCGCAACATCAAACAGCGTTGCTCCATCAACCCCAACTTGCGCAGTGATTGCCGCCTTTTCTACCCGTGTCCACGACCGCCGTGGCCTCGATTCATCCAACAATGACTTGCCTCCTCAGCTAAAACTGAAGAAGAAAATACTCAATCAAATGCAACCAAGTAAGGCGGTACTGAGCGGACGGTTACGATGCGGGCAAGGACATCTGTGAGATATTCCTGCGGGTTGAGACCATTGAGTTTGGCGGTTTCAATCAACGTCATGGCGTCTGCCAGAGTTTCTCCGCCGGCCATTGATCCGGCAAATAAGAAGTTTTTACGGCCCAATGCAATAGGTCTGACTGCGCGCTCAGCCGCATTGTTGTCGATCGCGACGCGACCCTCGTCGAGGAACAAGGTGAAGGCGTGCCAACGGGAGAGGCCATAACGGATGGCTTTGGCCAGCGGTGATTTGCCTGAGATGCGGGTAAGCTGAGCCTCGCACCAGGCCTTGAAGGCCTGAGCGATGGGTTTACTGTGCTTCTGCCTCACCTCATGCCGCAGGTCTGGTGGTTTTCCGCTGATCTGACGTTCAATGTCATAAAGCTTACCGATCTGCTCCAGTGCGTATCTGGCCAGTTCTGATTTGGTGGCGGTGAAGATATCATGGAAGTCGCGGCGCCAATGCGCCCAACAGGCGGCTTCTTTAATGTCCCCGCTGTCATAAAGCTGCTTGTAGCCGGCATAGGCATCGGCCTGCAGAATGCCGGAAAACTCTTTGAGGTGGCATCGCGGGTTGTCAGCCTTGCGATTTGCGGAGAACCAATAGGCAGCAATAGGCGGGGCCTCTCCTGCGAAGGGGCGATCATCGCGCACATAGGTCCAGATCCGGCCCTGCCTCGAAGCTTTGCCGGAACCGCTCGCCGCCTTGAACTGGCGACCCAGGACATCAATGGGTGTGTCATCGGTATGCAAGCGATCTGAGAGCATCACCTCAGCTTTAAGCAGTTCGCTCAGCGGAGCCAGCGTTTCATGGCAAGCCCGCACCAGTCCGACAGAGTAGAGCGGGGAATATCAATGCATGCCGGGCAAGGATTTCGTTCTGACGGTATAGCGGCAAATGATCATCGAACTTGGAGACCAGAATATGCGCCAGTAAGCTGGCTCCGGCACTGGATTTTTCAATGGGCCGGGTTGGTGCTGGAGCTTGCACGATTTTCTCGCACACCCGGCAGGACGTCTTGGGCCGCGCCGTTTCAATCACCTTTAGCTTTGCGGTGATGAACTCCACCAGCTCAGACACATCCTCCCCGATGAGCCGCAGCTCGCCGCCACACTCGGGGCACGCTTTGGGTGACTGCAGAGTGACCCGCTCGCGTTCCACATCGCTACGCACCCGAGGTTTGCCGCGGGTCGGTTTGGGGGCTCTTCAAGTGTGGAGGTGGCCAGTTCCGGCACGGGCAACTGCTCATCTTCCGGCTCCTGGCATGGGTGGGCAGTCTCCAGGTTTTCCAGCGCCAGTTCAAGCTGGGCAATCTCGCGGTCGATCTTTTCTGAAGATGCGCCAAAGCGTTGCCTGCGCAACTTGGCCAAAGCTTGTTTGAACCATGTGATCAGAACCAGATGGGCCTGCTCATTGGCTTGTAAACTCTCAACCTTTCCCTGCAACGCCAGCACCATGGCCTTGAGTAAAACTGGATCATCAGGAAGGGAGTTAAGAGACTGGTTCATATGGGTATTTTACCTCATATATCTCCAATATCAAAGTAATACCCCATTCAAAACCCAAGATATTCACCCCATTCGAGCGGGCGGAGCTCCCCAACTGGGGCGTCTCCAGTCCATCCCTTCCCACAGCATGGCCAGCTGTGCTGAGGTAAGTCGGGCTGAGCCATCGACTGGTGAAGGCCACGGGAACCGGCCCTTTTCCAGCACCTTGTAGTAAAGGCAAAATCCCTGACCATCCCAGTAAAGCAACTTGATCCGGTCGCCGCGCCGACCGCGAAACGCAAACACGGCGCCATTTGCAGGGCGCTGGCGTAATTCCGTCTCCGCCAAAGCGGCCAGACCCGCAATGCCCTTGCGCATATCCGTCACACCGCACGCAAGATAAACCCGCACACCTGTTCCCGGCCCGATCATGTCGCTTCCACCAGCCCAATAAACCGGCGAACCTGCGCATCACTTAAGTCACTGGAAACCCTCAGGCTGCGACCGTTCCCGAGCCCAACCTCAATAACGGCGGGTCCTGAAGGCTCAGGATCAGTAACAACAACAGGCACAAAAATGGGAGCCTTCGTGTTTTCACTTGTGTTGCTCTCGCAGTACTGAGCCATCCATCGTTTCAGCAAGTACCGGCCGACACCATGGCTCTGCGCAACATCAAACAGCGTTGCTCCATCAACCCCAACTTGCGCAGTGATTGCCGCCTTTTCTACCCGTGTCCACGACCGCCGTGGCCTCGATTCATCCAACAATGACTTGCCTCCTCAGCTAAAACTGAAGAAGAAAATACTCAATCAAATGCAACCAAGTAAGGCGGTACTGAGCGGACGGTTACGATGCGGGCAAGGACATCTGTGAGATATTCCTGCGGGTTGAGACCATTGAGTTTGGCGGTTTCAATCAACGTCATGGCGTCTGCCAGAGTTTCTCCGCCGGCCATTGATCCGGCAAATAAGAAGTTTTTACGGCCCAATGCAATAGGTCTGACTGCGCGCTCAGCCGCATTGTTGTCGATCGCGACGCGACCCTCGTCGAGGAACAAGGTGAAGGCGTGCCAACGGGAGAGGCCATAACGGATGGCTTTGGCCAGCGGTGATTTGCCTGAGATGCGGGTAAGCTGAGCCTCGCACCAGGCCTTGAAGGCCTGAGCGATGGGTTTACTGTGCTTCTGCCTCACCTCATGCCGCAGGTCTGGTGGTTTTCCGCTGATCTGACGTTCAATGTCATAAAGCTTACCGATCTGCTCCAGTGCGTATCTGGCCAGTTCTGATTTGGTGGCGGTGAAGATATCATGGAAGTCGCGGCGCCAATGCGCCCAACAGGCGGCTTCTTTAATGTCCCCGCTGTCATAAAGCTGCTTGTAGCCGGCATAGGCATCGGCCTGCAGAATGCCGGAAAACTCTTTGAGGTGGCATCGCGGGTTGTCAGCCTTGCGATTTGCGGAGAACCAATAGGCAGCAATAGGCGGGGCCTCTCCTGCGAAGGGGCGATCATCGCGCACATAGGTCCAGATCCGGCCCTGCCTCGAAGCTTTGCCGGAACCGCTCGCCGCCTTGAACTGGCGACCCAGGACATCAATGGGTGTGTCATCGGTATGCAAGCGATCTGAGAGCATCACCTCAGCTTTAAGCAGTTCGCTCAGCGGAGCCAGCGTTTTCATGGCAAGCCCGCACCAGTCCGACAGAGTAGAGCGGGGAATATCAATGCCATGCCGGGCAAGGATTTCGTTCTGACGGTATAGCGGCAAATGATCATCGAACTTGGAGATCAGAATATGCGCCAGTAAGCTGGCTCCGGCACTGGATTTTTCAATGGGCCGGGTTGGTGCTGGAGCTTGCACGATTTTCTCGCACACCCGGCAGGACGTCTTGGGCCGCGCCGTTTCAATCACCTTTAGCTTTGCGGTGATGAACTCCACCAGCTCAGACACATCCTCCCCGATGAGCCGCAGCTCGCCGCCACACTCGGGGCACGCTTTGGGTGACTGCAGAGTGACCCGCTCGCGTTCCACATCGCTACGCACCCGAGGTTTGCCGCGGGTCGGTTTGGGGGGCTCTTCAAGTGTGGAGGTGGCCAGTTCCGGCACGGGCAACTGCTCATCTTCCGGCTCCTGGCACGGAGGGCCCGGGGTCTTTGCGCCGCTCGACGCCAAGGCAACCCGGGCAGCCTCAGTCAGCCAAGTCCGATCAGCAATTAAGCGTAAGAGGCGATCAAATCTTCTGGTTCGCTCGTCCTGCGCCCATTTCGCAAGCTTGTGTTGCATGTCGCTGATTATCAAAGGTCTTCACCTCGTTGTGGTCAGTTAATGTGCAGCCCTAAGCAGCTTGAACTGTTCCCCTTCGCCATGTGACAGGCTTTCCCTATCCCGGACTACTACGGGAACTCCGCCAGCGTGGCCGTCATCGGGGTGAACTCCCTTGCGAGTATTAAATATACCAACCTCATTCGGCACACGCCTTCCCTCGTTCCTATGTTGGACTTAAAGCGTATTGGTTAGGCTGCCGGCCGTAGTCTTTTCCCTTGCGTCCCGCAAGTCGGCATCGGCCATCGCCAACAAACTGCATAAGTTGACGACACCCTCGAAAGCGTTTCTGGAGTACGCTGTCGGTTTGCGCGCTTCCGGTCATGAAATCCATGGCGCGACCGATGTTCCGCCTGTTAAGCCATGTAGGCGGAGGCTACAATTCAGCCCCTCAGATACGGTTTAGCCGGTTCGTGTTCCTCAACCTTCCAATACTCAGCCTGAAGATGGGTCTTGACTTAATGGCTTCGTCGCACATCTCTTTATCCCACGGGCTACGTCACCTTGCCAGTTCACGACAAATCACCGCCGCTTCGGCTCTCGCCCTTTCGCAGTAAAGGACGGTCTGTTAAAGGAAACCCCTCCTTTCACTAGAATTCCAAACATAAGCGCCCCGGTCGAAACCAGGTTCGAGGCGCACCCAGCACCTTGTAGTAGGCCCAATGGGCACATAGCTGCATATTTGGCCATCTTGAGGAACAAGTGCTGAACATCACTATTTAAGACATGTTTGCTCGCCAAAGTGACTTTTTCTTCAAGTTAGGAAAGAGTTGCAATGGATCAGACTTTTAGTCTTACGTGGGGACTGTCATTCGACGACCTCACTTTCATCAATGGCTACAATACGCGGACCCGCCTCGGCGTTGCACTCCAACTCAAACACCTTCAGCACTTTGGTTACTTTGCAGATGAAGATATTCAGGTTGGCGAAGAAGTTTTAAACTATCTGAGTGATCAGCTCGGTGGTAATCGGCCTGTCACATTTGACTATGACTTTCAAAGCCGTTCCGCGCGTCGCCACATGATGGAAATTATACAGTTTCTCGATTTTGAGCGGATGTCGGATAGGCATAGAACTCTGCTAGCACACTGGCTACGACGCGAACATTGTGGTCACGCCAATGGTGTTGAAGACCTGATTTCAATTGCCTACCAGTGGTGTCTTGAGAAGAAGGTGTTTGCGCCCTCCCAAAAGATCATTGAACGTGTTGCTCGTTCTGCACGCCGTGAGTTTCAGAAAGAGTTACTGCAAAAAATTGTCAGTCAACTTTCTCAGGAAGCCATTGTAAAGATGGAAACCTCATTGGTGGAGCCGGATGCTTCCACCGGATTTTCGCGCCTGAAAGATGATATCGGTGGGGCTACGCTGGACAACATTCTGGCCGCAATTGAACGCCTTCAGTTTGTTGAGGGCTTACAGCTTCCAGAACATTTTCTTAAGGAGGTTGAGTGCTCCTTCATTGACCGGATCGTGCGACGGGTGAGTGCAGAAACGGCTTCGCAGATGCGTAGACACAGCGTTGAGCGCCGATTAGGCCTGTTCGCACTTTATCTGATAGTCCGCAAGTCCCAGATGATTGATCGGGTGATTGACCTTCTGGTGGAACAGATCCACCGGATCAATGTAAAATCAAAGCGCAAGGTGATTAAGGATATTAGCCGTGAAATCGAGAAGGTTCATGGCAAGGAGCGCTTGCTGGCAGAGATTGCCATGGCCTCCATGGAACACCCGGAGGGGCGGATCTGTGATGTGATCTATCCGGTCGCCGGGCAGCAGAAACTATCAGCGATTGTCAAAGAGTATCGCTCAAAAGGAACTCTGGATCGTCAAATTCAGTTTGTGATGCGTGGGTCATATGCCTCACATTATCGCCGTATGCTACCACTGCTTCTTTCTGTCCTGGAATTCAGATCCAACAACGCAGCTTGGCGTCCTGTGCTGGAGGGGCTGACCTGTATTACGAAACTGCAGAAGGCAGGTAAGCGGTTTGTTTCTGAGGATGATGTTCCGGTGGAGGCCATTCCAACTAAATGGCGTGGCAGCGTGATTGATGACAAAGGCCGCGTGAATGTGATTTCCTTTGAGCTGTGCCTCCTGACCCAGTTGCGTGAGCGAATTCGTGCCAAGGAAATCTGGGTAGTGGGAGCAGATCGTTATCGAAATCCGGATGAAGACCTGCCAAAGGATTTTGCCGAGCGCCGCGACACATATTATGCGGGACTGAAGCTGACACGAGATGCAGAAGCATTTGTGTCTGAGGTCAGAAAGACATTGGAGGATGAGCTACGTCAGCTCAATTCGTCCCTGCCTCGCAATGACAAGATCAGGCTCCGTTGGACCGGCAAGAACCGGATCTCTGTCAGTCCGTTTGAACCTGCGCCGGAACCCAAAGGACTGGTCTCTTTAAAAGCGGAAATCACTCGTCAATGGCCGATGACGGGACTATTGGATACGCTTAAGGAAGCTGCCCTTGGAACGGGATACTTGGACCGCTTTGAAACCTCTGCAAGTCGTGAGGTGCTAGCTTCAGATGTGCGTGACCGACGACTGTTACTTTGCCTTTACGGTCTTGGCACAAACGCAGGCCTCAAACGTATTGCCGGTGGTCTTGCCGATGTCAGCTACGAAGAGTTGCTGCATGTGCGCCGCAATTATATTTATCCTGCCGCTTTAAGGGCTGCCTGCGCGCGCGTAACTGATGCAACCTTGGCAATCCGCAACCCCGCTATTTGGGGGGAAGCCGGGACAGCTTGTGCAGCAGACAGCACAAAGTTTGGAGCCTGGGATAGGAACCTCATGAGCGAATGGCATGCTCGTTACGGCGGCAGAGGTGTAATGATCTACTGGCATGTGGAACGGCAGGCAACCTGTATCTATTCTCAGCTAAAACGCTGTTCATCCTCTGAAGTTGCTGCCATGATTGAGGGTGTTTTGCGTCATTGCACCGACATGGAGATCCAGCGTCAGTATGTGGACAGCCATGGCCAAAGCGTTGTCGGCTTTGCGTTTTGTCACTTGCTTGGGTTTGAGCTTGCCCCACGCCTTAAGGCGATCAGTCGGCAAAAACTGGCATTGCCTTCAAACACTATGCGCAGTGAGCTTAGCAACCTGCTGCCGATCCTGTCCAGTGCCATCAATTGGGAGGAGATTGCCCGCCAATATGACGAAATGGTCAAGTACGCCGCAGCCATGCAGCACAGAACCGCAGATCCGGAAGCAATTTTACGCCGCTTTGCCCGCTCCGAAGTCATGCACCCAACCTATAAAGCGCTGACTGAACTGGGCCGAGCCATCAAGACGATCTTCTTGTGTCGGTATTTGCGCTCGGAGAATTATCGCCGTGAAATCAACGAAGGGCTCAATGTCGTAGAGAACTGGAACAGCGCCAACGGCTTTGTGTTCTTCGGCAAGGGCGGGGAGATTGCTAGTAACCGCATTGAAGATCAGGAGATCTCGGCCTTGTCTCTGCACTTGTTGCAGGCCTCACTGGTTTACGTCAACACCCGCATGGTGCAATCGGTGCTTTCAGATCCTGTTTGGGCTAGCCGACTTGCCGCAGAAGATTACCGAGGTCTGACACCACTGATATACAGTCACATCAATCCTTATGGCCGTTTTGAGCTTGATTTGGAACAGCGCATTGACTTTGAAAGTCGATTAGTTGCGTAAATGAACGCACTATGGGTATACCCGTGGCTCACACTCTGAAATGAACACAGAGTGAGCCCGGTATCTTGTTCATTTTGGGTTAAATTTGTGTTAGTGAACAGAAATGGCTCATGGCATACCCAAAATGAACAAATTTATGTCTCGCATCGGTTACGCTCGCACCTCTACCACCGATCAGAATCTGGAAGCGCAAGTTCTTGCATTGGAAGCAGCTGGGTGTCATCTGATCCGCTCGGAACAGAAGAGCGGGGCTTCTCTCAAAGAGCGTATTGAGTTGCAGACAATCCTGGACTTTATCCATCCGAGCGAAACTCTGGTGGTCACCCGCATTGATCGGCTTGCCCGGTCTATGCATGACCTGCAAGTTATTGCACGGCGCTTGCAAGACAAGGGTGCTCATTTGTTTGCGACTGAGCAGCCTATCGACACCTCAACGGCTGCCGGCAAAGCTTTCTTCGATATGCTCGGTGTCTTTGCAGAGTTCGAAACCAATCTGCGCCGCGAGCGACAAGCAGAAGGCATTGCGGCGGCAAAGACAAGAGGTGCTTACAAAGGCCGCCCGCCACAGATTGATACAAAGAAGATTGAAGTGCGGCTTGCTGCTGGCCAGAGCCCAACGGAGATTGCCCGAGAGCTCGGCGTCTCTCGAGGAACAGTTTACAAGGTAAAGAACCGATGACCAGCCAACGTGAAAAACATGTGCGCATCACACCCCGCCTGAGCGAAACCCTTGAGAAGGAAATGCTGAAAGCCTGTCGTAAAATTGCGGAAACTCATGGGCTGGAAGTTGAGCAAGGTGGGAAGCGTCTCAAATCCAGAGGCGATGCTTTTGAAATGGTGCTGCGGGTAAAGGTTCCGGTGGCAGAGGGCCAGGATGAGGATTTAGACAAAGAACTCTTTGAACTTCTGTGTTCGCGATATGGCTTAAAGAAGGAAAACTACGGCGAGATATTTAGTGATGGGGAAGAGCGTTTCCGCATTGCTGGCCTGGATACTAGGCGTCCCAAATACCCGATCTCAGCGAAACGGATCTCTGATGGGCGACTATTTAAGTTCTCGCCCGAACAGGTTCGCGTGCTGCTTCAATCAATAGCTAAAGTTCGCTGATTGTTCCTCAAGATGGCCAAATATGCAGCTATGTGCCCATAGGGCCTAGTAAAGGCAAAATCCCTGACCATCCCAGTAAAGCAACTTGATCCGGTCGCCGCGCCGACCGCGAAACGCAAACACGGCGCCATTTGCAGGGCGCTGGCGTAATTCCGTCTCCGCCAAAGCGGCCAGACCCGCAATGCCCTTGCGCATATCCGTCACACCGCACGCAAGATAAACCCGCACACCTGTTCCCGGCCCGATCATGTCGCTTCCACCAGCCCAATAAACCGGCGAACCTGCGCATCACTTAAGTCACTGGAAACCCTCAGGCTGCGACCGTTCCCGAGCCCAACCTCAATAACGGCGGGTCCTGAAGGCTCAGGATCAGTAACAACAACAGGCACAAAAATGGGAGCCTTCGTGTTTTCACTTGTGTTGCTCTCGCAGTACTGAGCCATCCATCGCTTCAGCAAGTACCGGCCGACACCATGGCTCTGCGCAACATCAAACAGCGTTGCTCCATCAACCCCAACTTGCGCAGTGATTGCCGCCTTTTCTACCCGTGTCCACGACCGCCGTGGCCTCGATTCATCCAACAATGACTTGCCTCCTCAACTAAAACTGAAGAAGAAAATACTCAATCAAACGCAATCAAGTAAGGCGGTCCTGAGCGGACGGTTACAGTTGAAACAATTTCTTCCATCAATCATGTCCATGCGGAGGACCTTCCAAAGTCACTGCCGACATTCGTTATTTTCTCACCAGCGCCGAGGCCTCGCCCGTTGTTCTTGCCGCTGCGATCCGCAATCATTGGGCCATCGAAAGTCTGCACTGGGTGCTTGATGTTGGATTTCGCGAGGACGACAGCCGCATTCGCGACCGTAACGCGGCCGCAAATTTAAGTGTTCTGAGGAAAATTTCTATCAATCTCGTCAAAGCCGACACAACCCGCACAGGCAGCATAAAAAGACATCGAAAAACAGCAGGCTGGAATAATGATTATATGCAAAAAATCATAAGCTTATAGTTTCATGCGTTAGCCGTGCTCCTTCCCAATCTCACGGCTGACCCAGATCGTCAAATCACCACGATTACGAAGACTTTCGTTATAGTCACGCCAGTTCGTGACACGATATTTCTTCTTGTCAAATTTGTGACGACGGCTGGCGTGGAACTTGTGGGGCATCGGATAGCTTTATGAAGACGAACAAGCCTTCTAATTACAGACACTGAGCGACCCCTGCAACAAGGCCCGTCTCCACGAGCTCCTGCCATGGAACTGGAAGCCGGACGCAAAATCACTGCGTCAAGCCCAAATCATGGCGCCGTGAGCGGACGGTTACATCAAAACAGCGCTTACGCTGCAAGCTTATTTCGAATTGTGCAACAGCGCCGCTTACACTACAGCTCTGCTCACAGCAGTGATATTGGAATTCATTTAAGGCCGCATAATGCAAAAAAAAATCTATTCATCAGAATTGTCATATATCCCTAACTCTTTCGGATATTTGACATCTGAAGCTACCTCGAGTGACCACGCTGCAACTGGTGCGCGCAATGTGATCATTGCAACTGGTGAACGGAACATTGACGCCCTTTTAATTGGGACTAAATGGAATCGCACTGATATCACCTACAAATTTCCATCGTTTAAATCAGATATACCTGATCCGCTAGTACCCGATGACACAAGCGCTACCACTTATTTCCAGTCAATGAATAGTAGTTGGAAGAACGCATTTAGTTCAGTTTTTGATATGTATGAATCTGTCAGCCAGCTAACATTTTCAGAAAATTCTCGCTTTAATGATGCAAACTTAGTATTAGGCAGAACATCAGACCCAAGTTTAGATACAGCTTATGGTATATTCCCAAATGGGGAGGCCTATTCATTTCAATGGTATAAAACCAGCAATTACGACACGTTCCCCAAAATTGGGAGTTATACTTGGCACACAGTTATTCACGAAACTGGCCACACCATGGGCCTCGCACACGGCCATGCTGATGACTTTTTTGGAAACCCTTTTTCCGAACTTTCTGGAGGCGAAACATTAACCTACGCGAAGGACTCTATGGAGTTCTCAGTAATGACCTATCGGTCTTATGTTGGAGACGATCTCACAGGTTATGACAATGAGACATGGGGGTATGCTCAATCTCTCATGATGTATGATATCGCTGCAATTCAAGAACTATATGGCGCTAATTACGGAACCAATAGCGGAGATACTACATATACTTTCTCGAGCACGACTGGTGAAATGTTCGTTAATGGCGTGGGACAAGGCACACCTGGTGGTAACCGGATATTTCGAACGATTTGGGATGGCAACGGCGAGGACACCTATGATTTCTCGAATTACAACGATGGCATCAATGTAGATCTATCGCCAGGAAACTGGTCATTGTTCTCAGAAGATCAGCAAGCCTACCTTGGTGACGGAAACTATGCCCGTGCAAACGTTTTTAACGCTCTACTTCACAAGGGAGATACTACATCTCTCATTGAGAATGCTATCGGTGGCGATGGGAACGACAGTCTTTCCGGAAATATTGGAAATAACAAGCTAACAGGTGGAAATGGCAATGATACGTTAGCTGGTGAAGCTGGTGATGATACATTGATCGCTGGCAATGGCAACGACACCTTACTGGGTGGAAACGATGAAGACACCCTAAACGGTGGCGATGGAGATGACATCCTGCGCGGAGGTGACGATAATGACTTCCTCAGAGGTGGAAATGGCGCGGATACACTAGATGGCGGGCAAGGGATCGATTGGGTCAGCTACACCGAGTATAAAAAAGCTGAAATCGACACCGTCATTGACCTGCGTCTCGGACAAGGACTTGAGGGAGTGGCCCTCGGAGATACATACCTTTCCATTGAAAATGTCAACGGCAGCGACGGCAACGACACAATCATCGGCACCGATGGCGCAAACACATTAAATGGTCGAAAAGGGAACGATACGCTCAAAGGATATGCCGGCAACGACACCTTACTGGGTGGAAACGATGAAGATACTTTAATCGGAGGTGATGGCGATGACATCCTGCGCGGAGGTGACGATAATGACTTCCTCAGAGGCGGAAATGGCGCGGATACACTAGATGGCGGGCAAGGGATCGATTGGGTCAGCTACACCGAGTATAAAAAAGCTGAAATCGACACCGTCATTGACCTGCGCCTCGGACAAGGACTTGAGGGAGTGGCCCTCGGAGATACATACCTTTCCATTGAAAATGTCAACGGCAGCGACGGCAACGACACAATCATCGGCACCGATGGCGCAAACACATTAAATGGTCGAAAAGGGAACGATACGCTCAAAGGATATGCCGGCAACGACACCTTACTGGGTGGAAACGATGAAGATACTTTAATCGGAGGTGATGGCGATGACATCCTGCGCGGAGGTGACGATGATGACTTCCTCAGAGGCGGAAATGGCGCGGATACACTAGATGGCGGGCAAGGGATCGATTGGGTCAGCTACACCGAGTATAAAAAAGCTGAAATCGACACCGTCATTGACCTGCGCCTCGGACAAGGACTTGAGGGAGTGGCCCTCGGAGATACATACCTTTCCATTGAAAATGTCAACGGCAGCGACGGCAACGACACAATCATCGGCACCGATGGCGCAAACACATTAAATGGTCGAAAAGGGAACGATACGCTCAAAGGATATGCCGGCAACGACACCTTGATGGGTGGGAACGATGAAGATACTTTAATCGGAGGTGATGGCGATGACATCCTGCGCGGAGGTGACGATGATGACTTCCTCAGAGGCGGAAATGGCGCGGATACACTAGATGGCGGGCAAGGGATCGATTGGGTCAGCTACACCGAGTATAAAAAAGCTGAAATCGACACCGTCATTGACCTGCGCCTCGGACAAGGACTTGAGGGAGTGGCCCTCGGAGATACATACCTTTCCATTGAAAATGTCAACGGCAGCGACGGCAACGACACAATCATCGGCACCGATGGCGCGAACACATTAAATGGTCGAAAAGGGAATGATACGCTCAAAGGATATGCTGGCAACGACACCTTATTGGGTGGAAGTGGAGACGATACGCTAATAGGCGGAGCAGGCGACGATATCCTAACGGGTGGCTCTGGAGCTGACACTTTCGAGTTCTTTGGGCCTACAGGCCACGACACAATCACCGATTTCGAGTATGGAGTAGACACATTAATAGTTGAAGGCCCAGCTGTTGCCCTAGCCGACCTGACAATCACTGATCTTGGGGCTGATGCAAAAATTGCTTGCGAAGAGTTCTCTATCACACTTTTGAATGTAGATGCAGCTTCTATCACAGATGATTACATCAATTGGGCTTAGAATAAGCTTTTATAAATCAGGCGCCACGATCGATCTCATCTATCGTTCGTGGCGCTTTTAATTTCTAGCCCCACCTCACGCATACGTCTCACCCCATTTCAGCAGTTCCAGGGCCGTGTTGCGCAAAAGGGCTTTGTTGCGGTATTCCTCTGACATGGTGTATCTTCTTTAAAATTTCCTATTCTGAAGACTTTCTTTATGCCTTTTAAGCACACAGGTGATCTGCGTCACAAGTTGGGTCTATCCCCGCTAAGGGGCAGAATGCGACATGGGTTTAGCCTCCTAGCGTAGGCAAATATTCTGGACATATCGGCTCAGTGCACTGTAAAGAAATAGGTGTCCGTAACGTTACCTGTGTCCTATACCCCGTCAAGCTAAGTTTTGAACAGAGCCCCGCGACCTGTTCAAAATCGCTCGATTCTGGACAGGTCAGATCAACTGCTGGTGCATCAACTCCCGATGTCGTCCCTCCCGAAAATAAGCATTCAACTGTTTGCGTGAAAAACGCCAGGATGTGAAAGGCTCCCGGCCGTTTACTCGGTCTACGGCAAACTGCAGTTCCTCCAAGTCCAGGTCACTCAGACTTCGTTCCGTGTCACGACAGTCTAGAAGGTCTTTCGCAAAGCCAGATAAGAGGTCCAAGTCCCGCCACGCGTCATAGCCATTGGCCTCATCCCGGCGTACTAGAAACCCGCTCGCTCCTCCACAATCCTCCGGTGGGCAAGCGCCTGTTCCACCGGTGCAAATTGGATAGAACTTCTTGGGATCAGTATCCAATAGGCTTTCAACACGGACTTCGTGTCGCCAGTAACTTCCCATATCGTAGATGTAGAAAAACCGGTCATACCGGCGAAATCCGAAGTCGCACAGCGAATTATCCGGGCGCGCCATATGTAGTTCCCAAGAACCATAGTCGACGGCCCGAATATCAAACTGAAACAGATGAATGCCATCCCACCCCATCACCACCTGTAAAATCCCGTGCAACTCGTGCAGGGTGGTCGATGATAAAACAAGGATCCGGCGCCAGATCATCGGGCTGATCCCTAAAAGGCGGATTTTGAGCTGGATAATTTCCCCGAGTGAAGCCATCCTAACACCGTCGCATCAATGGCCTAAAACAGCAAATACCCCACGCTTTGTGGTGCTCTCCTAGAGGAAATAAAAGAACATCTCGATGACCCGGAAGTAGTAGCACAGCTTCAAGCCTGTCAGGCATCGGGCCAGTCCGCAAGCTTTAGTCTTTGGGATCTGATTATTCCTAAAGCCCATGCGGCGTTACCTCTCATCGCAGCTGCGTGCGGATTTGCCGGCGGGAGCATTAGCTTGGAAAGTGTAGCAGTTCTTCTTGCTGTCATTACCGGAGCAAAACTCGCTAGCGATAAAATTAATGATGCAAATGAAGATGATGATGAAGATAGAAATGAGAGTGCAAAAGGTGACAATGACCCTCCAAAAATTGAAGAGGCTAAGCAGGGCAAGCACATACCTGGACATAACAATCATACTCCGGGGAGAAGCGAGTTAGACGATCTGGATCCACAGAAGCTAATTGACAACCATGCCGGGAAAGGAGAACAAGTTGGGAAACTACCTGTTGGCGAGCCGGGTTCAAAGGAGCGCGTTGATTTTGGGAAGGTAATTGGGAAGTACGTTGACCCAATAACCGGCGATAAAGTACCTACAACGAAGGGGATTATTCACTATGGGAAAAAAGGCGTTCATATTGTACCATCTAGGCCATAGTTATGACTGATGCAGAACTGCGCATTGTTGTTTTGGTGGGACTTCAGACTGCTCTGTTGGGCCAAATATCAGAAAGGTTAAGAGCTGTTATATGTTCGTGGAACAGCAACTTACTTTCAATCACCGCAATATTTGATGGTACTCTTTCAGAGAGTGATGCTGAAGGTATGAGTGAAGTCGAGACAGAAATGATTTCACACCTTCCAGATTTGCAGGTAACATTACAAATCAAGCATTTGGATGTTCCATCACTTATTGTCCTGAAAAGAGGCGAGGTTTTCGTTTTTTTACGAAAGGAACTTGAGAGTGGCACAGTTGCATAAATCCGCTTCTGGCGTATGCATAGGCTGATATGGGACCTTGTTGGACCATGTTGCATGGGTCAGAATGGCGCTGTTGCATAAATGCGCTTCAGGCGTATATTTCGGCTGATATTTCCTTCAATGAAGATTCACTTCATGCCGTTTAAAGCCAATGCCGATCGCCGACATAAGTTTGCCAAAGCCAAATACAAAGTGACGAACTGGTCGAAGTATAATGAATGCTTGCGTCGTCGCGGTGATGTCACGGTTTGGATTGAAGAGAGCGCTGCCAAGGCTTGGTTTGCACCCGAGAACCAAAGGGGTGGACGGCCCGCCAAGTTTTCAGAGCTTGCCATTGAAACCTGTTTGCAGATCCGGGTCGTATTCGGTCTTGCTTTGAGGCAGACTCAAGGGTTTGTGAGGTCTGTGTTCCATTTGATGGAGTTGGTTTTACCGGTTCCTGACTTTTCAACCCTGTCGCGCCGCGCAGATGGCTTGAAACTTTCAAAACCCAAACCGCGAACGAACTCTGAGCCAGTAGCGCTGGTAATCGATAGTACAGGCGTTAAGATCTTTGGTGCCGGAGAATGGCAGGAAACCAAGCATGGAACCAGGATAAAGCGCAGAGCTTGGCGCAAACTTCACCTTGGCCTTGATCTGAATGCCGGCGAAATCGTATGTTCTGAAATGACTGAGGATACGGTTGCCGATCCAACCGCTGTGCCGGATCTGTTGGATCAGGTTGAGGGTCCGGTGGCAACGTTTTTAGGGGATGGCGCTTATGATGGCTTCACGACACGACAGGAAATAGCAAAGCGCTATGACGGTGTTGAGATCATCATTCCACCTCCCAAAACAGCTATCCCCGGCCCACAGGCTGCGACCGCTCCCACTGCTCGCGACCGGGATATTCTTGCCATTCAAAAGAACGGCAGGATGTCTTGGCAAAAGCAAACCGGATATGGCCGAAGGTCTCGAGGCGAAACTTTGATGGGCCGCTTTAAGCAGGTGATCGGGACCACGCTCCGGTCACGAAAGTTGAACAATCAGAGGACAGAGGCAAAACTTGGCGTCGCCGTTCTCAACACAATGACCGCCCTCGGACGCGCCACGTTCGAGAAGGTTTCTGCATGATCAGATGCATGGGATTGGGCAAGCTGCAAACTAATTTCGAATTGTGCAACAGCGCCGTAGACAGTCAGCCCCATGTCGCGCAACACGAAAAAAGTTTGCGACAGAACCACTTAGAAGCACCTTTAGCGAGTTGCACGAGAGGCTTGCTCGCAGCAGACTTACTCATACTGCTTAAGATGTCGTCATAATTTTGTTTGATAAGACCGTCTTGCACAGCTACTGAGCGCGCAACCATATTAGGGATATTTCCGATTTTCAAGTAGTTTTGAGCGACTTTAGTTGCCGCGTACCCCTGAGCACCAGTTGATGCAAATTGAGATACATAAAAGCCAGTATTAATACGATCACTAATCTCTTCTGAAACCAACTTATTTGACATCACTTACTCTCGAAATAATTTGAGGCATTACGTAAAAACACGAACAGAAGTGCTGCACTTGGCAGATAAAACATAAAACTGACCAGTATGAATGATGAAGGTAGCGAAGCGTCGCCAATCAACAAGTAAACTTTGGCAGCCCTCGCCGTGAGATGAGCTGCTGGTACGAACTCGTAAAATCGAGGCGCAATTGTATAAAAGAACAATACTGGAGAGCCCAAAAAGAAGGGAGTTATAATAAGAAATTGCTTTATTAAGCGATCTGGCCCAAAAACTTCTCTTGGAAGACCTTGAAGGCGTTTCTTTCGGATCGCATAAAACAGAAATGCAACCAACAAATTTGTAGCAAAATAAACCAGATAAAATTGCTCATACAAACCGACCGGATTATATCTAGACAGTATTTCAATCGAATAAGTTGCAGCAATTACAATTACACTAACGCAAGACATAATGTACCAGAGGTAATACTTATATCTTGCTGTATACAAATAATAGACAGCAGACCAAAACAGTAAAAAAACGCCAGCACCAATATTCTCAACACCATAATGAAAGTACAAAATCATATTGAGGGCAGCTAAGAGTAAGATTACTCCTCTTATCCCTAAGATTAATGCCATTGCTGATCTTATCATAATTTGCCTCTTCACTCGCATGACAAGTTGACGGTACTCTAACTAGTCCGAACCACCTCAAAACCAAAAGACTAAGAGCAACGTCCGAAGTAGGGTTCCCAGCGAAACTTCAAGTCAGGCCGAAATTTATGATATTTGCATACAAGAAACCACCTTTAATCCGCGTTTTATACAGACAAGGAAAGATTGCATACCAGACCTTCGCACACGTCAAACGTAAGCGTCCGCTCAGGGCGCCACGATTTTCTCTTGACGTTTCGATTTTGAGAGCGACGTCCAGTTCCAGGGGAGGAGCTCGTGCAAGCGATTGATCTTGTGATCGTTGATGCGCTCGAGGATGTCTGTGAGGTACTCTTGCGGGTTGAGGCCATTGAGCTTGGCGGTCTCAATCAGTGTCATGGCATCGGCGAGCGTTTCACCGCCTGCCATGGATCCAGCGAACATCCAGTTTTTCCTGCCCATCACCACTGGCTTGATGGCGCGCTCAGCGGCATTGTTGTCAATGGCGACCCGACCGTCCTCGAGAAACAGGGTGAAGGCGTGCCAGCGTGACAATCCATATCGGATCGCTTTGGCCAGGTTTGATTTTCCGGAGATCCGGGCAAGCTGCGTTTTGCACCAGGCTTTGAAGTGTTCTGCTATGGGCTTACTATATTTCTGCCTTACCTCTCGGCGCAGATCCGGCGGTTTACCATTAATCTGGCGTTCAACGTCGTAAAGCTTGCCAATTTCATGGAGGGCATGCTGTGCCAGTTCCGACTTGGTGGAAGTGAAAATGTCATAGAAGTCGCGCCGCCAATGTGCCCAACATGCCGCTTCTTTTATTCTGCCTGTCTCGAAAAGTTGTTTGTAGCCAGCATAGGCATCGGCCTGCAGTATGCCGGAAAACTCTTTCAGGTGTTCTGCCGGGTTTACGGCCTTGCGATCCGCTGAGAACCAGTAAGCGGCAATGGGTGGGATTTTAGAGCTAACGGTGAATCTTGGTGACGGAGTGAATTGCGGCGTATCATAGCAAGAGATTGAGGCTTGCTTTTGACTCCAGAGGAGCTGATACGCCTATGACAGATGATAGTGTTATCCCGCTGGTGCAGCCAGGGGAATTTCAAGATGCGCTCACGGAAGTTTTGCGTTCGGGTGCACAGCAACTTTTGCGAGCGGCCATTGAGAGTGAAGTCATGAGCGTGCTTTCGCTTTACTCGGACTTGAAATTACCAGATGGCCGTCAGCGGGTGGTTCGGCATGGGCATTTGCCAGAGCGACAGGTCCAGACTGGCGTTGGGCCAGTCACGGTCAGCAAACCTCGGATCCGGGATCGAGATGAGAATGCAGAAGAGAAAATTCATTACCATTCCAATTTGTTACCTAATTATCTGCGCCGTTCAACCAGTCTTGATGAATTGATCCCAGCGCTCTATTTGCGTGGGGTTTCTACCAATAATGTTCAGCAAGCTTTGAGTGCTTTGTTGGGTGTTGATGCCCCCAACCTTTCACCGGATGTCATCCGCGGCCTTGTCAAAAGCTGGCGATCTTTATGGGAAGAGTGGAAAACCAGAGACCTGTCAGCGCGCAACTACGTTTATATGTGGGCAGATGGCATCTATCTGAAAGCCCGGGGAGAACGGGAAAGTCGCTGTATTCTGGTGTTGATCGGGGCAACACCGGAAGGCAAGAAAGAGCTGATTGGCTTTGATGATGGCTACCGGGAAGATACTCAGAGCTGGCGGGAGCTACTGCTTGCTCTCAAAGCTCGCGGCTTGCAGATCGAACCGAAGTTGGCTGTCGGTGATGGTGCTCTGGGTTTCTGGGCGGCATTGCGGGAAGTCTTTGGCACAACAAAAGCTCAACGCTGCTGGGTCCACAAGACAATGAATGTCTTAAGCAAAATGCCTAAATCCTTGCAGGCCAAAGCAAAGAAAGATCTACAGGATATCTGGATGGCAGAGAACCGCGTAGATGCTGAGGCGGCTTTTGATCTTTTCATAGAGAAATTTGAGGCCAAATACCCCAAAGCCACGCAATGCCTTGCCAAGGATAGGATCGAACTGTTGGCTTTTTATGACTTTCCTGCTGAGCATTGGGGGCATATCAGAACCACCAATCCAATTGAATCAACCTTTGCGACTGTGCGCCACAGAACAAGGCAGACCAAGAACTGCCTCTCCCGGGATACTGCAATGCCAATGGTCTTCATGCTGATCAAGGCAGCGGAGAAGCGCTGGCAGAAATTGAGAGGCAAAAATCAATTGCCTAAGATAATACAGGGTGTCATCTTCAAAAATGGCATCGAGAGTGATGCAAACCAAAATCACGCCGCGTGAAACCCATCACCAACTTTTGCGGTTAGCTCCCTGCTTCGTGACCGCCCGATAAAGATACATCCAGCAGCCCTTAACCTTGATGTACGTTTCATCAACTTGCCAACTGCCATTCCAAGATGGCCGCCGCCAATGCCAACGAAGCCGCTTTTCCATCTCAGGTGCATAGTGCTGAACCCAACGATAAATCGTGGTATGGTCGACATCCACACCGCGCTCTTCAAACATTTCTTCCAAATCACGATAGCTAATCCCGTAGCGACAATACCACCGCACAGCCCACAGGATGACTTCCCCACGATAATGTCGCCATTTGAAATCACCGCTCACTGGAATACCTCTTGCTTTACCCAAACATCAGACATGAGAAGATTATTTGCAACAGGGCCGATGTAACCTCACGATTGACTTGTGCACCATTTGGGCGCACATTGCTCAATGCTAAAGAAATGGAGTTCATTATGGGTGCAGCAAAGAAGCAAGATACGAAATGGAGCACCACAAAGAAGCGTGGTGCAGCCCAATCAGGAGAATTTATCGTAACCAGAAACAGTGCTACTGGAGTTCATCAATCAGTAAGCTCAAACCCTACTGTAGTCAGAACGAAGAACGAACGTTTGAATTTGCGGGTTTCAAGCGATCTAAAATGCCGATTGAGTCACGTTGCCGATGCTATTGGAAAAAAGGCGGCTGAAGTCGCCACAGAAGCCATCGAAAACACACTGGATCAATTAGAAAAAGAATTAGGGGCCACCAAGCTCACTCTAACCCGAGCGCAAATGCAACATGCGCTGGACCTTCTTGATCAACCTATTCAACCACATCCTAGGTACAATGTATGGGCAGCACAGGCTAATAAGGCATACGATAAAACGTGATGGTGGAGCTAGTCAGACTGAACGCTGGTAATAAGAAGAGCTTTGATAGGGCAGGTTTCGATTGTGGCGAGCCTGCCCTGAATATATTTTTGCAAGAAACTGCTGCTCAAGCTGAGGCTAAGAACCTATCCCGGACGTACATCCTACCAGCTAAAAGCGCACCGGACAAAATCGTTGGATTTTACACTCTGACAATGAAAGAGTTCGACACTTCAGCGATCCCGCCCTCTTTACTCAAGCGTTTGCCACCCAAGGCCCCCGCTCTTTTGCTTGCACGCATCGCTATTGACCAAGAGTATCAGGGTAAAAAACTCAGCTTTATCCTGATTAGTGATGCTTTCCAGCGTGCACTAAACGTAATTAATGAAGTTGGTGGATTGGGTTTATTTGTTGAGGCCAAGAACGAGAGGGTGGCTGAATATTACCAGCACCTTGGAGCAATGCCTCTCAGTGATGCTCCGCTTAACAGCCTGTTTACGCCCAAGCGCATGGAAGACGCCCTGCTGGCTAGAAGCACCTCGGAAGTAAGCTGAAGACGAAACAGTCCACAAAAGGAGAATTGTTCAAGATATGTCAGATGGGCATTGCCAAGGGTTCTGTCGCAAACTTTTTTTCGTGTTGCGCGACATGGGGCTGACTGTCTACAACCCAAGGGCTCTGTAACCATGCATTAAGGATTGCTGCTGTGATCAGTTTCAAAGGAAGCCACTACCCCAAAGTCGCGATCCTGTATGCGGTTTTCTTTTACGTGCGCTACTCGGTTTCTTACCGCGACCTTGAGGAGATCATGCAAGAACGCTGGGTTGAGGTTGATCACGCCACGCTCAATCGCTGGGTTGAAAAATACGCGCCTCTCATTGCAGCAGAGGCCAAGAAGCAGAAACGTCAGGTTGGCACATCCTGGCGAATGGACGAGACCTATATCAAGGTCAAAGGCAAATGGGTGTATCAGTACCGGGCCGTTGATAAACAGGGAAAAACCGTTGATTTTATGCTCTCTGAAACACGGGATGAAGAGGCCGCGACCCGTTTCTTTGAAGAAGCTATCGGCAACAATATTTTGCCAGAAAAAGTAGTGATGGATAAAAGCGGAGCAAACAAAGCCGGGTTAACCAACATCAATATTTGCCACTTCCTGTCGGGGTGCTGGCTTTCCTTCATTGACATTCTTCAAGTCAAATACCTCAACAATGTCGTTGAACAGGATCACCGCTTTATCAAGCGCATCACCAAACCCATGATGGGATTTAAGGCCTTCCGATCTGCAGCGGCGACGCTGGATGGAATTGAGGTGGCTCACATGATCCGAAAAAGGCAAATGGGACAGGAAAGCGTTCCAGCCTTTCGTCAGTTTATGGAGCTCGCAGGATAACTGTGCCCAGACCGTAGGTGTATTCAAACCGCCTCTAAAATTTGGGACAGAACCGCTTTTGCTTTGTTCCGTGTTTGGTTTTCTGCCATTCGCCAGCGCCAAAGACCTTCAGGCCGGTGCTATCGATCACGAGGGTTGCAGGAGCGCGCGCTCCTTTTGACTTAGGAGGTGAAAGCTTTAATCCTCCAGCTCTGCGTGACAGAGTGGAACAATCAGGAACCGGCAAGGCCAGCTTCATTAAACCGAATATAGAGCGCATAAATCCTTGCGTCTGGCGCAGAGCAAGGCCGAAAACAGAACGAGCGATCAAACAGGTTTCAATGGCGAGTTCTGAAAATATGCAGGGTCGACCGCGTCGCTTGCCCGCAGGAGCAAACCAGGCCGTTGCTACGCTGGCGGCAACCCAGATGGTAATGTCACCACGGCGGCGCAAACTCTCATTATATGCCGACCAGTTGGTCACCTTGTATTTGGTTTTGCCAAATTTGTGCTTGCGATTAGCGTTGTGTTTAAACGGCATAAACTGGATCTTCACGGAAGGAAATTTCAGCGAAGATAAACCTCAATGTGGAATTACGCAACAAAGCCCTCCAGACTCACCGCACCGTGATCGACGCGATATCCGGCCTCGCCAAAGATCTGGGTGGTTCGTGCATCATAGGACACAGCCTTGCAGAACAGCTAGATGGGGCTAATGTGGCGCATGGACAGTGCGCAAGTGCGGCAAAATGGTGTTCACCACACCGAATTTCGCTTGAGCATCTTCCGTACTAACCGCTGGCGGTACAATCACATCTTGTCCTACCTGCCAATCAGCTGGGGTAGCAACGCCTTTGGCAGACATTTGTAGGCCATCCAAGGCACGCAATATTTCAGAAAAATTACGGCCAACGGACATCGGATACGTCATCATAAGTTTCACCTGCTTGTCAGGTCCAATGATAAACACTGAACGTACTGTGGCAGTGTCTGCTGGCGTCCGACCATCGGGCATCACATATTCCGCTGGCAGCATGTCAAATGCCTTTGCCATCTCTAAATCGTGATCAGCAACAATCGCAAACTCTGGCCTGGTCCCACCAACGGCTTCAATGTCACCTTTCCACTTTTTATGGTCTTCAACACCATCTACCGAGATACCCAATACCTTGGTGTTTCTAGCTTCCCATTCCTTCGCCAGTCTTGCAACCGCGCCAAATTCAGTCGTGCAAACGGGTGTAAAGTCTTTAGGGTGCGAGAAAATTATCGCCCAGCTGTCGCCAACCCAATTGTGCAGGCTGAGGTTTCCCTGATCAGTCGTCACAGTCAAATCGGGGATAGTATCGTTTATACGTAAAACCATGGTTTGGCCTTTCTAAAACGTCCACTGACGTGATGTAATTTGCTGTGCGGATATTTGAGCTTGACGGTTGCATGGCTAGTTAATGCCAGCTCATATCGCATGCACACGTTGATGCGTTCAGCCTGCCGCACGACTACACAGCCGAGTTGCGCTTACTAAAGTGGCAAACGTGGGTTTGCTTAACCAAATTTGAACAAGTTGACAGGCACCATTCGGAAAATAGTTATCAAAACATATAGATCCCTCAGCCTACAGCTCATTTGCTCACAATTTTGGATTAGCCACTGCGATTTAATGTGATTGGTAGGTGGTCTCACGTTACTTGCCAGCGCTCACTTCATACAGTTCGTCTCATATTCATTATGGCTTCCAGTGATATCACGACGGTTAGTAATTGGCTCAATAGATCGCGGCAACAAAAATAAACTGAAGGCCCTATTGCTATAAGCTATAAGGGGTCTGTTCAGGTTGAGTGTGAGATCCTACGCTAAGCGTTTAATTAGCGTTTTGGCCATCTGTACTCGCCTGTAATTAGAATGTGGGCCCACCCAAGGGGTGAGATGTGCGCTAGAAGCTCTGGTGAACAGTCCAGGCCCCTACGTTTTCGTTGTGCAACGGCCTTACCAAGCTGGTCAGTGTTCCAATAGATTATGATGGCGGCAAGCAAGTTGAGGCCAGCCATTCTGTAGTGTTGACCTTCTGTCGTACGATCACGGATTTCACCCTGACGCCCGATCCTCAGCGCATTCTTTAAGGCGTGGTGAGATTCACCTTTGTTTAACCCAATCTGAGCACGGCGCTGCATGCTTGTATCAAGCACCCATTCAATTATAAAAAGTGTCCGTTCAACCCGTCCCACTTCACGAAGGGCGATAGCCAGATCATGCTGTCTGGGATGGGCGGCGAACTTTCGCAGGAGCTTGCTGGGAGGTATGACCCCAGCCTCCATGGTAGCTGCGCTGCACAAAATGTCTGGCCAGTTGCCCTCAATTGTGCCTTCGCGGACTTTACCACCAATCAACGACCTTGTTGCAGGGATCGAGACACGGGTTTAAGCTTCAGCACTTTTCATGGTCTCATCAGGTTCTAATGCCGCATAAGCACAACGCCTCACGGCGCCACAAATTTGCGAAGCCCGGCTATCGTGTCACGAACTGGAGTGATTACAATGAGAGCCTGAGGCAGCGCGCAGATGTGAGTGTGTGGATCAGCCATGATGTTGCTCAGAGTTGGTCAGCAAGCAAAAGAATAACGCGTGGTGGCCAGCCCCAATACTCTGCTCTGGCGATTGAAGTGTGCCTGACGGCCCGAGCGGTCTTTGGTCTGGCGCTACGACGCAAGGTTTCCTGCGCTCTGTGTTCAGGCTTATGAAGCTAGATCTTCCAGTACCTGATTTTTCAAGCTTGTCTCGGAGAGCGGGAAACTTGCAGCTTTCAAACATAAAATCAAAGATTGGAAAAGAGCCCGTGCATCTGGTGGTTGACAGTACTGGTTTGAAGATCTTTGGTGCAGGTGAATGGCAGGAAACCAAGCATGGGACCAGGATAAAGCGCAGATCCTGGCGCAAATTTCACCTTGGCCTGGACTTGAACACCGGCGAAATTTTGTGCTCTGGACTCACTGAAGAGAGTGTTGGCGACCCGACGACCTTGCCAGAATTGTTGGGCCAAGTTGAAGGCCCGGGTGCCAGGTTTTTCGGCGATGGTGCCTATGATGGCGAGCAAAACCGGAAAGAATTGGCGAACCGCTTTGAGGGCGTGGAGGTCATTATTCCGCCACCCAAAACCGCAGTTCCCAGCCCTCAGGCTGAGACCGCTTCCACTGCGCGTGACAAGGATATTCTCGCCATTCAAACGAATGGCAAGATGGCATGGCAGAAGCAAACCGGGTACGGTCAACGGGCGCGAGGAGAAACCTTGATGGGCCGCTATAAGCAAGTGATCGGGGCCAGGCTCAAATCACGAGAGTTTGAAAATCAGAAGACGGAGGCAAAAGTTAGCGTCGCCGTTCTCAACACAATGACTGCCCTCGGACGCCCCGCGTTCGAGCGTGTTTCTTAAACCCAAATTTACGGGTTTGGGCAAGCCACGCGCTAATTCTGACCCATGCAACATGGTCGTGCAGAACGAGGAGAGCATGCCGACTGATCGGATTATCGATCTGAAGTACTCTGTCTCAGCACGCGAGAGCACGCAGAGAGGCTAGGGCAAACAACCCCTCCTCTCTCCTCAATGATAGTGTTTGCAGCGGGATGTTTTGCCAAGGCCGGGGTTGAAACTGTTGGTCGGGTCTACCGATTTATAGAAGTCGACCAGATCCGGTTTGGCTTTGTAGATATGGCCAACGTTGTGCTCGGCTGGGTATTCTGCGCCGCGTTGATCTAGAATCTCCAACATCTCCTGCTTGAGCGCGTCGACGTCGACACCCTTTTTGACGATGTAATCCTGATGCAAAACATGACACATGAAATGCCCATAGTAGAGACGGTGAACCAACTTCTCTTCTATGTGATCGGGAAGTTCTTCAAACCAACTGCAATCATCTCTGCGTAACGCGATATCCAGCGCAAGGATGCCTTCAACATCATCCTCATGAATGGCTTTATAACGGATTGCTGCGCCAGCTGCTGCAAACCGGTGCAAGGCTGCGATTTGCGCCTCTTCGCCATCACACGCAAAAAAGTCGCCTGTGCGTTCGTCAAAGAAGCGCTGCAAAAACTGCTCGGCTTCATCAACACCAGCATCGCTTATTTTCAAGATCAGATGATGCTTGTAGCGTTGGCGAAACATGCTCATTCGTTTTGGTAAAACACTCGGCCAGATACGAGCCAGCCCCTGCATAAACCGATCCGTCACGTTTTTTGGCAAGAAACTGATTTTGCTCAGATATGCATCAACAGCGCCTTTGATGGCGAAGAACATGGGAAGTCGATCTGTCCCAAGGTGCTTGATCATCAGCACAGTGTCTTTGCCGTAGTCCCTTGAGATATCGTAGGCCTCAAAATGCATATATTCGGCAGAAACCGGTAGATCCTCAAATTGAGTCAGGATATGCCGACGCAGATCAGTCAGCTCCCCTTCATCATTGGTGCCGATGTAGAATGTCTTTTCAGCACCTACTTTGGGGAATGTATCAAGACGCACCGCGAAGACTGCAAGCTTTCCGGCGCACCCACTGGTTTCATAGAGGCGGCGCTTGTCTGCGTTAAAGCGGGCTGGGGTCGCTGCATCCACATCGCGCACCCGACTGCTGTATTCGCTGTCAGATGCTTTGAGGATTGTGGTGCTGATATCGGCTGGTGTATATGTGCCAGCTTCCAGATTGATGAGGATCTGCTCCGGCGTATCACCCAGTTCTATTCCGAGGTGATTGACCAGCACCAACTCGCCCCTTTTATTCAGTTGGGCGAACAGGGAGAGTTCAGTGTAAGACGGGCCTCGTTCGATCAGCGAGCCACCGGAATTATTGCACACACCGCCGATGATGGAAGCGCCGATGCAGGAAGAGCCAATAACGGAGTGGGGTTGGCGGTTCAAAGGAGCCAGCAGCTTCTCCAGATCAAACAGAGATGATCCAGGGAAGCTGATGATTTGCTTGCCATCATCCAGCGGCTGGATTTGCTTCATGCGGTTTGTGTTGATCAAAACCACATCCCGCTCATACGTCCCTTTTGGCGTTGAGCCCTCCGTCAATCCGGTATTGGCGGCTTGCATGATGACGATTTTGTCCGCTGCAACGCAGGCTTCCAGAACCTTCCATTGTTCCAGCAGGATGCCGGGACGCACCACGGCAATTGCCTCACCCTCACCAGAGCGGAACCCTTTGCGGAACCGCTCTGTTTTCTTGGGATCGCTGAGAACGTTACAACGTCCGACGATAGCTTGAAAAATCTGGATGAGCGCTGCGTTTGTCATTGCTGCCTCCTAATACGCGACCGATGGGAGCCATGTGGCCAGCGCTGGCAGGTAATACACCAACAGCAGGCCGACCAACTGCAGCAGTACGAACGGAATGATGCCGCGGTAGATATCTGTCAGCTTGATTTCCGGCGGGCAAACGCCCTTGAGATAGAACAAGGCAAAACCAACAGGCGGCGTCAGGAACGAGGTTTGCAACGTCACCGCAACAAGGATCACGAACCAGATCAAGGCAGGTTCATCAATCACGCCAAAGCCATCAATGTCCAGACCAAGACCATTGATGATCGGGCGCATCAGCGGCAGAACGATCAAGGTGATCTCGATCCAATCCAATACAAAGCCAAGCAGGAACACGATGAACAGAATGAACATCACAGTTCCGTTGGCACCAAAGCCTGTTGAGGCAACCATGTCTTCAATCAGGGCATCGCCGCCCATTTCCCGCAGAACGTAGGAGAAGATCGTCGCGCCGAGGAAGATGGCAAAGATGTAAGCGGTGGTGTTGAAGGTGGATTTTAGAACGTTCACCAACTTGCGGAAAGTAAGTTTGCGATAGCCAAGTGCCAACAAGGTTGCACCGAGTGCACCGACGCCTGAGGCTTCCGTTGGTGTGGCCAACCCCGCAAAAATGGAGCCCAGAACGGCAAGGATCAGCAGTAACGTTGGCAATGCAGCCAGAGCAACGTCTTTGATCGCATTCCAATCGGGAGCTTTGGCACCTTCCGGTACTGGTGCTACGTCGCGTTTCACCAATGCGATGATGAAGATGTAGAGCAGGTACAGCATTCCAATGATGAGGCCGGGGAAGACTGCTGCCATGAACAGATCACCTACGGACAGAGCCATCTGGTCTGCCATGATGACGAGCATGATGGATGGCGGAATGAGAATGCCAAGCGTACCGGAGGCAGACACAACACCAGCGGCCAGAGATTTGGAATAATTCTGCTGCATCATGGATGGCAAAGACAGAATGCCGAGCAACACTACGGAAGCCCCAATGATGCCCGTGGACGCAGCAAGGATGATACCGATGAGTGTAACGGTGATGGCAAGGCCGCCGCGTACAGTGCCAAACAGTTTTTGCATGGCGTTCATCAGACGTTCAGCAACACCGCTCTCGTCCAGCATCAGACCCATGAAGATGAACATCGGTAGGGCGACAAGAACAGCGTTGGACATTGTCGCGTAAACACGGTTCACGGTTGCGCCAAGTGTCAGGTAGTCGAGGCCGGTGAATGTGCTTTCAAGGCCAGTCCAGACCATCAGGTCATTGTCGAATAAGTAGGCAAGGCCGCAGAAGCCAACACCCACGCCAGCAAGCACCCACGCGACCGGATATCCGGAAAACAGCAGCGCAATGAAGCTGAGGAACATGGCAATGACGAGCTTCTCTTCCGTCGTTTCAACGAGGAAAGACAGGCCGTACGCGACGAGTGCAAACGCGAGGAACGCACCAAAAATGAGGCGGAAGCCCTTGCCTTGCCGTTCTGTTTCGCTGTTGACCCAAATCGCATGCACGTCATGAATGAGGCGGGCTATTGCAGCAAGGGCAAGCAAAGTAAAGCTGATCGGGATGACAGCTTTTAGCGCCCACCGCGCCGGCAGACCGGTTGGGCTGGCGGATCGCTCGTTAACGCGGAAGCTCTCGTAAAAGTAATCGAAACCCTGATCAATCATCAGGTAGAGGAAGGGTGTGAGCAGGGCCAGAATGCCCACAATCTCAATAAACCGCTGTGTCCGCAGGCTCAACTGCATGTGCAGCAGGTCTACTCGCACATGGCTGTCTGTCACCAGCGCGTAGGAGATGCCAACCATGGTCACAAGACCGTAGAAGTGCCATTGGATCTCGTCAATTTGGGGGTAGTTCTGGTTAAACAAGTAACGCATGGCCACCTGAAAAACGATTGCCGAGATGAGAAGGAGATTGGCCCACATCACCACATGACCAACGCCCTTCACAACAGTGTCTAGAGCGACAGCAATGGGTTGTTTGTCGGTGTCTTCGTGCTCAAGAATTTCTTCAAAAAGCTCGATTGGATCTGAGGTGTCTTGAAGGTTTTTGATCATAACATCCACTCTCGCAGGTCAACGCGGCAACAAGTTCATCTGGAAGGTGGCACTGCACCTTGGGAAAGTGGGAGTGGTTTGAGGAAGCCACTCCCGACAAGCCTGTTATTTGCGCGGCAAGAACGCGTTTTCTTTCCAGATTTTGTAGTTGTCGCGGAACTGGTTCATGTCGGTCAGAACCTTTGCGAAGAACGGGTCATTCGCAGCTTCTTCTTTTGCAACATCATTCCAGGTCGCCCGGAATACGTCGAGCATCTCAGGAGACCACTGCTTGATCTGAACGCCGTTGTTTTCAATGTTGTCGATCATCGCTTCGTGCTGGATCGCTTCACCTTCTGCAAAGCTGTCAGTCATGGAAGCCTTACAAGCGTTTTCAATAATTGCTTTATGTTGGTCGCTGGCTTTGTTCCAAACGCTTTTGTTGATCAGCAGTTCGAACACTGTTGCCTGCTGGTGCCAACCCGGGAAGTAATTAAATTTTACCAGTTTATGGAAGCCAAGACGGGCATCAATTGCAGGCATGGAGAATTCAGTCGCGTCAATCGCCCCCTTTTCAAGTGCAGGGAAGATTTCACCGCCCGGCAGCAAGGATGTTGCAACGCCCAGCTTCTGCATGACTTTGCCGCCAAGACCGAAGAAGCGCATTTTCAGGCCCTTCAGATCTTCAAGAGAATTGATTTCCTTAGCAAACCAGCCGGATGTTTCTGGCGCGATGATGGCACATGGCAGAACTTTTACGTTGTAGCCAGCCTGATCATACATTTCCTGATAGAGGGTAAGGCCGTTGCCGTAGTAGAGCCAGGCGGCGTATTCGCCAGCTTCTGGTCCAAATGGGACAGCAGAAAACAGCGGTGCAGCGGGTATCTTACCAGCCCAGTAACCGGCTGTTGTGTAACCGGAGTTGATTTTTCCGGAGGAAACAGCTTCAAGGATCTCGAATGGTGGAACCAGTTTACCCGGCTCATACACCTTCATTTTGATGGTGCCGCCAGACATCAGTTTCAGCTGTTCAGCAACACGTGGAATTGGACTACCAAGACCCGGCAGAGACGTTGAGAAGGCAATTGGTGTTTTGAGTAACAGTTTATCGGCAGCATTTGCAACTGGTGCAGCGAGTACTGTTGCGGCCAGAGCGAGGCTCAAAATTGATTTATTCATTGTTTCCTCCAGAAGTGCATTCGGCTGTCGCAAAATACGCTCTCGCGCAGCCCTCCCAAACAACCGATATCTGGTAAATAATATTGACCTCTCAGATAAATCAAGAAATATATTTGAGCGTTCTAGCCGTTTTTCGGGCTTGACTAACGGGATATTACCTAGAGTGCAGTTACCTATGTTGCTATTGAAATCACCGCTACTCAGAGGGAAAAGAACGGTAAAACAACGCATTAGTGCGTAATGCATATGTTGATATATCATAAAATAAGGCTGTTTCGTTCTCCCCTTGAATTGAGAAATAAAATCAACCAGTATTGAAGTTCGTTCTGTTGGAAGTGTGAGTTATGGTGTCAGTAAATAATCTTTTTGAACCGATCGACCATGATACGGTCGTAGATTCTGTAACCGATCAGATCGAAGGCCTCATTCTGGCAGGGGTCTTAAAAGAGGGCACCAAGCTCCCCTCTGAGCGTGAAATTTCCGATCGTATGGGTGTCTCACGACCAAAAGTCCGAGAAGCACTGAAGCGTTTAGAAGAGTCCAATCTCATTAATATTCGCCACGGAGAGGGGTCGTTCATTGCACCCTTGATCAGCGCGGCTATGAGCCCCGCACTGATCAATCTCATCAGCCGTAACCAGACTGCGTTTTATGACTATCTCGAGTACAGACGTGTGCAGGAAGGATTCGCCGCGCGCTTAGCTGCTGAACGTGCCACAAAGCTGGATCTCGACCGGATAGAGGAATTGCTGGTTAACCTGCGAGAGGCGCAGGCTGCCGGTGATGATAGTGCCTCCAAGAAGAGCGACATCGCCTTTCACTCCTCAATCGTAGACGCCAGCCATAATGCGATGCTGGTTCATATGATGTCCTCCATCTATGAACTGACGAAAAAAGGCGTGTTTTATAACCGCGAGTTTCTGCGTGCCATCGATGGGACTGGAGAACAGCTATTGGAACAGCATGAGGAAATTGGGCGTGCGATCATGAACCGGAACAGCGCAAAGGCTGAAGATGCTGCGCACCGGCATATCGATTTTGTTGAAACGTCTTTCCGCCTCGGCCAGGACCAACAGCGGCGTGAGCTCATCTCCTCCAAACTCTTTGCAATTCAAAAAATTGAAGAGTGACCCTCGTGCTATTTGGGGTTGTGTCGCAAACTTTTTCAGTCTTGCGTGACATGAGGCTGATTGTCAAAACACAAGGGCTCTGTAACCATGCGATGAGGATTGCTGCTGTGGTCAGTTTCAAAGAAAGCCACTACCCCAAAGACGCGATCCTATATGCGGTTTTCTTTTACGTGCGCGACTCGGTTTCTTACCGCGACCTTGAGGAGATCATGCAAGAACGCGGGGTTGAGGTAGATCACGCCACGCTCAATCGCTGGGTTGAAAAATACGCGCCTCTCATTGCAGCCAAGGCTAAGAAGCAGAAACGTTAGGTTGGCACCTCCTGGCGGATGGACGAGACTTATATCAAGGTTAAAGGCAAATGAGTATATCAGTATCGGGCCGTTGATAAACAAGGAAAAACCGTTGATTTCATGCTCTCTGAGACACGGGATGAAGAGGCTGCAACCCGTTTTTATGAAGAAGCCATCGGCAACAATATCGTTGAGCAGGATCACCGCTTTATCAAGCGCATCACCAAACCCATGATGGGCTTTAAGGCCTTCCGGTCTGCAGCGGCGACGCTGGATGGAATTGAGGTGGCTCACATGATCCGAAAAGGGCAACTGGGACAGGAAAGCGTTCCAGCCTTTCGTCAGTTTATGGAGCTCGCAGGATAACTGCGTCCAGACCATAGCTGGATTCTGTCCGCACCTAAAATTTGCGACAGAACCCGTGACAACACCCTTATGAGGAGTCTACTTAGAAACCGAACTTCTGGGCTTGTCACCAAAACTTATAGCGAGACGGCCTTGTTGCAGGGGTCGCTCAGTGTCTGTAATTAGAAGGCTTGTTCGTCTTCATAAAGCTATCCGATGCCCCACAAGTTCCACGCCAGCCGTCGTCACAAATTTGACAAGAAGAAATATCGTGTCACGAACTGGCGTGACTATAACGAAAGTCTTCGTAATCGTGGTGATTTGACGATCTGGGTCAGCCGTGAGATCGGGAAGGAGTGGTCAGCGCAGCGCTGGACCACTCGCGGAGGGCAACGCAAGTATTCTGATTTAGCCATTGAGGTATGCCTAACACTGCGTAGCGTATACGCCTTGGCGTTACGACAGTCGCAAGGATTTATGCGCTCTGTGGTTCGATTGATGCAAGTTGATTTGTCAGTTCCAGATTTTTCAACGTTGTCCCGGCGAGCCGGTGGCTTGCAGATTACCAAGCCAGCAAAGGCCAGAACAGAGCCGGTGCATCTTGTGGTCGACAGTACTGGTGTCAAGATCTATGGCGAAGGCGAATGGCTTCAAAACAAACACAAAACTAAGGCAATGCGGCGATCCTGGCGCAAGCTCCATCTTGGTATGGACTTGAACACTGGCGAGATTGTATGCTCCGATCTCACCTATGAAAATGTAGGTGACCCGACCGTCCTGCCTGACCTTCTGGATCAGGTTGACGGTCCTGTAAACAAGTTTTTAGGCGATGGAGCCTATAACGGTGAGCCAACACGAAGGGTCCTTGAGACACGGTATGGAGATGACGTTGAGATTATCATTCCCCCACCCAAAACAGCTGTTTTAAGTCCTAAGGCTGACCGGAATCCGTCATCGCGAGATAAACATATTCTTGCGATCAAAGACAAAGGGCGCCTCGGTTGGCAAAAACAAACAGGCTACAATCAGCGCTCGCGAATTGAAACGCAGATGGGACGCTGGAAGCAAGTCATCGGCAACAAACTGAAGGCACGCACCTTTAACAATCAGAGGACCGAAACAAAGATTGGCGTTAGCATTCTCAACACAATAACCAAACTCGGCAGGCCCGCGTTCGAAGCAATCACATGACCTGAATTTACGGGTTTGGGCGTGCTTTAAGCTATTCACGACCCCTGCAACAAGGCCTGCCCGACCAGAGTCGGAACCAGAGGCAGATTTGGCCATCGTCAGGTTCGACGCCTCCGGCTTTGAACAGCGCTGGCAAAAGGGCGATGCAACCTTGCTGGAAACCGCAGAGGCGCATGGACTGACCCCAAACTTCTCTTGTCGGAGCGGGGTGTGTGGCAGTTGCCTCACCAGGAAACTGGCGGGAGATGTTACGTACCGCACGCCTGTTCCCGCTGAACATGCCGATGACGACGTGCTGATCTGCTGCGCGGTGCCCGCCGCAGGGACTAAAGAACTCATCCTCGAACTTTAAAACCCATCCACTTAAAGGAAACGAATTTCGGCAACACCGCCAATGATCATGCCGTTTAAACACAATGATGATCGGACATAAATTTGCTAAAGCCTGATACCGGCTCACTAAAGCGTTTCGAGATTAGTTTGAGGTGCATTGTGCGGCCTTGAAGTAGTTCCAGCATTCAGTTGGGTCGTAAAGATCACAGATTTCGCCGATGGCCTTGAAGACAGCCGAGAACGAGCGAGCGCCGATCTTGCGCAGGTGGGCTTTGAGTTTTGAGAACGCCAACTCAATCGGGTTCAGGTCTGGCGAATATGGCGGCAGGTAAAGGAACCAGCAGCCGTGTGCCTTCAAGGCAGCCGCCGCTTCTGTGTTGTAGTGCGTGGCAAAATTGTCGAGGATGACCACGGTGCCCGGTTCGATCTGCGGCACCAGCACGTGGCGGACATAAGTTGCAAAAGCTTCTCCATTCATTGCACCATTGATTATCCAGGGCGCAATCAATGCATCGCAGGTCAAGCCTGCAATCAGCGTCTGCGTGCCCCAACTCCCGAAAGGCGCGTCCATCACAAGTCGCTCGCCCCGGACTGCCCAGCCACGCTGACGGGTCAGATTGGTTTTGACCGCGGTTTCATCAAGAAAAACAATGCGCTCAGGCAGGGCCTTGATAGCCGGGAGGCGATGTTTGAACCAGTCAGACCGCCGTTGCTTTACTTTCAGGCGCTGACGCTCGCTGGCAACCAGCGACTTTTTTTATGCGTGAAGCCAAGGCGCTTCAGCAGCTGTGCAATGGCTGAATGATGTACCGTGATGCCCTCAGCATTGGCAAGCGCATCGCGCAGTTCAAACAATGTGATGTCCGGGTCTTGCATCACCAATTCTTTGAAGAACCCGACATAGGGGGCGAGCTTGCCAGTTCCACGAGGTCGACCCATTGGCGCTATGGTAGCCGATCCACAAACGCGCACCTCACGCCCCCAACGAGATCCTGTTGCAGCAGATATCTGAAGACGTCGCGCGGCCTCCCGACCCGATATACCGCCCTTGATCAGACGCGCAAAGCGTTCTCGCAGGTCTAGAGAAAGTGCTGCTGGCATATGGTGATCCTCCCAAACACAGGGAATCACACTTCCACCTCTTTGTGAATCTCAACGATTCAATTTTTGATCGAAACGCTTTAAATGGTCTGAGTATAACGCAAGCTTGCGCTGGCGCGGGGACATCACCGGGGTGAAGATCTTTGGTGTTGATGAATTGCAGGCAACCAAGCATGGACCAACGTCTGGTAGAGGGAGCATCCACTGCATCAGCTATCTGCCAATAAAGCCTGCAACGGGGGATATAAATGGTCCAAAAAAATACCAAGGAAGCCTTAAAGTGTCTTTTAGTCCGCTATTGCAGCAGCAGCCTCCATGTACTTCAGAGTTTGATGATTGCCATTTTGTCGTGGGTCATGTCGTGCATTGTGTAGCCGATGCCGCCTGTTCCATAACCCGATTGCCTGCGCCCTGCAAAAGGCATCCAATCGACACGGAAGGCGGTGTGATCATTGACCATCACAGCTGTTGCATCCAGGTTCCTTATTGCGTTCATGGCGGTATCAAGACTACTGGTAAAAACTGAGGCTTGGAAAGCAAATGGGAGGCTGTTTGCCATTGTAAATGCATCTTCGATCGCTTCGTAATCATAGATGCAAACGACAGGGCCAAAAATTTCTTTTTGAGACACGCTTACGTCGAGTGGTGGACGATGCAACACTGTCGGCGCATATGTTGTTGCTCCTAGTTTTTGCCCGCCAGCCAATACGCTGGCACCAGCTTGTCTTGCTTCCTCAACCCAATCTGATACCCGGTCGACTTCCCGGGGTCTTATGAGCGGACCGCATTCGGTTTCCTCATAAACTGCGTTCCCGACTACAAGTTTGGAAACTTCCTCAGCCAATAACGGGCCGATAGTTGCCGCAATTTTTTTTGGGGCATATATCCTTTGAACGGACACACAAACCTGACCGGAGTGATAATATCCTCCCTTAACAAGCTTTGGGATCATCTCCTCAATATCTGCATTTTCATCTATGATCACAGGTGCGGCCCCGCCATGCTCCAAAGCACATCTGGTTCCTTGCGCTAGCTTGGAGCGCAGCATCCAACCGACCTTGGCAGATCCGATAAAACTAAAGAACGCAACCCGCGGATCAGTCACCAGCTTCTCGGCGGTCGGTGTATCGCAAGGTGCAAAGCAGCACCATTCCTCGGCCAATCCCGCCTCATAAAGAATGTTCACGAATGATTGGCAGGACAATGGTGTATCATCTGCCGGTTTTACTAATACCGGGCATCCGGCAGCAACAGCAGGGCCAACCTGATGTACAATCAGATTGAGAGGGTGGTTGAAAGCCGAGACGGCGACCACAACTCCAATAGGCTCACGGCTGGTAAATGCCAGTCTACCAGCTCCTGCAGCGGTGAGATCCATCGGGATCTCTCTGCCAGCCAGACTCATAATATTGCTAGCACACAACTCTACACCATCAATCGCCCGTGAGACCTCGACACGTGCATCAATGAGGGGTTTCCCTCCCTCATTTGCAATCTGATACGCAAGTTCTTCAAATCGCGATTGCATTATGGTGGCGGTTTTTTTCAATATTTCAATTCGCCGATAGACAGGTATCCAATTTTTCCGGTGCATGTGAAGTTGATGCGCCACCGACAAACATGCATCAACTTCATCCCATGATTTTCGATCTACACTGCCAATAACCAACTGATCGAAAGGATTTACGACTTCTATGACCCGATCAGTCTTCAATGAATTTGTATTACTCATAACAGGCAGACCTTGGCTTTGAGTTCATCTACCAGAACCTTTTGGTTCTCAGAATAATCGACAGGCAGATCAATCAGATGTACTCCGCCAGCCTGAAAAGCGGCTTCAAATGTAGGCACTAAATCATCCGTTGCACCTATACGATGACCCGTCGCTCCATAGCACTCGGCGTATTTCACAAAGTCAGGGTTGGAGAACTTCAATCCCCAATCCTGGAACCCTGCTGCGACCTGCTTCCATCTGATCATACCGTATGAGCCGTCGTTCAGTACTGTAACAACCAGATTGAGCTTCAACCGGACAGCAGTCTCCATCTCTTGACTGTTCATCATGAAACCGCCGTCCCCACAGATCGCCATGACACGGCGCTCAGGGTTCAAAAACGCGGCCATCATCGCAGAAGGCAGCCCAGCCCCCATAGTGGCCAAGGCATTGTCCAATAGAACTGTATTTGGCTGATATGCCTTATAGTTTCGCGCATACCAGATTTTATAGATCCCGTTATCGAGGGCAATGATGTCCTTCTCGCCCATAACGCGTCTTGTATCAGCCACGAACCTTTGGGGGGTTATGGGGTATCTTGGATCATCAATTCCTTGCGCAAGATGTTTTTCAACTTCACGTTTAATTGTTCGGAAGTAGCTGATGTCGACCTTCAGGTCATTGCCCAGCTTGTTTTTCAGATGAGTAACCGAGTTACCCAGATCCCCGACGACTTCCACCTGCGGAAAATAGACCTGATCAACCTGCGCGGACTTATAGTTGACATGGATGACTTTTTTGCCGCCCACCTCCATGAAAAATGGAGGTTTTTCAACAACATCATGGCCGATATTGATGATCAAATCTGATCTGTCGATTGCGCAATGCATATAATCATTGTCTGAAAGAGCAGCTGTGCCAAGAAACAGGTCGGAACGTTCATCAACAACACCTTTGCCCATTTGCGTATCAAAAAACGGAATTCCGGTGGTATGGATGAAATCTGAAATTTCGCTTCGGACATTTTTTCTGTTCGCCCCTGCTCCAATCAGAACCAACGGCATTTTGGCATTCTTGATGAGCCCGACAGCATCAGAGAGAGCATGATCATCCGCAGTTGCGTAATAACGTGGGTGTGGCTCAATCACACTTGAGCTGCATGACTCTTCCGCGATATCTTCAGGAAGCTCCAGCAGTACGGCGCCCGGCCTTTCTTCCTCTGCAATACGGAAAGCTTCCCTCACCAAAGCCGGAATTGTATCTCCATGGACAATCTGCTTAGACATCTTACAAATTGGCTCGAACAACTTGACGATGTCGATGATTTGGAATTGGCCTTGTTTGGATTTCTTGATGGGCTTTTGACCAGTAATCATGATCAATGGAAATCCACCCAGATGAGCATAAGCTGCCGGTGTTGCAAAGTTGGTTGCCCCGGGCCCCAAGGTCGCCAGACAGACACCAGCTTTTCCGGTAAGCCTGCCATACGTGGCGGCCATGAAAGCAGCTCCTTGTTCATGGCGGGTGAGGATTAATTTGATGCTGGAGGTTCTCAGGGATTCGACAAAATCCAGATTTTCTTCACCGGGAACACCAAAGACATGGTCTACGCCCTCTGTTTCCAGTGCTTTGACGAATAAATCCGTGGCCTTCATTGTACTTTCTGCAGGGGTAACCATCTGGAAACTCTCCATTTCCGTGGTCCTTTACATTAAGGACGAGCGTACGTTTTATCGATTTAGTCGGCATAATCTCACAGGAACACTAATTTGCGTTACCCAGATATCTGTTGTTTTATAAAACTTGAGTTCGTTGGGTTCAGCGTACCCACTCGCTCAGGACGCCCTGCGCTGGAACAAGAGACAGTTTTGGCGCTGCAAAAGCTCATTGAGGGTGGTTTTACTGCGGGTCAGGCTTCCAAGTAGCTCGGTATCGGCAGATCAACGGCTTACAGATTTGCCAAGGATCTGCACGAAATACGGCTGTTTATGGATATGGCCGGCGATCGGCGTTGATGGGTTGGATGCCCCACCCCTACGGGCCCAATGGGCACATAGCTGATGGAGTGGATGCTCCCTCTACCGGGCATCTAAGCATGCCATAGTGATGTTGATGACGTCAGCAAGGAAGGGGGATCTCATGGGTGAGGTTCATTTTATCGGGATTGATCTGGCTAAAACAGTTTTTCATTTGCACGGTGCTGGGAGGGACGGAACCGTCATTTTCCGGAAAAAGCTTAGCCGCAGCAGAGTTCTCGAATTTCTTTCAAAATGGGATAAATGCACAGTGGCAATGGAAGCGTGCGCGACTGCTCACTTCTGGGGCCGGGAGATAGCCAAGCTCGGACATGAAGTGAAATTAATTCCACCTGTCTACGTTAAGCCATTTGTGAAACGGCAGAAGAACGATACCAATGATGCTGAAGCCATTGCCGAAGCGGCAGTACGTCCCACGATGCGGTTTGTCGCTGTGAAATCTGCAGACCAGCAGGGATTGGGAACGGTATTCAGGAGCCGTGATCTACTGGTTCGACAGCGCACTCAATTAATGAATTCCTTAAGGGCACATCTGGCTGAATTCGGTATTGTTTCAGCAAAAGGAACCGAGGCATTTAAAGCACTTATCGCAGCAGCCCATTCTGCAAAAACATCTTTACCCGATGATGTTTTGGAGATCATGGGTCTCTATGTTGCGGGCATAGCGGAGTGTACGACCAAAATCACAGTGCTTGAGAAGAAGATAAAACTCAGAACTCGACAGGACCGGTTGACGAAACGCTTACAAACGATGCCAGGTGTCGGTCCCATGACCGCTGCTGCCATTCAGGCATTTGCGCCGTCGTTGGACAGCTTTGGGTCCGGGCGTGATTTTGCGAGCTGGTTGGGCTTGGTTCCCAAACAACATTCAACCGGAGGCAAGGCGCGCTTAGGAAGAATTTCGAAGATGGGACAGCAAGATATCCGAAGGCTTCTGATCAATGGTGCCATGTCCCTGATCAACGCCACGCTTCGACCTGGAAAGCTTCGAAACAAGTGGCTTGAGGCTCTTTTGGATCGAAAACCCCGACTTGTGGCGGCTGTAGCCATCGCCAATAAAATGGCACGGGCCCTGTGGGCAATGATTGTGAAGGAACAGGATTACATAGAGCAACCGCAACGAATTGCCTGCTAGGAATCAAGACTAGTCAAGGGCAATGCAAGAAGGTCAAAAGCTGTAAGGAACAACGATCACCAATACCGAGTGAAGGTAAACCGCAAATATGCATCGAACCTCAGAGTTCGCATAGCTGATTAGGACCTTATTCTTGCGTATTCCATACCGGCCCGTAGGTGTTCATCTACATCCAGAGGCCTTACACATGACTGCACCTGATCAACCTGTTCCAGATAGTAAATTGGCACTTGCAAAACCGGGAGCATCCACACATGCATATTTGGCCATCTTGAGGAACAATCAGCGAACTTTAGCGATTGATTGAAGCAGCACGCGAACCTGTTCGGGCGAGAACTTAAATAGTCGCCCATCAGAGATCCGTTTCGCTGAGATCGGGTATTTGGGACGCCTAGTATCCAGGCCAGCAATGCGGAAACGCTCTTCCCCATCACTAAATATCTCGCCGTAGTTTTCCTTCTTTAAGCCATATCGCGAACACAGAAGTTCAAAGAGTTCTTTGTCTAAATCCTCATCCTGGCCCTCTGCCACCGGAACCTTTAGAGCTAACGGTGAATCTTGGTGACGGAGTGAATTGCGGCGTATCATAGCAAGTGATTGAGGCTTGCTTTTGACTCCAGAGGAGCTGATACGCCTATGACAGATGATAGTGTTATCCCGCTTGTGCAGCCAGGGGAATTTCAAGATGCACTTACGGAAGTTTTGCGTTCGGGTGCACAGCAACTTTTGCGAGCGGCCATTGAGAGTGAAGTCATGAGCGTGCTTTCGCTTTACTCGGACTTAAAATTACCAGATGGCCGTCAGCGGGTGGTTCGGCATGGGCATTTGCCAGAGCGACAGGTCCAGACTGGCGTTGGGCCAGTCACGGTCAGCAAACCTCGGATCCGGGATCGAGATGAGAATGCAGAAGAGAAAATTCATTACCATTCCAATCTGTTACCTAATTATCTGCGCCGTTCAACCAGTCTTGATGAATTGATCCCAGCGCTCTATTTGCGTGGGGTTTCTACCAATAATGTTCAGCAAGCTTTGAGTGCTTTGTTGGGTGTTGATGCCCCCAACCTTTCACCGGATGTCATCCGCGGCCTTGTCAAAAGCTGGCGATCTTTATGGGAAGAGTGGAAAACCAGAGACCTGTCAGCGCGCAACTACGTTTATATGTGGGCAGATGGCATCTATCTGAAAGCCCGGGGAGAACGGGAAAGTCGCTGTATTCTGGTGTTGATCGGGGCAACACCGGAAGGCAAGAAAGAGCTGATTGGCTTTGATGATGGCTACCGGGAAGATACTCAGAGCTGGCGGGAGCTACTGCTTGCTCTCAAAGCTCGCGGCTTGCAGATCGAACCGAAGTTGGCTGTCGGTGATGGTGCTCTGGGTTTCTGGGCGGCATTGCGGGAAGTCTTTAGCACAACAAAAGCTCAACGCTGCTGGGTCCACAAGACAATGAATGTCTTAAGCAAAATGCCTAAATCCTTGCAGGCCAAAGCAAAGAAAGATCTACAGGATATCTGGATGGCAGAGAACCGCGTAGATGCTGAGACGGCTTTTGATCTTTTCATAGAGAAATTTGAGGCCAAATACCCCAAAGCCACGCAATGCCTTGCCAAGGATAGGATCGAACTGTTGGCTTTTTATGACTTTCCTGCTGAGCATTGGGGGCATATCAGAACCACCAATCCAATTGAATCAACCTTTGCGACTGTGCGCCACAGAACAAGGCAGACCAAGAACTGCCTCTCCCGGGATACTGCAATGCCAATGGTCTTCATGCTGATCAAGGCAGCGGAGAAGCGCTGGCAGAAATTGAGAGGCAAAAATCAATTGCCTAAGATAATACAGGGTGTCATCTTCAAAAATGGCATCGAGAGTGATGCAAACCAAAATCACGCCGCGTGAAACCCATCACCAACTTTTGCGGTTAGCTCCGCGAATAGCAGCAAGCGCCACTTTCGCTTTAAAAGCCGGCCTATGGTTCCGACGGGGACGTCTGCTCATGGTGTTCTCCTGTTGGTCGCATCATGCCAGTTTCAGGAGCTAAATCCACTTATACTACCTGTCTAAAAAACCTGAGTCATCTCTTTGAGGTCTTAGGCTGGACTGGAATACTCATGAATCCAGGAACCGCGAAGCAGTATGATTTTTCTGTGGTATCTTCAGCAGATGGCCAGCGATTGCAGGGCCTGCTCAACAAGGCTGCTCGATAATTATGAAATCGAAAGAAAACCGTGCGGAAGGTTTTGATCTGCTTGTCGGGCACAACTTGAGGGTGAACTTCAAACCGATTTTGTAAGCCACAAAACCTACGCAGGAACGACGAACCGGGAGGTTCTGGAAGCAAAGATTGAAGAGGCGTTGAATACTGGGAACAATCACCTCGTTAACGAATAGTGTTACCTCTTTGTAGGGTTTGTGTGGATGCCCAAACTTAATCTAAAAACAAAAAGTGTCATGCGAGGGTGACAAAAATGACTGCCACATACCTAATACAACACATTCACACTTAGAAACTCTTGTAATAAACCTTATGTGGCACAGCTCTAACGAGCCGTACTTCAAATACTAACTAACAGCGGAAGAGCCGCTGAAAACGGCTTCTGAAAAAGCTTGTGCGAAAGCATGCTGCCAATCAAAAACTATATGTTCCAGATTTAAGTTTAGGGCATCTATGCGGTTATGATTTCTGGCGCTGGCCCAGTTCCCACGAAGATGCAAAAGTGGCAGGATTTTTTAGAAGCCCCCTAAAGCTCTGATATTGTAAGGCATTATTTCGTAGCAAGATCACGTGTTTCGGTGCTGTTTTATGGAACAAGTAAGCTTTTGAATGAAAAGGACTAGATTTTTGTTCCGTTTTTCTTAAGTTTCGGAACATTTTGAAGCAGGCTGACAAATCCTGCCGAAAATACACGTTCGTGGGAACTGGGCCTTGATTGAGGAAACTACTTTTCTGAACTGAAACCTTAAGGAGATTTGCAAATTAGCGCTCTACGGGCTCAGTTCAAAAAACCATAGGTTTTACTGGACGGTAGAGCGAGCCTAATGCATATTCGGAAAAAATTACACGTATCCTGAACAAACCTCTAATTGCCCCACGCTTTGTTGTACTCTCCTAAAAAGCCCAGCTGGCCCGAAGCTCCAAAAGTGGTCGGTTCCGGCTGAGTGCAAAATGGATCGGACATTTGTTAATTTACGTTAACCAAAAACAAATTGACAGAATCGGGTTCTCTGCATATTTCTATTTCCACTATTTCGTGCATTTTTGGTATATGGTGGAAATGAGATAAATGACAATTTCAGAAATCTCCAAGCAGGTTGCAGAAGATTATAACAGCTTAGCTGCTACCATTGAAGCGACTTCCAGTATCCACTTTCCTCCTCAAGCCAAGAAATCTCTTCGATTGTTTTCTGCAAGCGAAGCCGCGAATTTGGTAGGCGTTACAACTCGTTACCTTGCTATGACAGCCGAAGAGATCAATTTGGAACTCATTCGACATGGAAAAGCGAATTCACGAAATTATAGTCTTAGTCAGATCAATCAAATCAGAAAGCATCTTGCTGTAAAGGCCGGTTGGGAAACTGAAAAGGGCTTTTCCTACGATCCAGTTCGTCGGGAAAACGAAGGCTTAGCAGTAGTTGCTGCTGTGAACTTTAAAGGCGGATCTGCGAAATCTACGACTTCTGCGCATTTTGCTCAATATGCGGCTCTTAAAGGGTATCGAGTTCTGATGCTTGATCTCGATCCTCAGGCCTCAGCTTCGAGTATTTTTGGGAAGGTCCCTGAATATCTTGAGGAAGATGAAAGCCTCTATGCAGCCCTTCGTTATGACAATCCACTAAGTCTGTCTGAAGTCGCGCAAAAAACTTATTTTGAAAACATTGATCTGGTGCCTTCAGGTCGATGGGTTTCAGACTGGGAGTATGATGCTCCGCGCGTGGCAACTGAAGCTAAGCTTATAGAGAGACAAATAGCGGAAGAGCTTGAGCAAATAAATATTCGGCTTAAATCTCCAAATTTGAACAATGATCAGTTTGAGAAAATTCAGGCGACACAACAAGAGCTTGCTAAGCAATTGACAGCAAGTACCGTTGAAAAGTTTTATTTTATGCGGTTGCAGATGGCGCTCACTGATGTGGCAGATGACTATGATATTGTCGTCTGTGATACCGCGCCAAACCTCGGCTATCTCTCAAACGCTGCCATTTTCGCCGCAAACCATCTCTTGGTAACAATTCATCCGCATTGGCTTGATTGTGAGAGTATGGCTCAGTACTTGGCTTCATTTCAACAACACCAAAGCGACCTTGAAAATGCAGTGAGAAGATCTTTGGGTGCGGAGTACCTCACAGATAAGACCTTGCATTATTTGGTTACGCGCCATGACACAACAAGCGCTCCAGAAGCGCAAGTTGTTGCCATGCTACGTAGCCAGCTGTCGAACGTGCTCACCAATGTTCTGGTTCGCAGCTCTGCAATCACGGAAGCAGGGACTTATCAGCAGACAGTTTACGAGGCCGAGCGCGCTAAATTCAACGGAAAAACCTACGACCGCGCCGCTGAATCTCTTAATGCCGTTAATGCGGAGATAGAGGCAATTATTCAGAAGGGTTGGGGGAGATCATGAGCAAGAGAAAAGAACAGCAGGATAAACTAGCAGCAATCTGGGCGACTAAGAAGGTGGGTGGGCCTACACGCCAAAATGCGCCCTCCCCTCAAGATACGCTCGGTGTCACCGGAGCTAAACAATCGGATGCTAGTTCATCTCGAAAGGGAGCGAGTCCACTTGGATTACTCTCTGAAGCACTTATCAACGTGGGCGAACATAAAACATCTTCTATGGTTGTGGATGAGATAGTTGTTATTCCGTCTGAGAGATGTTTGCCTTCCTTTATCCGTGATCGGTTTGATTTTTCGGAAGATCCAGATTTTCTATCTCTAAAGGAATCTATTGAGAGCAGTGGCCAACAACTTCCTATTCTGGTCCGCCCACACCCTACTGAGGACGGTTGTTACCAAATCGCTTTTGGGCATCGCCGTCATAGAGCCTGCCAAGAACTCAGCTTTCCTGTTCGTGCTGTCGTCAGAAATATGTCTGATGAAGAGCTTGTTATTGCTCAAGGCAAAGAAAATAACGAGCGCGAAGATCTCACCTTTATAGAGATGGCTTTGTTCGCAAGTCACCTTCGAAAGAACTTCCCTCGACGGGTTGTTATTTCTGCCATTGGTAAAAGTTCAAAAAACTACATATCAATGCTTGCAACTATTACTGAAGCCATACCGGAATCAATAATCAAAAATATTGGTAAGGCTAAAGGGGTTGGTCGGCCTCGTTGGGAAAAGCTCGCTTCCTATTTTGCAGCTGGACAATTACGCGGCGAGTTAAACGCAGAATTGAATTCTCTCTTAGAGACTATAGAATTTGATAGTGCTTCCAGCCCAAAACGATTTGAAGAGGTTTTGGGACTGTTAGAACAAAGCTCTCTGGTAGAAAAACCAAAGCAGATATCCAAACAGCTTAAGGCGAAGAACGGTGGTAATCTTGGCGAAGTCCAGATCTCGGAAAAGATGTTTCGTTTAACAATTAAGCGCGATGTAGCACCTGAGTTCGCAGACTATTTATCTAGTCATCTTGAAAAATTGATTGCTGATTTCGAAAGTGAAGGAAAATAATCATGACCTGACAGGTAAGAAAAAAGCCCACTTAACGCGGGCTTTAATCGTATTTGAAAGCGCAAGCGCTCCAATCAGTTTAGCAACTTTATATTAGAGCGTCTCTGATGTTATTTCAACCCTGCTTTTGTCAGGGAACGGATTTCTGCGTCTTTCTCATAATTTTGGGTACTTCAACCAGCCGCATAATTTGCGGCGGGGATATGAGATGCTGCATCAATCAATAGCTCCATTTCGGCGAATTAATCCTGCCATTCTGTCCGCTCAATGTCTTGCCAGTGAACCGTTGACTGAGGATATTGTAAAGAAAGATCTCGCCATGACTTTGAAACGGGCAGCTCCTGTTTTGAAGATCACTGGGACGCCTTACCAGATCCTGGACATTCTGCTCGGTTTGGTGCGAGCGGAAGACTTACGAGCGGGTGGGCGACCATTAGTTGCAATCTCTAATGAGAAGCTTGCTCAATATACAGACAGGTCCACTCGCACGGTCAGTCGGTGTATTAAGCGGCTCGTAGAAGCAGGTATTCTGGCATATGCAGATAGTCCAAACGGTCGCCGCTTCATCAGGCGTGATCGGAGTGGAGCGATAGACTACGGGTATGGCTTAGATCTTACACCAGCTTGTATGAGGCTCCAAGAACTACAAGAAAGCGTAACGGCTTTTCAGGAACAGTTAAAGCTAGAGAAGCAGGCTCGCCGGTTGGTTGTTGCTCGTGCGCGAGCGGTGAAGGATTTAGCGCTCTTGTTGGGAGACACAGGCATTTCGATTATGGATCGTTTGGAAGGGATTTTGGCCTTACCTCTTGACCCAGTTTCACGAGCCAAAGAAATAGAGACAATCTATCAAAATGCTTTGCAACTAGAAACAAAATTGTCGTGCTTGGGTGACAAAAATGGCGCTGCTATATCTAATACAACACATCCACACATTAAGAAAGAAGTAGAAACTAACCGGAATGCCTCTAACGAGACATCCTTAAATTCATCAAATGACAACGGCGCTAACACCGCCGTTGAAGTGGCTCTTGAAAAGAAGCCTGTCGCTACCTACGGGAAACTTCAAACAGGAAGTACAACCGCCCTCCCCTCGTCACTGCTTGCTGGAGTTTCAATAGGCTTGCTCAGTCAAGCGTGCAGCGAGGTTGGCGATCTACTGCAAGTACAGATTTCAAACTGGAATACTTTGTTTGCTTTAACAGAGGATCTGCGTCACCTTATTGGCCTTTCTGAAGCGGGATGGAACGCTGCTTGCACTGCTCAAGGCAGACATTTGGCAGCAGCTTGTCTTGTTGTGGTGGCTGAAAAGGCTTTGCGTGACCCGGAGGCTATAGGCAGACCTGGAGGCTATTTCCGCGCTATGATTGAACGTGCTAACGACGATAAGTTGAATTTACAAAAATCTATTTTTGGGCTGGTTCGCGCTTATGGTTTTAAGGGGTCACAGCTGTGACCCCTTAAACAGTATAGGGACATGGTGCATTGCGGGCCTCCACTGGTGCAAGGGTTGAAGGTGCTTTGGCTTTCGCTGCCTTGACCATGGCCGCACTTGGTTCGCGTTTGATATTGAGTTGCTGGCCCTGCGCCTCCAATTTGTCGATAGCAGATTTTGCCGTACTACAAATCTCATGGATGATTTCATCAGCACTGGCAGAGCCGCGCACAATGTCATCAAGACGCGCTTCCATTGTTGCAGTTGTGCCAGAATCAAGCAGTGACGGGCAGCGCCCCTGCAGGAGATCGTAGAGCTGCATTGCCGTGTCGCTGGCAAATAGCTTTCCTTTGGAAATGTTGAGAAAGCCTTGTTTCTTCAGTCCCTCAATTATGGTGTCTCTGGTCGCTGGTGTGCCGATCCCTTTGGCTTCCTTCAGCCGCGAGCGTTGGCCTTCATCTTCAACAAACCTCCAAGCGTTTTGCATCGCCTCAATGAGAGAGCCTTCATTGTAACGTCCGGGCGCTTTAGTTTTTTGGCATCAACTTTGATGTGTGTGATTTTGACGCCTTCACCGTTGCCCACTTGAGGTAACTCAGCTTCATTTTCTGAAGAGGTCTTGTCTTCGATGAACTCACCATAAACAACGCGCCAACCTGGATTGATGGTAGATCGGCCCACCGTCTTGAAAATAACAGCCTGATCCTTCACCGGTACACTGATTGAAATCTGTGTCTGGTGATACTCATAATCTGGCCCAAGCGCAGCTAGAAATGTCTTGGCAATAAAATCAAACAGCTTTCCTTCATCATCGCTCAGAACGGCAATGATCTTTGAAAACTGATCGATCACAGCAGGGTTTGGAATGATGGCATGATGAGATTCTCCGGCCAATCCTGCGTCGGAAAACACGCCGCGCTTGCCGGTTCTGATTGTCGGAGCCTGCCAGTCCAGATCCTTGGCATAGCCACCACTAAGGAGAGCGGTAAAGACAGCGCTTGCCCCTTCAACCATATTCTCCGGGAGGTAACGCACAGCTGCACGAGGATAGGTTGTCAGCTTATGGGTTTCATAAAGCGCTTGAGCTGTCTCCAGCGTTTTCTTTGCCGTCCAACCCCACTTTGATGCTTGTTTTTGCAGTGTTGGAAGATCAACAGGTTTACCTGGAGCCTGACGCCGGTTTTCTTGGCGGACACTGGCAGGACCTTGCCAACCGGTCGCTGCCACCTGAATGGCTTCAGCTTTGGACCTGTCAAAGTAGCGCTCGTTGTCTGACGGCCGGTGATGCAGCTGGAACGGTCCTTTGATACCCTGAACATCAGCCGTCAACTCAAAATAATCCCGTGCCTTGAAATCTGAAAGCTCTTGTTCTCGCCTGCAGACAATTCCAAGTGTTGGAGTGCGAACCCGGCCAATGCCGATCACAGCGCGGACACCGGCAGGCACCAACTTTGTCGTTGCTGTTCTGGTGAGACTGAGATTGAATATTTGATCTGCTTGCGCTCTGGCAACAGCTGCATCATAGAGCGGGCGAAACGCTGTATTGGGTTTTGCTGAAGCAAACGCCTCGCGAAGCGTCTTTTCATCTTCCGCCGTAAACATCGCCCGCAATACGCGGCCCTTGAACCCATAAAAATGCAGAAGGTTCTCACCGATTGCCTGACCTTCGCGGTCGCAGTCAGTTGCGATGATGACCTGATCTGCAGACCTTAAAGCCTGCTTGATCTTGTCCAACCGCTCGCCCTTGCCATTGGATCTATCTGCAACCAGCAAGTACCGGCCACCTTGGGGCCGTAGCAACGCCGTTGACCAGGCTTTCCATTCTGGATTGGCCTCATCAGGAGATTGAAGGCGCAACAAGTGACCTTGTGCAGCAAAGACCTCGCCATAGCGAGTGCCAACCGCTTTCAGGACATTGCGGGCTTGAGAGGGTTTTTCAGTAATGATGATTGAGTTCATGATGCCCTAGGCGAGTGATCGTTGATTTTGCGCGTGCTCGAAAAGTGAGTTTCTTGAAAGTCCTTAGAGTGGAGGAGGCAACTCCAATCTATGTTTCAATCCATGCGATTCTACTGGAACAGTTTCGAGCTGCAAGAAAAATCACTCAGCTCTGTAAGAGGGCGAGCGTTGGCTGCAACTGTTTCATTTCAAAGGTGATAAGTTTGTGGGGCAGGGGAGACCGTGAGAGGACCGGGGTGTGATTACAGGTTCGGCACGGCGGTCTTGCTGCGCAATCCCTTGTTGCTCACCTTCCATCACACGCTTTGTTGCTGCTCGCTACACAAAACACGCCTTCGACATGTTTTCCTGGGCTTGCAAGAGGAGTGTTGCGCACCCGCTTAGGATATACGTAATGTGCGCATGGGATGTGCAACGGCTCCTCGTTGCAGGGAGTGCAGAATGCCTTTGAAAGATATTCGTAAAGGCGAGCAGGGCAGGCAGACCGAATTAAGCCAGAAATCTGGCTATCCTCTCTACAAGATATCAAAGTGGGAAAACACTCAGATCCGATGGATCTGGGGAAACGTCCAAGGTCACTGAGCCTTGGAAGTGACGCCAAATGCGCTTTACTCAAACGCAAGAATGTTGGACGTGCGAGCCGTGAAACTTGGAGGACTGGAGCCCGATACCCATTTCGGATCGTTGCACTTGAAAACAAAAAACTCCTAAGTCAGGCCAAAGCACTGCAGGTCTCTTGTGAATGGACGTTGAAGATCGAGCCAGGCCTTTTGAAAATCCAAGCCAGTTCTTTTTGGTTCAAACCCTGAATAATAAATGCGTCTTCGTCAACAAAGCGCACATGTATGCAATGAGCAGGAACAGGCAGTAACCAGATCCAGACGAGCTTCCATATGTGTCAGCGTTTTATGGGATCTTAAGTTCACAGGAAGAACTCCAGGGCTTTGAAATGCCGCATGAATTCGTAGACCACTTTGTTAAAGTTCTGAAACAAACAGATCTTGAGGATTTGGTTTGTATTCAGGGCCTTAAAGAGCCAAATGAGAAAGTGCATAATGCTCTCTAGAATAACTAATTCAGTCTATATTTCAATACCTTAATATGATTTCCTGAATAGCCACATTCAACCGTGTTGTTGCTGTTTGAGAAGCTGATGGGCCGGGAGTATCGTTGTGTTCCAGATCAATAAGTTGAAATCCTGAAAGTCCCAGCTGAATTGGTGGATCGTAAGATGAATGGTCCTGATGAATATGAAATCTTAAATTTGCCCTCTGATGAAGAGATGGACCGGATTTTGGTACAAATGAGGGAAAAGGGCAGGGGCACGTCTGCTACGCAGACCACGCCAGATCCACGCGCCTTTGGCGCTTACCAAGCCAGACACCTCCGCTCTTAAGGTTTCCTAATTCCCTTGCCGTCTCGAACGAGCCAGCAAGGACAAAACTCAACCTAAAGCGCTCCACTGTCTGTCTCGGCCTTCGGGGACTGTCCCTCGTGCAAAGATCTGCGGCAAGCCGCTGATGGATAAGTCTCCCTTCAATTTGCTCAAGGCAACCTGCAAGCAGGCATTCAAAGAATGACCTTGACCAAACTGAACGGCTCCGGGTGACGAGGAAAATGAAAGCGAACCTTCCAAACGGGGAGGGGAGTTATCAACTCTCTCGATCTCAGGGGACGACAACATGAATACCAAGATAATTCCATTTCCCACCAAACAAACAGCCATCAGCCGGTCTGAAGTCATCTCTTATTCAAAGGTGCTTGAGGCAGCTTGGGATGCTTCTTTGGAAGCAACCTTGGAATTTTATGAATCCAATGGTGATTTTTATGAGGAGGGCGGCGCCTTCGTTCTTCTGGAAGACTTGAACGCACCCTTTGTACGGCTCCTGAAGGTCAAAGGGATTGGAGAGCCAACGATTGCCGGTGAGTGGCGCATCTCGCTTTTGCTTGGCCTCGGTGTTTGTCAAACAAGTTGTCCGCTAATTTCATGCAGCGTCTCTGATTTCAGTGCAGCTTGTTTCGCGCTCCGGGTTTAACCAGACGGGCCCTGCTGGTAGCCAATTGCGTGTTTTTCCTGACCAACGTTCTGGCTTTTTCGTCCGAGCCTTTTCATAGATCATGGTGCGGTTGGCGAGGGACGCCTGGTCTTTCCCTGAATGACGCGTATCGGGAGTAACGAAGCGGATCGCGCTATGTAAGTGCTCGCTGTTATACCAACTGACGAAGGATTTCACCCAAGCCTGTGCTTCAGCTTGAGTAGCAAAGCCCTTGGAGGGCCAATCCGGACGGTATTTGCAGGTTCGGAATAATGCCTCGGAAAAGGGATTGTCGTTGCTGACACGTGGCCGGCTGTAGGAAGCAGTAATGCCCAGCCTTTCCATCGTCGTTTTCATTGTCGCGCCCTTCATTGGGCTGCCGTTATCTGCGTGCAGGACCAGAGGCTTGAGAATGCAGCCCTCGGCGAGTACCGCTTTTTCGATCAATTGTGCAGCTAGTTCTGCGCTCTCTCGCTCATGCACTTCCCAGCCGACGATTTTCCGACTGAAAATGTCCACCATCAGGTAAAGGTAGAAGAACATGCCTGCAATTGGCCCCGGCACCCATGTAATGTCCCAGGTCCACACCTGGCAGGGAGCATTAGCCTGATAACTGGTGGGTGGTTTGCGTCGTACAGGAGGCTTGGCACGGCCACGGTAATGCTGCTGTCCATCTGCGCGCAGGATGCGGTAAAAGCTGGATTCAGACGCCAGATATCGCCCTTGATCGGCCAGTGTTGGTACAATCTGACTGGGTGGCAAGCTAGCGAATTCCTCGCAATTGCAGACCTCCAGCACAACAGCGCGCTCATACTCACTGAGCCTATTAGCTGGCTCAGCGCGCGGCACGATGGGCCGCTGATCGGACTGAATTTGACCGTCTTTCGTCCATCTCCTGAATGTCCGTTCACTGATCTCCAGCTCGCCGCAGGCCATGATACGACGTGCACCAGCGGTGACAGCCTCGGTGATCAGAGCGACAGCAGTTTTGCGATCCGGGGTGCTGATCATGCGTCCTCTTCGCCCCCCCAGATCGCTGAGGCCTTTTTTCTCAGAATAAGCAGCGCGGCAGCCTCTGCCAGAGCCTTCTCCTTTCGGGCAAGGTCGCGTTCCAGGTCCTTAACCCTTTTCTTATCTTCTTTCAAAGCCTGGCCAAGACGTGCGGTGCTGGCCCGTTCCCAGTCATTTGCCTGCTCACAAGCTCCTCGCCAGGAGGCGATCTGTGACGGATAAAGCGCACGCTTACGGCAGTATTCGGCCAAGTCAGCCTCGTTTAACGACGCGGTTTCAAGTACAGCGGCAAACTTATCACGTGAGGACCAGCCTTCAGGGTCAGCATCTGCGCCAGGCAGAAGCTGGCCTTTGCCACGTGCCTCACCACGCCACTTATGCAGTGTCGCCTCGCTGATGCCTTCCTCCTTCGACAATCTCCGAATGGTTATGGTGTTCGGCGGCAGCATCCGCTTAAGCACTGCCGCCTTTCGCTCAGGTGAATATCCCACTTAATCTTCCTAGTCCGCCCTCTTGGTTAAATAGAGAAAAACAGAGACGCGGACAACTTCCCTGACACAGGGGGGTTATAAACTGACGATAGGCTGGACCGCCTTCCTGTCCCAGTTGCCCTTTTCGGATCATGCGAGCCACCTCAATACCATCCAGCGTCGCCGCTGCAGATCGGAAGGCCTTAAAGCCCATCATGGGTTTGGTGATGCGCTTGATAAAGCGGTGATCCTGCTCAACGATATTGTTGAGGTATTTGACTTGAAGAATGTCAATGAAGGAATGCCAGCGGCCCGCCAGGAAGAGGCAAATATTGATGTTGGTTAACCCGGCTTTGTTTGCTCCGCTTTTATCCATCACCACTTTTTCCGGCAGAATATTGTTGCCGATGGCTTCTTCAAAAAACGGGTTGCAGCAACCGGAAAGATAGGCACGGGCCAAACGTGTGACCGGTTCGGAGACGGCCATTCTTCCGCGCTCCAAGGCAGACATAGTTGATCTGATTGAAGCGCCCACCTTGAAACCCAGAAATGGACCAAACTGCTGTGCTGTAAGACCAAACATATCCCGCGCTTCCTTCAGTGTTTTGCCGTCCATTGCTTTGAAGGATGCTTTCTTCTCTATTTTTGTCAGCTCGGCTCTAAGTTCGCGAAGTGTCTCCACCGGCTTGATACTATCAAGAACCTCCTTCATCTCAGAAGGTGTATATCCGAGCCGAAAGCGGGTCACTCTAGCAACCCGCTCGACAGTTTTGGGGTCCATACTCATATAAAGTATTCCTGAGGCATTCATCCAACTCCAAAGGCTTGGAATATCAGAGCAATGGTTCAAATTTAAATGTAGCAAATTTTTACAACACTGTTCCATCTTTGGTTGTAAAATTTGCCACGTTTCCAGCATAATGGCTGTTGCCATTTTCGAACAAATAAGGAGCTTCAAAACTCGTCCTCCACGTTGAAGGGTAAGCGGTGTTTAGAGCCCACCTTGACTTTCTTGTTCCTCAAAATTCCAGGGCAGGAGTTCGTTGATCTTGCTTTGTTTGTGGCCTTGGGCGATTTTTGTGAGTGTGGTTGCAAGGTAGGTGTGTGGGTTGATAGCACCCAGTTTGCAAGTTTCAATAAGAGAAGCGATCATGGCCCAGTTTTCCGCTCCAGCATCATGACCGGCAAATAATGCATTCTTGCGATTTAGAGTTATTGGCCTGATTGTGCGCTCAACAGAATTGTTGTCCAGCTCTATGCGCCCATCGTCAAGGAAGCGGATTAGTCCATTCCAGTATTTGGCAATATAACTAAGGGCTTCTCCAAGAGGTGATTTTCTGGAGACCTTGGCCCTGTGGTTGTTCAACCACTCTTCAAAGGCTTCGATTAACGCTCTGCTGTGTTTCTGACGCGCGACCAGACGCTCCTGAGGACTTTGGCCCCGGATCATCTTTTCGATTTGGTATAGCTCGCCAATCTGGCGCAGGCCTTCCTCGGCAATAGGTGCGGTTTTGTTGCGTGCGACTTCATAGAGTTTGCGCCTCGCATGGCTCCAGCAATAGGCGAGCACCACCGGGCTCTTTTGTCGTTTCAGCAGCCGATTATAGGAGCTAACCGCAAAAGTTGGTGATGGGTTTCACGCGGCGTGATTTTGGTTTGCATCACTCTCGATGCCATTTTTGAAGATGACACCCTGTATTATCTTAGGCAATTGATTTTTGCCTCTCAATTTCTGCCAGCGCTTCTCCGCTGCCTTGATCAGCATGAAGACCATTGGCATTGCAGTATCCCGGGAGAGGCAGTTCTTGGTCTGCCTTGTTCTGTGGCGCACAGTCGCAAAGGTTGATTCAATTGGATTGGTGGTTCTGATATGCCCCCAATGCTCAGCAGGAAAGTCATAAAAAGCCAACAGTTCGATCCTATCCTTGGCAAGGCATTGCGTGGCTTTGGGGTATTTGGCCTCAAATTTGTCTATGAAAAGATCAAAAGCCGCCTCAGCATCTGCACGGTTTTCTGCCATCCAGATATCCTGTAGATCTTTTTTCGCTTTGACCTGCAAGGATTTAGGCATTTTGCTTAGGACGTTCATTGTCTTGTGGACCCAGCAGCGTTGAGCTTTTGTTGTGCTAAAGATTTCCCGCAATGCCGCCCAGAACCCCAGAGCACCATCTCCCACTGCTAATTTCGGTTCGATCTGCAGGCCACGAGCTTTGAGAGCAAGCAATAGCTCCCGCCAGCTCTGAGTATCTTCCCGGTAGCCATCATCAAAGCCAATCAGCTCTTTCTTGCCTTCCGGTGTTGCCCCGATCAACACCAGAATACAGCGACTTTCCCGCTCTCCCCGAGCTTTCAGATAGATGCCGTCTGCCCACATATAAACGTAGTTGCGCGCTGACAGGTCTCTGGTTTTCCACTCCTCCCATAAAGATCGCCAGCTTTTGACAAGACCGCGAATGACATCCGGTGAAAGGTTGGGAGCATCAACACCCAACAAAGCACTCAAAGCTTGCTGAACATCATTGGTAGAAACCCCACGCAAATGGAGCGTTGGGATCAATTCATCAAGGCTGGTTGAACGGGGCGTTGGCACGACGAGGGACTGTTGCTGGCCTTATTCATCATTCCGATCGCGGCAGTCAAGGCGGATTCAATCGGTCGTCGCAATGTTCATAAAATGGAGATTGTGATGACGATACGCAAACGAGCTTCGGATCGAAGTGGTCGAGTAAAGGTGAGTTCGCCTGGTCGCCCAAAGGCAGCGCATCGGGCGCTGCAGGTTTTGTTCTGGCGATTGATTGAGAAGGGTATTTCCAGCGAAGAGGCCGCAGTTCAAGTTGGTGCGTCTGCCCCCGTTGGCAGTCGTTGGTTTCGAGAGGCCGGAGGCATGCCGCCATCACATTATTCTAGTTCTGCGCCGCCACTATCGGGGCGATACCTCCGTTTTGAGGAACGTGAAGAGATTGCAATTTTCCTTGCCCAAGGTCTCAGCATCAGTGCGATAGCTCGTAAAATTGGGAGAGCTGCTTCTACAGTTTCCAGAGAGTTGCGGAGGAACGCAGCAACCCGCAGCGGCAGTTTTGAGTATCGCGCGACCACAGCGCAATGGCACGCAAATCGTGCCGCACGTCGGCCCAGGGCAACAAAGCTGGCCCTGAACGACACATTGCGACAATATGTTGAAGATCGGTTGTCAGGCCAGATCGCGAGCCCTGATGGGGATATTGTTGCAGGTCCAGAGGTGCGCTGGACAAAGCGGCGTTCGGTGCGTCGCCAACACCGCAAATGGGCCTCGGCCTGGAGCCCAGAGCAAATTGCGCGCCGCCTGCCGCTGGATTATCCGGATGATCCTTTGATGCGTATCAGTCACGAAGCCATATATCAGTCTTTGTTCATTCAGGGCCGCGGTGCGCTGCGCCGTGAGCTTGTCGCATGTCTGCGTTCTGGCCGTGCCCTTCGCGTTCCCAGAGCGCGGCGAAAGGGTAAAGGGAGGGCATTTGTGTCTGACGAGATCATGATCAGTGAACGGCCTGCTGAGGTAGCAGATCGAGCAGTTCCAGGTCATTGGGAGGGCGATTTGATCTTGGGCTTGAAGAGCTCTGCCATTGGTACTCTCGTGGAACGAAAAACTCGCTTTACTCTTCTGCTTCACCTGCCACCGATGCCGGGCCATGGAACGAGCCCGCGACAGAAGAACGGCCCAGCCCTTGCTGGGCATGGCGCTGATGCTGTTCGGGACGCAATTGCAAAATCCATCCAGGATTTGCCCGAACATCTGCGCAGATCACTCACATGGGATCAGGGCGCTGAAATGGCGCAGCATGAAAGGTTAACATCTGAGACCGGGATCGACGTTTACTTCTGTGACCCCCAAAGCCCCTGGCAACGCGGCAGTAACGAGAACACCAATGGCCTGCTGCGCCAATACTTCCCGAAAGGCACAGATCTAAGCGCTCATGGTGTGGAAGAGCTGGAAGCAGTCGCCCATGCCCTCAACGGCCGCCCAAGAAAAACGCTTGGGTGGAAAACACCCGCAGAAGCATTGGAAGAAGTCTTAGGTTGAAATATAAACCAGACATTGCGACGACCGATTGAATCCGCCCAATATGCAAGTGAGGAGTATCGCAAACTTCTACGACAAGCTGGCATCACCCAGTCAATGAGCCGAAAAGGTCAATGTCTCGACAATGCTCCCATGGAGAGTTTCTTTGCCTCCTTGAAAAAAGAACTGGTTCACCGCACCAGGTTCCTGACAAGGGAGCAGGCTAAGGCGGCCATCTTCGACTACATTGAGGTATTCTATAACCGTCAGCATAGACATTCGGCTATCGGCTACAAAACGCCTTATCAGGCATTTGAACAAAGGGCTTGGAATATGACAGCATAACGGGTTTAATCAAACTGTCCGGAAATCGGGGTGAACTCCAATACTCGATTGTCCGGGATCAGGGACGAACTCCAGCCAATGGTCTTCATGCTGATCAAGGCAGCTGAAAAGCGCTGGCAGAAATTGAGAGGCAAAAATCAGTTGCCCAAAATAATACAGGGTGTCATCTTCACAAATGGCATTGAGAGTGATGCAAATCAAATTCACGCCGCGTGAAGCCCATCACTAACTTTTGCGGTTAGCTCTGTATCGGATATGCTGGACCAAGTTGGGGGTCCGGTTGCCACGTTCCTTGGTGATGGTGCTTATGATGGCTTCCCAACACGACAGGAAATAGCGGACCGTTATGAAGGCGTTGAAATCGTCATACCACCGCCCAAAACAGCAGTCCCCAGCCTTGAGGCTGCGACCACTCCCACTGCACGTGACCGGGATATTCTGCTCATAGAGGAATATGGCAGAATGGGTTGGCAGAAGCAGAAAGGATACGGGCGGCGCTCACGAGGGGAGACCTTAATGGGGCGTTACAAACAAGACATCGGGACCACACTCAAGTCCCGTAAGTTGGAAAATCAGAAGACGGAGGCTAAGATTAACGTCGCCGTCCTCAACACAATGGCCGCCCTCGGACGTGCGACGTTCGAACGCGTAAACGCGACCTGAGTTAAGCGGTTAAGGGTGAGCTGTAAACTGAATTTACATTCCGCAACAACGCCAGGTAGGAGCCGTGTTGTACAACGGCAATTTAGTGCACAACTTGCCCCGACGCTGCTTCTGCAACAATCCATTGCCGGAACTGCTCAACTTCAGATCTGCATTTGGCTTTGGGTAGTGTTACGATATGGTAGTGTAGATCTGAGGTAACAGACTCAATGAAACAGCGTTTTAGTTGTCCGGTGGAAAGCTCATTCGCCACCAGAGACGAGCGAACAAGCGCAAAACCTTCGCTGCGCTTGCAGGCAGCTATCATATCGGGAAACGTATCAAATACCGGGCCATATTCAATTTTAGGCTGGGCCACTTTCGCAACCAATTGGTCACCATATATCTGTTGAAACCAGCGCTCCCAATCGAGAACAGTGTGCCGGGCTCCAACATATTGGAGCAAAGGTGCGACGGACCTTGCATTCCGTTTAGGTAAGCTTTGGGCCAGTTCTGGTGAACAGACAGCAAAATCTTCTTCTACCCCAAGTCTAGTCGCGGATAAATCTTTATTACCTGCTCCAAGCCATACTGCGGCATCTACTTCACCCGATACGAGGTCAGCTCGTCGATACTCAAGGATCATGTTCAAACTAATCGACGGAAACAAATTAAAGAATTTCTCAAGTCGAGGTGCCAACCATTGTGTGCAAAATTCGGGTGAGGATGAAACCACGATAGGCTGTGTTTTATCGGAGTTCTGTGCCTCTTTGAATGCATCCCAAACGCCGCTCAATCCGACTTCTACCTTAGGAAGAAGTTTTTTTCCTAGATCGGTAAGCTGTACATTTGGCCGATTGCGAACAAAGACGGGGGCACCAATGTGGGTTTCTAACTGCGCTATTTGATGACTAACGGCTGTTTGTGTAAGCCCCAAAGCTTCAGCTGCATGGGTGAAGTTTCCAAGCTGGGCGACTGCTAGAAAAGCGCGAAGGCACTGGAGAGATGGTATCGCACTAGCTGGGATTATCATGAAATTCCTTCATATAGTGTTTTGATATGTTTCATTTCCTTGATCCATCTATATATGCGCTTATGAGCTCATGTCTATTCTTCAATCAATCTACTTCATCATGAAAAAATTTACTGCTGGTCTGTTGCAAAAACCCGTCAGACCATTACCTCCTGGACGCAACGCACTTCGTCAGGACATTGGGCTTCCAGAAAAGCACAATGAAACTACGCATTGGTGGGAGCTCTAAAACAGTACGCTGGTGCTGAAAGGCGTTGTTGCAGTATCCCCTGACGTGGAGTATCTTTTCTGAAATTTCCCTTTCAGAAGATCTACTTAATGCCATTTAAACAGACTGCTGATCGGCTGAACTTCGTCCCTGTTCCCGGACATTGGGGTACTTTACCCCTGTCCGTGAAAGGGGCACCAAATGGGACAACAGCGACGGAAGTACACAGACGATTATAAGGCAGCGGCAATTGAGAGATTGTACGAGCCTGGGGCGACGCAAGGCAGCGTTGCCAAGGAGCTCGGGATTACGGGTACACAGCTGAAGACGTGGCGGCTAGAGATAGAGGCGTTTGGCTCAGTTGAAGCCAAACGGCGTCTGCAAGCCGATGCGGCTGAATTGGTTCGCCTTCGCAAAGACAACAAGCGGCTTGCTGAGGAAGTGGAGATTTTGCACAAAGCATCCGCTTTTTTCGCAACGCGGGCGGTGAAACCATGACGAACAAGCGTGCTTTCGTGACTGCCCATAAAGCGCAATATGCGGTTTCCACATTATGTTTGCTTCTGGAGATATCCCGGGGTTGGTTCTACGGCTTTCCAGCCAGTCAGCCTGCACGCGATCAACGTCAAGCCAATCGTGAGGTCCGAGATCAGGAGTTGCTTCCCAAGATTAAAACCTTCTTCAGGGTCAGTAAAAAATACTATGGATCAAAGCGTATTCATCGGGATCTTCTAGCTGCGGATGAGGTCGTTTCTGAACGACGCGTGGCCAGAATAATGAAGGAAAATAAGGTTTCTCCGCTTATTCGCAAGCGTAGAAAGCCAATCACGACGGACAGCAATCATAAGCTGAAGCCTTCCCCAAACCTGCTGGAACAGAAGTTCCATAGCCAGACACCTAATACGGTTTGGCTGGCCGACATCACGTATATCGACACGGACGAGGGCTGGCTTTATCTGGCTGGTGTGAAGGACATGGCCACGCGTGAGATCGTCGGTTGGGCGATGGAGGATCACATGCGCGCCGAGCTTTGCTGTGCCGCCCTCGAGATGGCTCTGGGACGCAGAGGCCCGGTTCCTGGGTTGATCCACCACTCCGATAGGGGAAGCCAAGGCGGATTCAATCGGTCGTCGCAATGTCTGGTTTATAATTCAACCTAAGACTTCTTCCAATGCTTCTGCGGGTGTTTTCCACCCAAGCGTTTTTCTTGGGCGGCCGTTGAGGGCATGGGCGACTGCTTCCAGCTCTTCCACACCATGAGCGCTTAGATCTGTGCCTTTCGGGAAGTATTGGCGCAGCAGGCCATTGGTGTTCTCGTTACTGCCGCGTTGCCAGGGGCTTTGGGGGTCACAGAAGTAAACGTCGATCCCGGTCTCAGATGTTAACCTTTCATGCTGCGCCATTTCAGCGCCCTGATCCCATGTGAGTGATCTGCGCAGATGTTCGGGCAAATCCTGGATGGATTTTGCAATTGCGTCCCGAACAGCATCAGCGCCATGCCCAGCAAGGGCTGGGCCGTTCTTCTGTCGCGGGCTCGTTCCATGGCCCGGCATCGGTGGCAGGTGAAGCAGAAGAGTAAAGCGAGTTTTTCGTTCCACGAGAGTACCAATGGCAGAGCTCTTCAAGCCCAAGATCAAATCGCCCTCCCAATGACCTGGAACTGCTCGATCTGCTACCTCAGCAGGCCGTTCACTGATCATGATCTCGTCAGACACAAATGCCCTCCCTTTACCCTTTCGCCGCGCTCTGGGAACGCGAAGGGCACGGCCAGAACGCAGACATGCGACAAGCTCACGGCGCAGCGCACCGCGGCCCTGAATGAACAAAGACTGATATATGGCTTCGTGAGAGCTAGCGGTAAAAGTTGGTGACGGATTGAAGTGCGGCGTATCATAGCAAGTGTTCGACGCTTGCTTTTGACTCCAGAGGAGCTGATACGCCTATGACAGAAGATACAGTTATCCCGCTTGTGCAGCCAGGTGAATTTCAAGATGCGCTTACGGAAGTTTTGCGCTCAGGTGCACAGCAACTTTTGCAAGCAGCGATTGAGAGTGAAGTGGTGAGTGTTCTTTCGCTTTACTCAGACTTGAAATTACCAGATGGCCGCCAGCGAGTGGTCCGGCATGGTCATTTGCCAGAACGCGAGATCCAGACTGGCATTGGGCCTGTGACGGTCAGAAAACCACGCATTCGGGATCGAGATGAGACGAGCGAAGAGAAAATTCGGCACCATTCCAATCTGTTACCTAATTATCTGCGCCGCTCAACCAGTCTTGATGAGTTGATCCCGGCTCTCTACTTGCGTGGAGTTTCCACCAATGATGTTCAGCAAGCTTTAAGTGCTTTGTTGGGTGTTGATGCTCCCAACCTTTCGCCGGATGTCATCCGCGGCCTTGTCAAAAGCTGGCGATCTTTATGGGAAGAGTGGAAAACCAGAGACCTGTCAGCGCGCAACTACGTTTATATGTGGGCAGACGGCATCTATCTGAAAGCTCGGGGAGAGCGGGAAAGTCGCTGTATTCTGGTGTTGATCGGGGCAACACCGGAAGGCAAGAAAGAGCTGATTGGCTTTGATGATGGCTACCGGGAAGACACTCAGAGCTGGCGGGAACTATTGCTTGCTCTCAAAGCTCGTGGCCTGCAGATCGAACCGAAATTAGCAGTGGGAGATGGTGCTCTGGGGTTCTGGGCGGCATTGCGGGAAGTCTTTGGCACAACAAAAGCTCAACGCTGCTGGGTCCACAAGACAATGAACGTCCTAAGCAAAATGCCTAAGTCCTTGCAAGCCAAAGCGAAAAAAGATCTACAGGATATCTGGATGGCGGAAAATCGTGCAGATGCAGAGACGGCTTTTGGTCTTTTCATAGAGAAATTTGAGGTTAAATACCCCAAGGCCACGCAGTGCCTGCTGAAAGACAGGGTTGAGTTGCTGGCTTTTTATGACTTTCCTGCTGAGCATTGGGGGCATATCAGAACCACCAATCCAATTGAATCAACCTTTGCAACTGTGCGCCACAGAACAAGGCAGACCAAGAATTGCCTCTCCCGGGATACTGCAATGCCAATGGTCTTCATGCTGATCAAGGCAGCGGAGAAGCGCTGGCAGAAATTGAGAGGCAAAAATCAATTGCCTAAGATAATACAGGGTGTCATCTTCACAAATGGCATCGAGAGTGATGCAAACCATAATCACGCCGCGTGAAACCCATCACCAACTTTTGCGGTTAGCTCTTTCGCAATTGCACCAGAACGAATGTCTGCTTTCCACCTTTCAACAACAAGGCGACTGAGATCGAGCTGAAGTTGCAACCTCGCTCTGACTAGACTTGCCCTGAGACAGCTCGAATGTCAGCAAATGGTCAGTTGAGTAATTCCATATCGCCCATAAGAGCTACTGTAGAAGCCTCCGGGTGAGCGTGTGTCAACCCCTGATGGAACCACCTGAGTGGCAGCTGTTGGCCCGAACTTCTAAACCTTCCTGCCACATAGCAGTGTGACCATACCTGTCGTTTGCCTCAGTACAGGGGTCTCACCGGTTTTACGTTCTTGCTATTTCTGATTGTGTGCGTTTCCAAGAGGCCTTAGGTGTGGACGACAATCCACTTAAGCGCGGTCCATGGACCCTGTGCGGACTTTGCCGCCATTTGGGCTCTGGTTGTGCATGTCGGAACAATTACTGTACGCGTTGCGTTAAACAATCAAACTAGGAAACATCAGATGGCTGGTTATGTACTTCACCATTACAATATTATTGATAGATCTCGTATCGGCGAACTAGGCCCGATGTCGCTTCCTATTGTAGAAAAGTACAAAGGCGAGCTCATCGTAGCTAGTCCGATTAAAGCGCTAAGTGGGTCAACCTCTTACGAAAATATGGTGATATACAGATTTGGCAGCTTTGAAGCGGCATTGAAATTCTATCACTCCTCAGAAATGGCTGAGTTAGCAGAATTCAGGGACCAAGTGGTCGAAGGTTTTTCGGCAGTTATACCTGGTCATTTTGAGACTGAAAGCGTGGTGAAATCCAATTACTTCACGACTAACTCTACAGAATTTAAGGCCCCTTAAAGCAGCCGTTTGCAAGCAATGCAGCATCGGTAACTTTGGGCTCTTAGGCTCGCGTCCCAATTAATTCTCGCGCAATTATTGGAGCGAGAAGAGTTCGCCACGCAGAGACCACTGCAGCGTCTCTCTGAGTTTGTCTCAACCCTTGATGGAAATACCCAACGGCAGCTCATTGCCCAACGAGATCTCGAAGTAGCCATGCCCATCTCCAACTTTCTACGCTGTGGCGACCGACAGCAAAGCCCGCAATTCTGAAAGCAAGTAATGAAGCCTTCAATTTATCCAATATCTGCCGATTACCCAGGGCAGTTGTTCCTAATGCCCAAGCCCTCTGGGGAATGGTTAGATGAGGACATGCAATATTACCGATCGATAGGCGTGGATTTGGTTATGTCAATGTTAGAACATACCGAAGCAATCGAACTCTCGTTGCAGAACGAGAGTAGAATCTGTTCTGAGAACAGAATGGATTTTTTGAATTTTCCAATTCCGGACAGAGGGTTGCCTGAAAGACAAGGGTTCAAGGAGATCGTCACACACGTTAGTAAGCGTTTAAAGCAGCACGAAGGTGTTGCCATTCACTGCCGCGCCGGAATTGGCCGTTCGGGACTGTTAGCTTGTTGCGTTATGGCCGGTTTTGTCGGATCGGCACAGGCCGCAATTGAAATTGTTAGCGGTGCGCGTGGAGTTCAGGTGCCGGATACATCAGAACAACGTGCCTTTATTGAGAGCGTTGTGTCGGAGCTCTTTGTCTAAGTAATGTCATTTTCGTTCCTCGCCAGCATTTGCAATGCCCTTCACGAGTGGCCGTTTGCTCGTGGAACAGCAACTCATGTATCTAGGTTTTCGCGATTGCGGTGAATGACTTCCTAGTGAGGTAGTCAGAATACCTTCCAAGTAGATAGCATCAACCCTTGATAGAAACCGGTGAATGACAGCTCTTGGCCCTCAATGCTTGCAACGGCCTCCCACCAGCCTGTGTTCCCGCAATGCAGCGAAGGCAGCTAAGTCCTCGTAAGTATGAGGCTTTATTACTCTCCTACAATACCCCGTATCAGCCTTAAGCAGGGAAGGAGGGCTGGGCGTTTTTCAGGCGTCAAAGTACCCGCTCGTGTTCAAGTTATATCTTCCTGTTACGCTTTTTATCAAATGCATAACGCACCTGCGCTGCAAAAAGCAGCTCTGCCCGATCCTTACCATGCAGCCCGACCAGATCATTCCAGTCCTTTAATCCCTGGGATTTTTCTGTTTCTCTAAAGGGAGGGATGATCACATGGCCGCCAACGTCCTGTGCAGCTTGCATCACCGGTAAGCGTGGGTTCACCTTCTGATGAGCCATAGCGTCCAAGGCAAACAACAGGGTCACATCCGGGTATTTCTCACGAAAAGATTTGGCAAATTTGATTATATTCAAAACAGAAAACGCGACAATGACCGGTGCCTTCACCATCTCATGCACTACAGCTGCGCTGGCGTAGCTCCTAGTGATCACAAGTGTCTCTTGACTAGTGAGTTTGCGCTCCTCACTCAGACGACCTTGCGGATCAATCACATGGAACAAACCTGCTCTGCGGCCATGTTTTATATTGGTTGTTACATGTCCGATAAACAGCAGGGATTGGAACTTAAAGTCCATGTCACGCAATGGCACAACCATGCGCCCGTCCTTGTCCTTCTTGACACCAAATCCTTGAACGTTGTTTTGTTTCAGGTACTCGCAGTTCTCTTCAGTGGCCCATGTTGTGAGGCTGGCCCACAGAGCGACTGATTTCTCAGATACTTTCACCCGTTCTTGACTGCTCTTACTGCCGTCATTTTGGTCCTCGCAGCGAGAGGATTTTTTCACGCATGCGGAGTTTTTTGGCTCAAGCGCGTCTTCTTTGGGATCAGAAGCCGTTAGCTGATGTTCTTTTTCCATTTTAAGGCGGAGCTTTTGAAGGGTCTGGCGGCTTTTGAACGGCGTGATCACTTAGTAACTCTCAGGGTGAATTTGGTTGGTCGCAATATTTGTATGGAAATAGTCGTTGTTGATGCAGGTTGCAACAATGGGATCACGCACCCCCAATTCTTTTAGCGCGTGTTCGGGTAGCTTTTATGCCGGCGGTTATATTTTGCGCAGGCCCGGCAGACAGGGTTGGCGTTCACAAGGAGGCATCAGACCTGCAGAGCTGGTAGCCTGGTGTCCTTACCCAATGCTCTCCCATAAGAGAGGCTGTTAGGGCTTGGTGTGTCACGAAGTCTCTTTGGAGACGAACTGTGTATGAGATGAGGGTAGGCCCCTCGGAACGGCGCTGTTGCACAATTCGAAATTAGCTTGCAGCTTGCCCAATCCCATGCATCTGATCATGCAGAAACCTTCTTGAACGCAGCGCGTTCGAGGGCGGTCATTGTGTTGAGGACGGCGACGCCAAGTTTTGCCTCTGTCCTCTGATTGTTCAGCTTTCGTGACCTGAGCGTGGTCCCGATCACCTGCTTAAAGCGGCCCATCAAGGTTTCGCCTCGAGACCTTCGACCATATCCGGTTTGCTTTTGCCAAGACATCCTGCCGTTCTTTTGAATGGCAAGAATATCCCGGTCGCGAGCAGTGGGGGCGGTGGCAGCCTGTGGGCCGGGGATAGCTGTTTTGGGAGGTGGAATGATGATCTCAACACCGTCATAGCGCTTTGCTATTTCCTGTCGTGTCGTGAAGCCATCATAAGCGCCATCCCCTAAAAACGTTGCCACCTGACCCTCAACCTGATCCAACAGATCCGGCACAACGGTTGGATCGGCAACCGTATCCTCAGTCAGTTCAGAACATACGATTTCGCCGGTATTTAGATCAAGGCCAAGGTGAATTTTGCGCCAGGTTCTGCGCTTTATCCTGGTTCCATGCTTGGTTTCCTGCCATTCTCCGGCACCAAAGATCTTAACGCCTGTACTATCGATTACCAGCGCTACTGGCTCAGAGTTCGTTCGCGGTTTGGGATTTGAAAGTTTCAAGCCATCTGCGCGGCGCGACAGGGTTGAAAAGTCAGGAACCGGTAAAACCAACTCCATCAAATGGAACACAGACCTCACAAACCCTTGAGTCTGCCTCAAAGCAAGACCGAATACGACCCGGATCTGCAAACAGGTTTCAATGGCAAGCTCTGAAAACTTGGCGGGCCGTCCACGTCGTTGGTTCTCGGGTGCAAACCAAGCCTTGGCAGCGCTCTCTTCAATCCAAACCGTGACATCGCCGCGACGACGCAAGCTTTCATTATACTTCGACCAGTTCGTCACTTTGTATTTGGCTTTGGCAAACTTATGTCGGCGATCAGCATTGGCTTTAAACGGCATGAAGTGAATCTTCATTGAAGGAAATATCAGCCGGAATATACGCCTGAAGAGTATTTATGCAACAGCGCCGATTTGAACCGCCCCATGATCTTCTCTCGCTTTCTTGTTGGGCGATGAGAGTTTTCTATCCTGTTGTTCAAGCCTTTGTGGGCGCGGTGATCTGCATCTGGAGCAAGGGTCTGTACAGGTTTGATATAGCTGCGCAGTTTATCCGTTACCACGACCCGTGGCTCACCAAATTGTTTGACAAGTTTTTTGAAAAACCGTTTGGCAGCCTTGGCGTTCCGGTGCTTTTGAACCAAGATATCGAGCACGTCACCATCTGCGTCAATCGCCCGCCAGAGCCAGTATTTCACCCCACGGATGGTAATAACCACCTCATCCAGATGCCATTTATTATTTGGCTTTGGCCGATCTTTGCGGATGCAATCGGCGAAATGGCGACCAAAGCGGTTAATCCAAAGCCGAACAGTTTCCCGGCTGACAATAACACCGCGCTCTGCCAGGAGGTCCTCAACATCAGCGGTGCTCATTGCAAAACGATGGTATGCCCAAACGGCATACGCAATGACCTCACGAGGAAAACGGTACCCCTTCAGGCGGGCAAAGGAGCTCGGTATTTTCATTGGGATTTACTAACTCAAAATCTGGCCTTAAACAACTTGGCAATGCCGTTTGAAGGCATCAAAAACGACTTGCATTTACCGGGGCATCCACACATGTTGCCTGCTTGATGTAGGTGTCGTAACGGTTTTGTTGTTTTCCGAACTGATGTTGATCTCTTTGTTTGAAGCTGCGGACGGCCACTTCACATCATCAAAATAGCAAATTTAATGCAAGCGGTTGCAATATTGGTAATTGTTAGGTTAGTTTAATCCCGTAGTGATCGACAGGGAAGATTTGGTGGGATTAGCATTTATTTGGGTTCCGGTGCTGATATGGCTCCCAAATCCGCTTCATTAAATCTTGCAATCGGTTGCTAACGCAAATGGGAGGAAACTATGAAACAAACTGGTTTACTGGCAGCAGTCGCTGCGTTCACGATGATGGCAACAGCCGTAAGCGCCGACACTATCGGTTTTTCAAGTCCAAATTTTGATGATAATTTCCAGACAGCTCTTCGCGAAGCTGCCAAAAGTCGCGCGGAAGAACTCGGACATTCAATTCAGATCGAAGATGCCCGAGAAGATGTGGGCATGCAGTTGAGCCAAATTCAGAACTTTATTGCCTCTGACGTTGCAGCAATCATCGTAGCGCCGGTAAGTGCGGCAGCGACCCCTCAAATTACCAAAATGGCAGAAGCAGCGGACATTCCGTTGATCTATGTGAACCGTCGCCCTGCTGATCTGGATGCACTAGGTGAAAAGGCTGCCTTTGTGGGGTCTGATGAAACCTGGTCCGGCACATTGGAAGCTTTTGAAGTATGTAAGCAGGCAGCGGGCACTGGTAAAGCGGTCATGCTGATGGGGATTCTTTCAAACGAAGCTGCTGTTACCCGCTCTGAAGACGTGCGCGAAGTCCTGAAGCTCTCCATGTGTAACGGCATCGAGCTTGTTGCAGAACAGGAAGCCAAATGGCAGCGCACAGAAGCAAACAACGTCGTGTCGAACTGGCTCAGCTCTGGTCTTGATTTCGATATTGTATTTGCCAACAACGACGAAATGGCTCTTGGCGCATTGCAAGCTCTCAAAGCTGCTGGCGTGAATATGGAGGATGTGCTGGTTGCTGGTGTTGATGCAACAGATGACGCTCTTGCTTCTTTGGGCAAGAATGAGCTGGATGTTACCGTCTTCCAGAACGCGAAGGGGCAGGCAACTGGCTCTGTTGATGCTGCTGTGAAAGCCATGAACGGCGAAGCTCTGCCAAACTGGATCAACATCCCGTTCGAACTGGTCACTCAGGACAATCTAAAATCCTACATGAGCCAATAACAGGCTTTCAGTAAGAGCGCTCCGTGCGTCTGTACGGAGCGCTGCTCGCTTTGCAACTCATAGTCTATTGGCCGTGATTTTCGGTTTGGCCGATTTTATCTCAGCCCTGGTGAGGAAAAGAACAATGAATGATGCGAGAAAGATCGTCCTGCGAACGCAAGGTCTTTGCAAAAACTATGGTGGGGTGCAAGCTCTGAAAGGTGCAGACTTTGAGCTCCGTGAAGGCGAACACATCGCAATCGTTGGTGATAACGGGGCAGGGAAGTCCACCTTTGTTCGCCAAATCACTGGCGTTGAGCAACCCTCTTCTGGCCAGATGTTCTTCGATGGCAAAGAGGTTAGCTTCAAAAGCCCTCTCGATGCTCGGGAAGCAGGCATTGAAGCCGTATTTCAGAATTTGGCACTCGCCAACGATCTGGATGTTCCAGCCAACATCTTCCTTGGACGTGAAGAAGTCTATTTCAATCTTGGTCCCTTCAGTTTTCTGAATGAGAAGAAAATGCTGGCGAAAGCCAAAGAGGGGCTTGAGAAGACTGCTGTAAAAATTCCCAATTTGCGCAACGCAATCGGTAACATGTCCGGCGGTCAGCGCCAGTGCGTTGCAATCTCCCGTTCTGCAGCCTTTGCCTCCAAACTCATTATCATGGATGAGCCAACTGCAGCGCTTGGGGTTCAGGAAACAACGCAGGTAGAGAACATCATTCGTCGCCTAAAAAAACAAAGCATTCCGCTGATTCTGGTCAGCCACAACTTACGTCAGGTGTTCAATCTTGTAGATCGGATTTTTGTGTTCCGACGCGGTGAAATTGTTGGTGTCGTGGACGCAGACAAGACGGATGGCAACGAAATTGTCTCCCTTATTACAGGTGTGAAAACTGGCGTGCATGAAAACGCTAGCTACATTTAAATGGGAGCACGTAGATGAACACTACTGCAATCCGAAAGCTTCCTCAGGAGGCGAGCATTCTGATGGTTTTGGTTGGAATTGCTGCGCTTTTTGAGATCCTTGGCTGGATTTTTATAGGGCAAAGCTTTCTGGCTAACTCCAAGCGGCTCGTCATCATTGTTCTTCAGGTATCTATCATCGGCATCATTGCTGTTGGTGTAACGCAAGTTATTATTACTTCTGGTATCGACTTGTCGGGCGGGTCTGTGGCGGCACTCTCTGCGATGGTGGCAGCGAGTTTTGCGCAGGCGTCTGGTGGTTTCTCAATTTTCTATCCCGGCATTGTGGATCTACCCGTCATTGTTCCTCTGCTGGTTGGTATCGGGGTTGGGCTGCTGGCAGGAAGTATCAACGGAGCCATCACCGCTTATACCGGTGTTCCCCCGTTTATTCCTACATTGGGAATGCTTGTTGCAGCTCGTGGACTTGCTGTGTTGTACGCAGAAGGCCAGCCAATCTTTGGTTTGACCGAGCAATATACCGCGATTGGTCAAGGAATTAATCCAGTCCTGATTTTCCTCGGTGCTGCTCTGTTCTTCCATTTTCTTTTGAAGCACACGGTTTACGGACGCCGGACGTATGCGATTGGGTCCAACGAAGAGGCTGCCCGAATAGTCGGCATTAAAGTAAATCGCCATAAGGTTCTTGTATACGCGATTGCGGGTGGTCTTGCAGGTCTTGCAGGCGTCGTTATGAGTGCGCGGGCGACAATGGGTCAACCTGGCATGGGCTTCATGTATGAGCTGGACGCAATCTCCGCAGCTGTCATCGGCGGAACGTCATTGTTCGGCGGCAAAGGGAAGATTTCGGGGACCGTTATCGGTGTTTTCATTCTCGGCGTCATCACATCAGGTTTCACCTTCCTGCGGATCGATTTTTATTATCAGGAAATCGCCAAGGGCATGATCATCGTTGCTGCCGTTATCGCTGACCAGCGTCGGCAGGCTCGTAAGGCATAGTTCGGAGGCCATCTTGATTAATTCATCATCAACATTAGGCTCAGCCGAAACGCAAAAATCTCTCCTTCAGCGACTTCCAAAGGATACGGGCATTCTTCTGGTGCTCGTCGGAATTGCCGCAATTTTTGAAGTTTTGGGCTGGTTTGTCGTTGAGCAGACTTTCATCTTCAACGGTCAACGTCTGTTCATCATGATCCTGCAGATGGCAATCATTGGCATTCTTGCTATTGGCGTTGGTCAGATTATCATCATGGCAGGCATCGATCTTTCCGGTGGTTCCATTCTTGGTTTCGCCGGTATTGTAGCGGCCTCTCTGGCACAAAGCTCTGAGTATGCCCGAGCCGTCTATCCAGGGCTTACAGATCTGCCGATCATCTTTCCGGTACTCGCAGGCATTGCAGTCGGAGCGCTGCTTGGTTTTGTCAACGGGAGCGTAATTGCCATTACCGCAATTCCTCCGTTTATCGCAACCCTTGGGATGCTTGTCGCAGCGCGTGGCTTGGCGCGTTGGTATACAAGTGGCAAACAGGTGAGCTTCCTGACTGAGGATTTCGCCATCTTCGGTTCCGGAGCCTGGCCCGTTATAACATTCTTGATTGTTGCTGGCGTCTTCCATGTGCTTTTGAAATATACGGTTTATGGGCGCCGTACCTACGCAATCGGCTCAAATGAAGATGCAGCCCGTGTTGCAGGCATTGCCGTCAAAAGACACAAAATCCTCGTGTACACCATGGCAGGTGCACTCTACGGCATTGCTTCAATCGTTCAGACCTCGCGCGCAATGACCGCTCAATCTGGCACTGGCCTAATGTTGGAACTGGATGCAATCTCGGCAGTTGTGATTGGTGGAACTTCTCTGTTCGGCGGTCGTGGCCGCATTATGGGCACCATCATTGGTGTGCTTATTCTGGGTACGCTGACCTCGGGCTTCACCTTCTTGGGTATCGGTGTTTATTACATCAATATCGTGAAAGGTGTTCTGATTGTTGCGGCTGTGGTGGCAGATACTTATCGCCAAAAGCGAGTTGCAGCTTGATGATATGTAAAACTTCGAAACTGGGAGATTTCCTCCCAGTTTTGAAGGGATAACCAAGTAATAACGTCAGAATTTAATTGTTTTTTAACTTGGGTCATCATTGGTGAACGGGTTAAATTATAATTTCCAGATGCGCAAAAACGAAAAGGCAGAGGATGGCTGTTACGCTAAAAGATGTTGCCTTGCGTGCCGGGGTCTCTGCTTCAGCGGTGTCGCGCTCCTTTACGGAAGGTGCAAGCGTTTCTGCAAAAACTCGTCGAAAAGTCGAGAAAGCAGTACAAGAGTTGGGCTATCGACCCAATGTCTTAGCTTCCAGCTTAACAACGCGGCGGACAAAGCTCATTGGTCTGGTTTCCAACAATTTCCATAACCCAGTTTTTCTGCAGGTCTTTGATCTGTTTACGCAGTCATTGCAAGCAAAAGGGCTCAGGCCTCTTCTCGTAAATCTTTCAGGTGAGGTTGATCCGGCTAAATCACTCGATATGCTTCTGCAATACAGCGTTGATGGAGTAGTTGTAGCGTCTTCCACTCTGCCTCCTGATTTTGCTGAATCATTCCGGCATGCAAAAATTCCGGTTGTGCATTCCTTTGGGCGATGCAGCGCGACACCGACGGTGCACACCGTAGGCATTGATAACCGTTACGCCGGTGAGTTGGCTGCGGAGCTCTTGCTCTCTAAGGGGTATAAGCATATTGGATTTTTGGGTGGGCCGGAAAATGCGACATCTACGCAGGATCGCCTCTTCGGCTTTCAACGAGTTCTCTCTGAGCATCCAAGTATAAAATTATCCGTCAATTTTGCTGAGGATTACTCTTATGATGCTGGCAGGAAAGCGATGCAGAGCATCCTGCTGAAAGATCGCGCTGACGTTTATTTTTGTGGTGATGATGTGCTTACTATCGGAGCATTGAGTGCCGCGCAGACCGCTGGTCTAAGAGTACCGGAAGAAATAGGCTTTATTGGCTTCAACAACATGGAAATGGCAGGTTGGGCAAATATCAATCTGACAACTATCCATCAGCCTGTTCAGGAAATCATCTCTTCCTCTGTTGAGTTGCTTGTTGACTGCCTGGAAGATCCAGACCGGATTCCTGAAACACGGATGTTTCCATGCCGTGTGGTTGAACGTGGAACACTTTTATAATAGGCCGCCTAGTTGCTGGCAAATACCAGAGGTGCCTACAAAAAAGGGGCCAGTAAGAATACGGCCCCTTCTCAAAAGTGTTACTTCAGTAGGATTGGAACGGCGTCTTGCCATGCACCTGCTGCATGCGCTGACTTTACTGCAGCATAGACACTTGCCATAGACCGCAAACCATCTTCACAGCTTGGGAATAGGAAAGCTGATCCCTCAGAAGATCCATCAGCTTTGTCCGTGTGGATCATCTCTGCAAGGTCGCAATAGATATTGGCAAAGGCCAGGGGCATGCCTTCTGAGTGGCCAATCGTGACGCGTGATGCTTTTTGGGCTGCATTGTATAGGTCACCAGCGCCGCGCTCGATGATCTGGGTGCGCCCGTTCAATGGCGTGTAGTGCAATTGGTTCGGATGTTCCTGTTGCCAGGCCAATCCACCTTTTTCACCAAACACTTGCAAGCTCAGGCCATGCATACGCCCAACGGCAACTGCTGATGTCCAGAGACGCCCAACTGCACCGCCGTCCATTCGGAAGTTGATCATTGCATCATCTTCCAAGTCACGGCTAGCAATGGTCGATGCAAAGTCAGCTGAGACAGTCGATACTTCCTGCCCGGTTACAAAGCAGGCCATATGCAACGCGTGGATACCTGCATCAGCCAGAACCGCAGAAATGCCAGCAGCGTCAGGGTCGTAGCGCCAACGAACGCGTGGGTTATCGGCATCAGCTGCATCGGCGTGGAAACCATGCGCGAACTCTGCTTTTACAAGGCGGACTTCACCCAGTTCACCTGCGGCAATCATTTCTCTCATCTGGCGAACCAAAGAAAATCCTGAATAGCCAAAGTTTACTGCGCACTTTTTGCCAGTCCGGCGACTGATCTTTACGATCTCTTCGCCTTCTTCGACAGTCATGGTCATGGGCTTTTCGCACAGCACATGAAAGCCACCCTCGAGGAAGGCCTTGGTGATCTCGAAGTGTGTTGCGTTTGGTGTTGCAATAGTAACAAGATCAACTTTGTCACTGCGCGTTTTTTCAGCGGCCAGCATTTCCTGCCAATCACCATAAGCCCGGTCTTCTGCAATACCCAGCGACTGAGCAAATATGCGCCCTTTTGCTGCATCCGCATCCAGAGCGCCCGCAGCCAGCTGAAACAATCCGTCAACGGATGCACCTAGACGGTGCGCAGGACCAATCTGGCTTCCTTCGCCGCCTCCAATCAGACCCCAGTTCAATTTAGTCATGATGTTTCCTCAGTGAAAGCCAATGGATTCCAGGTAGTTACGATTGTGTTTAGCATCATCGATCGGAGATGTGTCGCCTTGTGGGTCGCAGTCTTGTTCAACCGTACACCAGCCTTCGAAGCCTGCCTGGCGTAGTTTTTCAAGCACTGCCGGGAAATTCACTTCGCCCTCACCAAGGTTACAGAAAATCCCTTGGGCGCATGCGTCGTAAAAACCAATCCTGTTGGTTATAACCTCTGCCTTTACAGATGCAGATGTATCTTTGAAGTGCATGTAAGAAATGCGATCCATATGGCGGTCCATGAATGCAACCGGATCAAAGCCAGCATATGTAGAATGGCCAGTATCTAAGCAAATTTTTAGTAACTCGGGATCGGTTTCAGCCAGGAGGCGCTCTAACTCACTCTCGAAGTCCATAAAGCCTGCGGCATGCGCGTGGATGCCGACTGTAAGGCCGTATTCTTCGGCCCCCATATGCGCAACTGTCATGATACGCTCTTTGAATGCAGTCCACTCCTGCAGATCCATTTGCTCTGCTTCACTCGCACGTCCGGCAGTTGGTGCCCTCCGTGGGGAAATTGAGTCAATCAACACCAGATGCTCGGCACCATGAGCCTTCAGGGCTTCGCAGGTCCGCTTCGCGCCATCCCAAACATCGTCCCAGGCACTAGGATCATGAAATGGCCGGAATACGACTCCCCCAACCAGTTCCAGATCCCGCTTCACAAGAGCATCCTTCAGCACTGCAGGGTCCTCTGGCATATAACCAATCGGCCCAAGTTCGATACCCTTGTAGCCCGCGGCGGCACATTGATCGAGAACGCTTTCCCAGCTCGGGTTACGTGCATCATCTGCGAACTCTACCCCCCATGAGCAGGGTGCATTACCAATTCTAATTCCCACGTTTCATCCCTTTGTTGTACTTAGAGCGATGTTGCTAATCTACTGGTGCCATCATGTTGCTGTGGTGGACTTATGTTCAGACCGGAGGAGAATTACGAAAAATTGAAAGCGGTTTCAATATGATTTGCCACAGCGTTGACCAGACTGAAACTATATCGAAGATAAGGCCCTCTCATCTGAAAACCTGCAGCCTTCCTTCAAGCCCGAACCTCTGAAGAACATGAAGCCGCGCAAACGACGTGTTCACATATGAACGAGCCAAAAAATCATTCGCACTCGATATAAACGCTATTTTTGCCCCTCTTACTGCGAACAAGTAGGTGTGACCCCTCCGAGCAGACCTAAGATCTGATCGCGAGAAAGATGCGGATAGTTTCAGCGCAATCTCATCGATCTCTCACCTGTAGTTACCCCTCATCAGCGCAGTTCCAGTTGGGCCTAAATACATCTTCCAGAAAAGATTTGTTGCAACCGGTTGCAAAATAGGTATCCTTCAAAAATACCACGGCGTCAATAGACCAGTTGATGGGACCGCGAATTGTGGTGGAACAAGGCGGCGATTGCAGGCGGAAGGAAATAGGGACACCATGACCACAAAAAGTGAAATCACCACTGGCACAATCCGTTTGACTATGGCGCAGGCGATCATCCGATACCTTGCAAACCAGTACATAAGTATTGACGGTGACGAGGTGCTGCTCTGCGGAGGTGGGTTCGGAATTTTTGGTCACGGCAATGTGTCATGCTTGGGCGAGGCACTATATGAGCATCGCGATACACTTCCGCTTTATCGAGGTCAGAATGAACAGGGCATGGGCTTTGCCGCTGCAGCCTATGCCAAATATCATTTGCGTAAGAAATTCATGTTCTGCACGGCTTCAGCAGGACCAGGCACAACAAACCTTGTCACATCAGCTGCGTTGGCACACACAAACAGGCTTCCAATGCTACTGTTATGTGGCGATGCGTTCATCTCAAGATTGCCGGACCCGGTGCTGCAACAGGTTGAGCATTATGGTAATCCGACTGCATCAGTGAATGATGCCTTCCGCGCAGTCTCACGTTACTGGGACCGTATTACACATCCAGCACAGATCATTCAGTCGTTGCCAGCTGCAATAGCGACCATGCTTGACCCAGCAGATTGCGGTCCTGCGTTCTTGGGACTGCCGCAGGATGTGCAAGGTTGGGCCTATGACTACCCTGTTGCTTTCTTTGAGAAAAAAGTTCACCGCATCCGCCGCCAAACACCTGATAAGAGCGAGCTTGATGACGCCATTGCACTGATTAAATCCGCCGAGAAACCTGTGATCATAGCGGGAGGCGGTGTGCAATATTCTGGCGCAGCGCAGGAGTTGCTTGCGTTCGCTGAACAGACACAAATTCCGGTTACAGAGACAATAGCGGGCCGTGCAAACCTGCTGTCGGATCACCGGCTGAATTGCGGACCAATCGGCGTAACAGGCTCAAACTCAGCAAATGCTATTGCTGCTGATGCCGACGTGATTATTGCTGTTGGAACGCGTTTGCAGGACTTCACCACTGGGTCATGGACCGCTTTCAGAAAAGATGCTCGGTTTATTTCCCTTAATGCTGCTCGTCATGATGCAAGCAAACACCGTTCGCTCCCTGTTGTGGGAGATGCAAAATTAGGTTTGTCTGCGTTTATTGCATCCTTAAAGCAATACAAGGCTCCAGAGACATGGACTGCATTTGCGCAACAGGAGAAAGCAGAGTGGCTCTCCTATGTGAAGCACAATGTTGACCCCGCAAATGGACCCAACAGCTATGCGCAGGTCATTGGCGCCGTAAACGACCTATGTGACACCAATGACAGGGTTGTTGCAGCTGCAGGCGGCCTACCTGCCGAAGTCACCGCTAATTGGCAAACCAAAGCCATTGGCTCGGTTGATGTAGAATTCGGTTTCTCATGCATGGGCTACGAGATTGCAGGTGGTTGGGGCGCGCGTATCGCCCAATCGGAGAAAGAGCCGGAGCAAGATACCATCGTGTTTACAGGCGACGGCTCCTACCTTCTCATGAACTCGGATATCTATTCCTCTGTCCTGACCGAAAAGAAACTTATTGTCATGGTTTGTGACAATGGTGGCTTCGCCGTGATCAACAAACTGCAAAACAACACCGGCAACACCTCCTTTAATAATCTGATCAAAGACACTCCAACAGTTACAAATCCCGTTGCCGTAGACTTCGCTGCGCACGCAAGAGCTCAGGGTGCACTGGCCGAAACCGTAGAGACGCTTGAAGAGCTGCGTGAGGCGTTCAAGCGCGCAAAGGCTGCAGACCAAACCACGATCATTTCTATTCAGGTCGATCCTTATGAAGGATGGACGCAGGAAGGCCATGCATGGTGGGAAGTTGGACTGCCCGAGGTTTCTAACAGTCAGAATGTACGCACCGCACGTGAAGAATGGGAAGCTGGTCGTATAAACCAGCGTGTGGGTGTGTAATGAGTAGGCTTTTGGAGAAACTGCAGGGAAAAAGATATCTGGTTGTCGGGCGTGCAGGTATGGATCTCACCCCGGAACCTGCAGGCACATCAATTGAAGAAGCACAAACCATGTCTGTGCATCTGGGCGGATCAGCTGCAAACATTGCAGTCGCCCTGCGTCGGCAAGAGTGCCACGTCTCGTTACTGACCCGTGTTTCTGACGATGCAATCGGACGTTACTGCGTCAATCAATTGGAACACTATGGCATTGACCATAAATACGTCACTCCAATTGGCGGAGAATACAGAAATAGCCTTGCACTTTCGGAAGCACGTTTGCTTGACCATCAGACGACCATTTACCGAAATGGTGCAGCAGATTTTATGATGAGTGAAGCCGATGTAGATGCCGTTGATTTCTCTCAGTTTGACGCAATTGTCACCACAGGAACTTTGCTGGCCTCCGAGCCGTCTCGCACAGCGACTTTCTACGCCTTGGAGAAAGCAAAAACTGAGAGACTGGTTTCGGTTTTTGATATCGACTATCGCCCCTACAGTTGGGCATCTGCACAGGAAGCCTCAGACATATATAAACGCATGAGCTCACTCTGTGATGTCATAGTAGGTAATGACGAGGAGTTTGGTTTCATGGCTGGGAACATGGCTAATGGCCCGAAGTTTGCCCACGAACTCGCAAACAGATCTGACTGTATCTGCATTTACAAAATGGGCTCAAAAGGCTCGACCACTTACACTGAAAATGAGTCCTTTCAGACCGGCATATTCACTGTTTCTGCAGTGAAGCCGACCGGCGCAGGAGATGCATTCCTAGGTGGTTTCCTATCCTCACTTTCAAACGGAAATACCTTGCAGCAAAGCGTAACTCGTGGATCTGCCTGCGCAGCAATTGTTGTGTCCAAGGTCGGCTGCGCAACAGCCATGCCCGATGAAAGCGAGCTGGTGAATTTTTTGAAACATCACAGCATTTCCATAGAAGAAACAACGAGTTCGATAAAGGACTAAGCATGCATATCCCTCCATTCGATAATCAGAATAAACCCATCGTAGACGTTGATGATGCGCGCGTCCCGTTGAACTACTTCAACATCGTAAAACTGAAAAAAGGGGAAGCATTCCACTATCAGGTTCCCGGTTATGAAACCTGCATCGCACCTGCAACCGGCTCGGTAAACGTTGAATGCGAAGGGCTGAACTGGGATGATATAGGTGGTCGCGGTGTAGATGTTTGGGATGGCGAGCCTGAGGGTGTCTACATTCCAACCGGAGCGAAAACAACAATTACATGCGTTAGTGATGCAGCCGAAGTGTTCATCGCCGGAGCGCGGTTTGACGGTGTTTTGACGCCATTTGCGGTAAGAAAAACCGACCTGGATGTGGTTCAGTACGGCTCGGATGACACGAAAACACATCGCAAAATCAAACATATACTTGGAACCAAGTATCACGACAAAGTTGGCCGTCTCTTGGTCTCCGAGTTGTTTACTGTGGGACAGGGGGGCTGGTCAGGTTTTCCTTCTCATAAGCATGATACTGACAACTTACCTTATGAGACACGGCATGACGAAACCTACAACTTCCGCTTCAGACCGGGACATGGCTTCGGAATGCAGCTGCTTCAGAAAGAAGATGGGAAAGTCGGGGACGCTTATCACATCGTAGATGGATCAACTCTCGTTATTGATAAGGGCTACCATCCTTGTGTCGCCGCGCCGGGCTACGAAATGTATTATTTCACAATTCTTGGTGGCCTCAGTCAACGCTCACTGGTGCAGCATTTCCAGCCAACACACGCCTATCAGGTTGAAACGATCCCAGGCATCAAAGACATGATCGCCAAGTTTAAGTAGTGATACAGTAATGCCTATTGCAAATCTTAAAGACGTTTTAGTGCCAGCTATGAACAATGGGACAGCAGTTGCTGGCTTTGTTGTCTTAGGTTGGGAAGATGCACGTGCATTTGTGGAGGCTGCCGAAGAGATCGGCTGCCCGGTCATTCTGCAAGCAGGTCCTGGATGCCGGGCGCATACTCCATTGAAAGTTCTAGCTCCAATGTTTAGAGTTTTAGCTGAGACAGCCTCTGTGCCAGTGGTTGCTCATCTTGACCACGGCTATGAAGTAGAGGATTGCTTGAAAGCAATAGATCTTGGCTTTACGTCTGTCATGTTTGATGGCTCCAAGCTTCCTCTTGAGGAAAACATCCGCCTGATGCAGTCCATCGCTGCAAGCGCTAAGCCACATGGTGTATCTCTGGAAGGAGAAGTCGGCTTTGTCGGGTACGCTGAGGGCGCTGTGTGCTCAGGGACAAAACCTGAAGAAGCCGCGCAGTTTGCGAAGGAAAGTAATGCCGATGCGCTTGCTATCTCTGTCGGCAATGTGCACTTGCAGCAAGAGAAAGCAGCAGTGATCGATTTTGATCTGGTCCGCGCTATTGAAAACGTCACCAACATTCCGCTCGTGCTACACGGAGGCTCTGGAATTCCTGTAGAAATCAGGCAAAAACTGGCAAAAGAAACAAGGATCTGCAAATTCAATATCGGTACTGAAGTTCGCATGGCTTTCGGACAGTCTCTTCGGAAAACTCTGAATGAGGACGCGCAGATTTTTGACCGGATAAAACTCCTGACGCGAGCAGAAGAAAGCGTCAAACAGGCGGCTAAGAAAGTCATGCTGGATATAAGTGTGACGTAGGACCATGTTGCATGGCCCTGTTGCAGGGGTCGCTCAGTGTCTGTAATTAGAAGGCTTGTTCGTCTTCATAAAGCTATCCGATGCCCCACAAGTTCCACGCCAGCCGTCGTCACAAATTTGACAAGAAGAAATATCGTGTCACGAACTGGCGTGACTATAACGAAAGTCTTCGTAATCGTGGTGATTTGACGATCTGGGTCAGCCGTGAGATCGGGAAGGAGTGGTCAGCGCAGCGCCGGACCACTCGCGGAGGGCAACGCAAGTATTCTGATTTAGCCATTGAGGTATGCCTAACACTGCGTAGCGTATACGCCTTGGCGTTACGACAGTCGCAAGGATTTATGCGCTCTGTGGTTCGATTGATGCAAGTTGATTTGTCAGTTCCAGATTTTTCAACGTTGTCCCGGCGAGCCGGTGGCTTGCAGATTACCAAGCCAGCAAAGGCCAGAACAGAGACGGTGCATCTTGTGGTCGACAGTACTGGTGTCAAGATCTATGGCGAAGGCGAATGGCTTCAAAACAAACACAAAACCAAGGCAATGCGGCGATCCTGGCGCAAGCTCCATCTTGGTATGGACTTGAACACTGGCGAGATTGTATGCTCCGATCTCACCTATGAAAATGTAGGTGACCCGACCGTCCTGCCTGACCTTCTGGATCAGGTTGACGGTCCTGTAAACAAGTTTTTAGGCGATGGAGCCTATGACGGTGAGCCAACACGAAGGGTCCTTGAGACACGGTATGGAGATGACGTTGAGATTATCATTCCCCCACCCAAAACAGCTGTTTTAAGTCCTGAGGCTGACCGGAATCCGTCATCGCGAGATAAACATATTCTTGCGATCAAAGACAAAGGGCGCCTCGGTTGGCAAAAACAAACAGGCTACAATCAGCGCTCGCGAATTGAAACGCAGATGGGACGCTGGAAGCAAGTCATCGGCAACAAACTGAAGGCACGCACCTTTAACAATCAGAGGACCGAAACAAAGATTGGCGTTAGCATTCTCAACACAATAACCAAACTCGGCAGGCCCGCGTTCGAAGCAATCCCATGACCTGAATTTACGGGTTTGGGCGTGCTTTAAGCTATTCACGACCCCTGCAACAAGGCCGTTCCAGTGCCGGAGCCAGCGTAACCGTCCGCTCAAGGCGCCAAGGTTTGGGCTTGCCGCTGTGATTTTGCGTCCAGCTTCCAGTTCCATGGCAGGAGCTCGTGGAGGCGGTTGATCATGTGATCGTTGATGCGGGCTAGGATGTCGGTCAGATAGATTTGTGGGTTAAGGCCATTCATCTTTGCAGTTTCAATCAGCGTCATGGCGTCGGCTAGAGTTTCTCCGCCCGCCATTGATCCAGCAAATAAGAAGTTCTTACGGCCCAGAGCAATAGGTCTGACTGCGCGCTCAGCAGCGTTGTTATCGATCGCGACGCGGCCCTCGTCGAGGAACAGGGTGAAGGCGTGCCAGCGGGAAAGGCCATAGCGGAAAGCTCTGGCAAGGTTGGATTTGCCTGAGACGCGAGTAAGTTGAGCTTCACACCAGGCCTTGAAGGCCTGAGCGATGGGTTTACTGTGCTTCTGCCGTACCTCATGCCGCTGGTCTGGTGGTTTTCCGCTGATCTGGCGCTCGATGTCATAAAGCTTACCAATCTGTTCTAACGCGTATCTGGCCAGTTCTGATTTGGTGGCGGCGCGACTTCTATGACATTTTCACTTCCACCAAGTCGGAACTGGCACAGCATGCCCTCCATGAAATTGGCAAGCTTTACGACGTTGAACGCCAGATTAATGGTAAACCGCCGGATCTGCGCCGAGAGGTAAGGCAGAAATATAGTAAGCCCATAGCAGAACACTTCAAAGCCTGGTGCAAAACGCAGCTTGCCCGGATCTCCGGAAAATCAAACCTGGCCAAAGCGATCCGATATGGATTGTCACGCTGGCACGCCTTCACCCTGTTTCTCGAGGACGGTCGGGTCGCCATTGACAACAATGCCGCTGAGCGCGCCATCAAGCCAGTGGTGATGGGCAGGAAAAACTGGATGTTCGCTGGATCCATGGCAGGTGGTGAAACGCTCGCCGATGCCATGACACTGATTGAGACCGCCAAGTTCAATGGCCTCAACCCGCAAGAGTACCTCACAGACATCCTCGAGCGCATCAACGATCACAAGATCAATCGCTTGCACGAGCTCCTCCCCTGGAACTGGGCGTCGCTCTCAAAATCGAAACGTCAAGAGAAAATCGTGGCGCCCTGAGCGGACGCTTACGATCAATCCACCAAAGACAACGAAAGAAAATCAAGTTTAAAATCCAAAAGCTACTGTCTCAAAGTCGTTGACACGTTCCGCTCAACACAATGACCGCCCTCGGACGCGCTGCGTTCGAGAAGGTTTCTGCATGATCAGATGCATGGGATTGGGCAAGCTGCAAGCTAATTTCGAATTGTGCAACAAGGTCCATCCAACCCATCAAGGTCAATCTAATGCCTCTCTGCCGGTTTGAAGTTCATCGCCGCTTGTGCTGCGCTTACCAGATACGCTGACCGGTTAAGGCCGTGAGCCTTCGCCGCTTGGTCAATCGCTGACAGCATAGCCGTATCCAGTGAAACATTCACTCTGACCTGCTTGCCTGACAGCCACATGTAGGGCACGGCCACAAGCACAGCCCCAGCCGCCAACTCAGCTTTAATCTCTGGGAGATTTACAAGCTCATCCATTTTACGTGGCTCAGGAATCTCAGCCTGATCTTCGAAATAGAGCTGCAGGGCTTCGCTGGCATTAGCCACGGCCTCTTCCATTGTCTCACCTGCAGAAAAACAGCCTTCCACGTCAGGGAAGGAAACACCGAAAGAACTGTCCTGATCTTTGTGTATGAGTGCCTGAAAATACATCATCGTCCTATCATCCTTCGAGTTAAAGCCATCCAGCAGCCTTTGCTATCTGTCGGGCAGTTCCAATCGGGAGGTCCTTCTTTGGGTGCGGTAGGATGATCGTCTTCGATCCTTTCCGCAGCTTGTGGTGAGAGCCACTTATTGAAACAACCTCAAAGCCTTCTTTTTTCAAACTCTTGAGGATGTTTTTTGAATTTCTTTCCATGTATCACCCCGCAACATATGTGTATTAAATTACACATATGTCTCTATATAGTCAAGCTTAGATGTGTATTAAATTACACATTTTATCGGCGTTGTTGCAGAACTCAACTTTAGCTTACAGCTCGCCCTTACCCGTTTAACTCAGGTCGCGATGATCCGCTCAAACGTCGCACGTCCGAGGGCAGCCATTGTGTTGAGGACGGAGACATTGATCCTGGCTTCCGTCTTCTGGTTTGTAACCGTCCGTTCACGGCGCCAGGATTTGGGCTTGACGCTGTGATTTTGCGTCCGACTTCCAGTTCCATGGCAGGAGCTCGTGGAGGCGGTTGATCATGTGATCGTTGAGCGCCGCAAAAACCAATGTCTTGCAGGGGGAACAGCTGGAACAGGTTTAAAGTGCCTATCTGCAACGGCTTTTTTTAACGCGTGCGAAAGCACCAGATCTACCATCACAAGAACGGCCGGTGACGATTACTTTTAGTTTTTCAGATGTGTTCGAATTTACCTGACAGCGTCCGTAAGAGGGCCGGTATGCGTACGCCTTTGCCCCGTTGTTTCACGTCGCTCTGTTTGGCAGATATCTGCGGATTTGTTATTATCAAATAGATAGTACGAAATAATTTGCAGTGAAGGGGTGACTAACGTACATTTTGGCTATGAAAAACATCTTGATTGGCTACGCCCGCTGCTCGACCGACAAGCAGGACCTTGAAATCCAAAAATCGTCGCTCGCGGATCTTGGCGTTGATGCCAGCCGAATTTATAGCGATCACGGATTAACCGGCACCAACCGCACCCGACCGGGGCTCGATCAAGCATTGGCAGCCGTGCGCGAGGGGGACACTTTGGTTGTTGCTAAACTGGATCGGCTTGCCAGATCTGTACCAGACGCCAGATGGATTGCCGAACAGCTCACAGAGCGCGGCGTGAAGCTGCAGCTGGGCGCCAGCGTTTATGATCCGGTTGATCCTATGGGGAAGATGTTCTTCAACATTCTTGCCACTTTTGCCGAGTTTGAAGCCGACCTCATTAGACTACGAACCCGCGAAGGCATGAAGCGGGCAAGAGCGCTAGGTAAACTGCGCGGCAAGAAACCCAAACTCTCGGAGCTGCAACATAAAGAGCTACGCCGGATGTACGATACCGGCGAGTACTCCATTTCCGATCTAGCGGAAATGTTTACCGTCTCCCGACCGACAGTGTACCGCACATTGGCGAGAACCAAAGTCTCTTGAAAGCTCTGAAGCAAAGAAAATTGGTCTACGCTGAAAATCTTTGCATCAGCACCAAAACGCCACAAGCTTGGATGCTGAGAGACTGAATTTTGACCGAATATGGAAAATCTCGAAGTGATGATCAATGGGCTGACTTGGTGGGCCATATGTATGGACCGCCTGCATTTTGCAAGAGAGTTTTAACTTGGAACCTTGAAGTCGCTACTATGTATCCGACCTGTTTATCGGCGCGCGGGCCGTGGCCTTGATGGTAATACGCACGTACCTACAGTCTAATTAGCGGACAGGTTACTTAGAACCATTATGGCCCTCTGACTTTGGGTGCGTTCTTTCTTCCGTTCCATGCTTATGCTCTGTCGCGAACTTTTAAGGAGGTTCTGGTTAGATCGCCTCCATGTTGGGTCCGTCAGCATAAAGGTACGCGGGGTCCCGCAGGATTTTAAAATTTGTACTTCCTCGTATTTTTGTCTGGGTGAACTCGCATAGTTTTTCGATTGCCAGTACGGAGTTTTTCTCTGTTCAACAAAGCGGGGCGAAGAGGTCTTTCAGGGTTTGCTCGTCAAACAGGGTGTTTGTGGATATTTCGGGACTGGATAGAAGTGCGTCGGCGAGAGCTTGTTTTTTCGCTTGTAGTGCCATAATTTTTTCCTCGACTGTTCCTTTGACGACAAGGCGGTGCACAAAAACGGGTTTGTCTTGTCCGATGCGGTGCGCGCGATCCATTGCCTGTCGCTCAACAGCCGGATTCCACCAAGGGTCATATAGGAACACCGTATCCGCCTCGGTCAGCGTCAGGCCAACACCACCTGCTTTGAGGCTTAGCAGAAAGACAGGAACTGTCCCGCTTTGAAATGCATTCAATACTGCGCCACGGTCTTTGGTTTGGCCTGTTAACATGACATAGGGGATACCTAATTCGTCGAGATCTGTGGCGATCAGATCTAGCATGGTCGTAAACTGCGAGAAGACCAGAACGCGTCGATGTTCCGCGGTAGTTTCGATCAGAAGTTCCAGTAGCCGAGCGCGTTTGGCGCTGTCGGTGACCGAGCGCGCGGCTTCGGATTTGACCAAGCCGGGATCGCAGCAGACCTGGCGCAGTTTCAAAAGCGCATCAAGAATGGTAATTTGTGCCCCGTTCAGTCCGCGAGCTTGAACCGCTTCACGAACCCTCTCATCCATTGATGCACGTACGGTCTCATAAAGCGCCTGCTGTGGTTTAGGCAATTCGATATAATGAGTGATTTCAGTGCGAGGCGGTAATTCGGATGCGACCTCTTCTTTGGTGCGTCGCAACAAGAAGGGTCGGATCCGCCGATTCAGCCGTGCCTGTGCCTGGGCATCTGCGTGCTTTTCGATCGGCGTGCGAAACACAGACACAAAAGTTTTGCGATTGCCCAGCAACCCCGGGACCACCCAGTCAAAGAGCGTCCAGAGGTCTTGCAAAGAGTTCTCAACCGGTGTGCCGGTCAGCGCCAATCGGCCAGAGCCGGGAATTAAACGCAGGGCTTTGGCCATTTGCGATGCCGGGTTTTTTAACGTCTGCGCCTCATCCACGATGATGAGGTCCCAATTTTGCGCAGACAGGATATCCTGATCACGTGACAATAGGGGATAGGTAGTTATCACGAGGTCCGCATCGGGGATTTGTCCAGCCAATTCCCGTCGCTTCAGTCCGTGCAGTGTCAGCAAACGCAATTCAGGTGTGAATTGTGCAGCCTGATTTTGCCAGTTATGCAGCAGGCTTGTAGGTGCCACCAAAAGTGACGGTCCACGGCCTTGGCGCGCTTGTAAAGTGGTTAGGGTCTGAAGTGTTTTCCCTAGCCCCATGTCATCGGCCAACACGCCGCCAAATCCGGCCTCGGTGATCCGTTCCATCCAATCGGCACCAAAGGCCTGATAGGGTCTGAGTTTGGCTTTGAGACCTTCAGGCGGTGTATAGTCGTCCTGAGCACTGAGAGCCTGAAGCGCTCTGGCGAGCGGCAAAATCCCGGCTTCATCAGCAAAGCACACGTCGCTTCCATTCAGCGCGTCATGTACCGCGGCAACGAGAGGCGCGTCGGTTGGATGCAAGCGATGCCTTTCAGCCTCCTGGCGCAAGAACAAATGTAAAACACCCGCAATGGGGGCGAGTGACACCTGCGTATAGCCTTCTTTGCCCAGATCAACATAAACCGGATGCCGGTCCATATCCTTGGTGAATGAATCCAGATCCGGTAGTGCTTGCGGGTCGTAATTGACCGCGATCTGCTCCAAAAACGCGGCGATCATAGGAGCAATGTCGTGATTTTTTGCGCTTATTTTGACCTGAAAGCCAAAAGAAAACCAATCATGCCCCTGAAACCCCTCACCGGGCTCGGCTTGGGTCGACACGGACAACTGCGCTTTAGCGGCGGATAAACGGTATGGCCATTTGGAATTTTCTGTAATCTGCCAGCCCTCGGAGCGCAGTTGTGGCAAGATATCGAAGGTAAAGCGCATTGCATCGTGTGAAGGGGCCGCAGGAAATACCAGATCTGCATCAAGCATCTTGTCGCTGGGTGTAAAATCTCCTTCAAAAGGAGGAATAGCACCGGTATCTACCAGTCGTAGATAACAATTCTCCTCCCATTCGTTATCGCGTTTTAATGTGATTACCTCATCGCCGCTGACAAACTGGGGTGACACAAAATCGCCAAAAGCAACGTCAATTCCTTCATAATCAAACAGCAAAGTCAGCGTTGGCAAAGTTGACACAGGTTTGCGATACCATCCTGCCGAGCAGGTTTTGGCCACATCAAGTTTCAGTTTTGCAACGCGGGTTTGAGGTGCTCGCGTGACCTGTTTAACTTGAACTGGTTTTGGTAACGGCAATACTCCAAGATGTGTGGGGAGCGCCTCGACGATCACCGGTAGATCATCCGGATTGAGCTCAGGGCTTTGCTCAACCAACCGGACGATTTCGGGTGATACCTGCCCTTCAAAACATCCTAGCTTACCAGCATTTGCGTCGATCCAGATCATATCAGCCCCGACCTGCACAACTTCGCCCGCAGCAAAACCTAGGCGCTGTGATCCCGATGCCCCAACGTTCCATGTTAGATCTACTGGACGGTTTTCCTCGGACCAAACCAGTTTGCTGCTGATATCATTATTTGAAAAACAACGCTCCGTTTTGCAGATCCGCTCAATCAAATCCGTACCAACAGTGGGTGAATGGCGCAGCACTTCGGGGATATCCGTATAACTTCCATAACTGTACTGGCCAACAATCAACTTGGCCTGAGCCAGCTCTGAAACAAGGACGAGGTCAATAGGCCGAATAAACTTGGGAATGGATGATCGTAAGTTTTGCAGGATATTGTAGCGCTGCATTGATACATTCAGCCCGGTGCCTTGCGCGTTTACCCGCCCCTTCCAGATTGAAACTGAGAGCCCACCCCCGCTACGCTCCAGAACATAAAGCAGCCGTTCTTTGGTTTTCGGCGGATAGTCCTCTGGTCGTTCCTCATCTGACTTTGCGTTTGTCTGATCTCCATCCAAGGCCAGTTCATTGGTACGCGCTATCCAGGTTAGCATCCGGTGAGAGATTTGGGGTTTATCACGCAAGACAGACCCGTTCATCCCCGCCCAGGAGATCAACGCTGCAGCCACATGTTTGCAGTTGTATGCCACAGGACAGGTGCAATCCCCGTCTATCGTGTCCCCGGATGCTGCTTGTATGCGTTGGCGATAAACAACTCCGGACTCATTGCGCACCTCCGAAAGAAGATTGTTTTGTGGCGAACCAATCAGCTCTCCGACATAGCCCTTGTTCACATATGAACGAGCTCTTTCTAGAGTCCTGCTGTCAAATTGCTTCAGAAAATTCATAGGGTTCGCCTCAAAAAATCCTGTACCCGCGAAATCGAAGGTTATACATGCGCAAAGAAAAAACCAACCGAGGCAACAACAGGCTTGGATGGGTATCTTAAAATTGGAGTTACTGTCAATTCTGGGGCATGAGCTTTTACTTAAGCAGTTTTTATCAGGCTGAGGTTGTTGTCGCCATCTCAAAAGCCTCATACACCAGATTCAGTTATAGCTCCAAATTGGGGTCTGTTGAGGATACGTGTAAAATACACTCACTTCAAAAGCAACATGCTCCGCTAGCAAGGGCCTGCGTCCTTATGAAGGAGCTCCTTGCATGTTTTGTTGCACAAAGATTATAGCTCTTAGCGCAGTTCTTCTGCAGCGAGTAAGTGATAGCGGCCACCATTTTTATCAATAAGTGCGCCATTGACATATAGGTCATTGGCGCATAATCTGGGCTTATGACACGTCTTCAAACTGTAGTAGAGCTGCCTGAATTTGTCCGACGAGCAAAAGCCATAATGTCAAACACCGAACTTGAGGCATTAATCAATCACATCCTGAGTCTGGTGTCCCGTTAGGTGGGGGACTTAGAAAGGTTCGTATCCCGCGTAGGGGTGGCGGCAAAAGTGGAGATTACCGGACGATGTTTGTATTTGGAGGAAGTCACATGCCGTTGTTTCTTGTAACTGTCTTTGGCAAGAATGAAAAAAGTAATCTGACAAAAACAGAGCAGGCAGCGGCCGTTGATTTATCCAAGAAGATTGGCGCAATGTATGGAGATAAAAAATGAGCGCATTTTCCAGTGTCTCACAGGGATTGAATGAAGCCTTAGCCTATGCAGAGGGCAAAGACATTAACGCTACGCTGCATCAAGTGGAAGTTCCGGCCGTTGACGTTTGCGGGATAAGAAAGTCTACAGGGCTTTCTCAGAGCGATTTTGCCAAGAGCATTGGGGTTGCTAAGGGTACGCTTGTAAATTGGGAACAAGGTAGACGACATCCAAGTGGTCCAGCGCAAATCCTATTGGCTCTTATTGCTCGTAAGCCTACGGTTGTTCAGGATCTTCTTACGGATAAGTAGCTGTCTTAGATAGAATAGCTGTTACTCCTGACGCGCTGTAAGTGAGTTGGAGATGATACACGGACAGAGCCATCTGCCAGATCCAAACCTTCTGAAACACGTATCACCCTTGGGTTGGGTTCATATCAGCCTCACGGGTGATTATGTCTGGGATTCTGGCGCAGCAGAGCGTTCTAATGAACGCCACCTCAGCAATGCGAGAAGGTGGGCGTAAACTTATGAAGATGAAAAGGTTTACTAAATGTTCGCCCTTAGCGTTTTCTGCGCACAGACCTTGCAATGACGCCAATGGGGCCAGATTCGATACCGCCAAAGGTGACGAATTGACCATAAGGTTATTCCAAGATAACATTATGATGACTTACGTTCTTTAGAGGTAACATTATGGCTACTGCAGTCAAAACCCCCCGGGCAGCGCGCAAAGAGCTCATGACCCTCGGGGAGAACATTCGTGTCGCGCGCCTGCGTCGAAAGCTGACGGCCGAGATCATCGCGCAGCGCGCCGGAACAACCCGGCAGACCGTGGCCAAGGTCGAGGACGGGGATCCTGCGGTCAAGATAGGCACCTATGCGGCAGTGTTACAGGCGCTTGGTCTCCTGAAAGGGTGGGGGCAACTCGACGACCTAGTTGGTGATCAGATGTCTCTCGATGGGCTTCCCCAGCGGGCGAGGTTGAAGAATGGTTGAGGTTTGGATCGATTGGAAGGGTTTGCACCGAGTCGGCACGCTACACCGGACAGCGGGGCGGGGCAGGGAGCGGGTGTCCTTCACTTATCATGAGGGCTGGCTCGCTTACGAAAATGCTTTTGACTTGTCCCCGGACATGCCGCTGGGTCCGGGGCAGTTCGTGCCACAAGCAGGGCAGGACATGCTCGCACCGCTCGGGGACTCCTCCCCAGACACATGGGGTCGAACCGTCATGCGGCGCTATGAGGGGCGGATGGCCGAAGCCGAGGAACGACGTCCGAGGACGCTGCAAGAAACCGACTATCTGTTGGGCGTAAACGACGAGACCCGATTGGGCGCGCTACGGTACAAGGTTGATGACGAGTTCCAAGCGCACGAAGGGATAGGTGTGCCTGCGTTGCTCAGTCTCGGGGATCTGCTCCAAGCCTCTCAGCGTGTTCTTCGTGGGGAAGAGACCGCCGAAGACCTCAAAATGCTCTTTGTTCCAGGAAGCTCTCTGGGCGGTGCACGGCCGAAGGCCAGCATCTTGGATCAGCACGGACGCCTTTCTGTAGCGAAATTCCCGAAGGAAACGGACAACTACTGCGTCGAGCGTTGGGAAGCTATAACGATGGTGATAGCCCGGCGAGCCGGGATTACGGTTGCGGATCACACCCTCGAAATGGCTGACGACAAACCTGTCTTTTTGTCCCACCGGTTTGATCGGAACGAAGAGGGCAGGATCCCGTTCATCTCGGCGATGGCCATGCTTAACGGGCGGGACGGGGAAAGCTACAGCTACCTAGACCTAGCAGACGTGATCACCTCGGAAAGCGTAGCCCCGGACATGGATCGCGAGGAACTCTACAGGCGGGTCGCCTTTTCCATCCTCGTGACGAACCTCGATGACCACATGCGCAATCACGGATTTCTTCGCGGGAAGGGCGGCTGGCACCTCTCACCTGCGTACGACATCAACCCGATCCCGAACCAACCGCGCGTGCTCAAGAGCTTCGTGAACGACGACAATCCGGATGCTAGCATCGAACTGCACCGCTCTCAGCACGAGAATTACCTCCTCGAGGCTAAAGATGCCGATCACATCATTTCGGAAGTGGCCAAGGCCACGAAGACTTGGAAGGAAGTCGCCCATGCTTTGGGCGCACCGGAGCGGGAAATCAAGGAGATGGTGTCAGCTTTCGAGCATGAGGAAACGGATTTGGTCTGGTAATCAGGGACCAGAACAAGTTTTGCTCGTAGGCGTACGCTAAGCAATTTATCTTTATTGTCAGTAAGGTGTCTTTTAACCACCGTTATTGTACGTGTCCATAACGGGATATGGTGCTTTGAAAATACAGAGTATTTGGGCCTGATTTTTGCGAATGTACAAAAGTAATTCATTTTTTTATTTTTGTACGTCTACTTTTGTACATGCTTAAACCTAAATATATTTAGAAAATACAGTGGGTTAATCTCAATTTCTATTGTCGAATCTTATCAATATTAATGTTTTTGGACAAACAAGCTAAACCCATGTCGCATTCTGTCCCTTTGCGGGGATAGACCCAAGATGCATTCATCCGATTTCCCTTGAAATTGGCAACCATTAGATTGTGTATGGAGATAAGTCCTAAGCAACACACAAAAGAAGCTGCAAACGACTTGACGCCCGCAATCAACAATTGCGAGCGCCTATGCAAAATCCAAATGGCAGACCGCTGCCTTACTCCGAATTCAATTTGAGATAATCAGTTCACTGACGCGCCTGCCTGTCCCCTTCGCGATGGAATAGTTCAGGTTAACCTCATCCTGCCGGAAGTCCTCAAAGGTCTTTCGCGTCTCATCTGTATTATTGAGCGAGAGGATAAACCGACCTGCGATCTTGGAAAGCTGTTCTGCCATCTCTGCAAAGTCTGAGCGTTCAAATACCCCTTTGCCATAATCCTTTTCCCCGCCCCAGTAAGGCGGATCCAGATAAAACAGAGTTGCACTCGCATCATAGCGCTCAAGGCAGGCTCGCCAGTCGAGGTTCTCAATCGTCACAGCAGACAGTCTGTCAGATACCAGCTCGATATTGTTGAGCACACGCTTGACATTGAAGCGGGACGGACGCTCGACCGCAGTCCCGAAAGACTGCCCCGTGGCCTTCCCCCCGAAGGCGAGGCGTTGCAGATAGTAAAACCGAACCGCCCTTTGAATATCCGTCAGGTGGTCAAGATCTGCATTGTGTAAGGCTTCAAACTCCTCACGGGATGCAAACATATATTCCAAGCTTCGCAAAAACTCAGGCTTGTGGGATCGCAAGACACGAAAGAAGGTGACAAGCTCACTGTTGATGTCATTAATGACTTCGCATTTAGCCACAGAGCTTCGCTTAAAAAACACCCCACCCATCCCGCAGAACACATCCACATAACTCAGGTGAGAGACTTGATTGATCTGGCCAACGATACGGCCAGCAAGCTGGCTTTTGCCACCAAGATACGGTGCCACCGGTTCAGCTTTAACCGGAGCGACTTCTCCAAACAAATTCATTTTGAGGATAGCTTTCAGGCTTTGGCAAATTTCCCAACCATAATTTACAACGGGTGTATAATGTCAATTAGGGAGGAGCCGTTTTGCTGAACTGCAAGCTCTCACGGACTGATTAACCAGACAGACCGTGGATGGACGTGGAGCTAACACGCCTATCTCCCTGCAGCAGAGAGATATAAAAGTACCTAAACGTCTCTAACAATCGTAGCAATTTAAAATGACTGATTGGTCATAAGTTCGGCCCTCGGACGTTCTAATACGATTGGTCAGTCTGTAGCTACTTCCAGCAGTCCCATCGATCACAATTGAGAGTGATCTTGTCCTGATACCTTGCAAGGCCACTGTTGCAGATGCCCAAGGGAAAATGTCCCCGTCATGGGATACAGCACCTATAAAGGGACATCCCCACTATCAACATCCCCATATACGGTCTCTTTTTCATTGATACAACGGTAGATTGTTGCAATATGAACGTTGAATTTCCTTGCAATGGCGCGGACTGACTGGCCATTTTCAACGAGTTCCAACACGAGGACTTTCTGATCGCTACACAGTTTCGGGGGACACCCTCCCAGCCGCGCTAGAGACGTTTCTCTATCTTCCTGCGTTCCTGCCAGAGCAAGTGATCGCTCGGCGATGTCAGATGCAGGCGTGATCATATTGCCAGTCGGCGGTCTTGTGGCGGACTGCTGCATAAGTGCAACCACCGCCGCGATATCTTTTTGCGAGCCACCATAAATTTCACTGATCCGAAGCAGCGACATGCCAGCCTTGTATCGGGCCAGAATAATTGATTTTGTTTCTGACAAATAGTTCAACGTTTACATCTCACTTAATATCTATACATATCTTGCCCAATCTTTTCGGCTCTGTCCAGATCTGCCGCGCTGGGTTTTGACGGACTGAGAAGCATGTCGTGAGGACTGGATTCAATGGAATAACTTCCAGAAAGGGAGAAATTCCACCTCACGAACCTTCCTACTTCAACTGAGCAGAGCCCCGCAAACATCCATAGATTCAATCACACCCAAGAATGCTATAATATATTTTCATTGTGCCGAATTAGATGGCCGATCTTTAATGGAGTTAGATGCATGGCAATTTTGCATATCGGAGCACCAAAAACAGGTTCGACGTCTATCCAGAGCTTCTTGTATAAAAACAAAAAATTGCTAGAAGAGTCCGGCGTTTGCTATCCAGATATTGGCTTAACCCAAGGAGGGCATGTTGATTTTCGGGGGTCATTAACTTTAAAATCAATGTCTGACCCACACTTCAGTAAGATACGCGCAGATTTTCAACGCATAATCTCAACAACCAATGATTTACTCATCTGCTCTGAATTTCTTTGGCAAGTCCATCCTGAGAATCTTGTCGAGGTCTACCCTAGCTTATCTCGCGCAAAGATTATTTTCTACATTCGCAACCAAGTGGAGATGATGGAATCTCATTATAAGCAGAAGGTAAAGGGTGGCGCGTCGATTGATTTTCCCGAAAAATTTATTCGCGATAATATTGAACATTACAACTATGATAGAAAATACGAAGACTGGTGTGCAGCGCTTGGAAAAAACAATATTCACCCAGTAATTTATGAGGACGCAAAAGTTACTGGCCTCATAGAACATTTTTGTTCTCAGATCTTTCATCTTTGCGAGAACCGAGAACCAGCTGATGGTTCTCGTCACAACTTGTTGCGCAAAGCCCGAGAGGTTAATAGCAAGGCCGCCAACGAAAGCTTCTCCGCACAAACAACAAATGCGATACTAGCGATCAACCGTTGTGTAGAGGATATCGAAACTCGAAAAGAAATAATTACAAAACTCAGAAAAGATAAGCAGCTGCATCACTATCTCCACACTGAAGAAAGCCTATTTTCAGATGACTTAAAAGAATTCATCAAGAACAACTTTCGAGAGAGTAATCAGTCTCTCGCTCATAAGCTTGGTAAGACAGAGCTCTTTCACAGCAATCCTGCATGGCCAGCCAAGCTGCCAATACAGCGTTTAGGCTCACAGTGGCGTGCTTTAATCAATACAAGAGTTGGCGTCACTTTCTCGAAGCTGTTTTCTCTTTAGCCGGTTGTCCAGAATCCTATTCCAGGCCATGTAAAACGCAGCAACTACAGTCAAAATAACTAAAACAGCGCTCATAACTGGCTCCAAGTAATTGGTCCAATTCTGTGCGATCCAAGCAGCAATAAATGTGAAGGTAGTTCCAGCCTCTGATTTCTGCATTTTAACCCCGCTTAGGAATTTGGATCTTCTGGTGGATTTGGACACTTTGCCAGATCTCGAACTTCCACTACCCAATCAAGCGAGCGTGCCAACCGCTCTGAAATCACATCAGCATCTTCTGGCTTCCAACTGATTGGAAGCGTACACGGATCAAGCCCGTGCCTGCTCGCGCAACCGCCGACGAGTATCAGACAAGCTGCGGTCGCGAACTTTAATCTGAGCATTGGTATTAACCTTTTGCATTCGGAGGGTGTTTTCTTTGAGAGCAGCATCACGCACGAGCCTGTCATGATGCTTGTCGCGCAGCCACCCTCGAAGAAACTTCACGAGTAGGCCCTATGGGCACATAGCTGCATATTTGGCCATCTTGAGGAACAATCAGCGAACTTTAGCGATTGATTGAAGCAGCACGCGAACCTGTTCGGGCGAGAACTTAAATAGTCGCCCATCAGAGATCCGTTTCGCTTGTCAGTGCTGGATGTATTCTCCCCAAAAGCGCTGGTTGAAAATTCCCCACTTTTTCAGCTTTGACTTTTGTTTGAAGGGGCATGCCCCTTCAAACAAAAGTTGGCCAAACTCTCCTCTACGTTCCTGTTGGAAAGAAGGGGTGTGGAGGAGTGGTCAATCTAGGGAAGATCGTAATGATCCATAATTTGAAGCAGCAGGGACTGTCTGTAAGTGCCATAGCGCGCAAAGCCGGGCTGGATAGAAAGACGGTCAGCAAATACTTACACCAAGGCCTTGAAGCTCCTGTCTACGGCCCCCGCCAGCGTGACGGGCGTGTACTGGAGGAATACAAAGGCTATTTACTTGAGCGACTGGAGCGGTTTCCCGGTCTATCTGCCCGGCGCTTGCTTCGTGAGCTGAAGACACTGGGGTTTAAGGGCGGTTACTCCACTGTAACGGAATATCTTCGCCTGATCCGTCCAGCTCCTCCGCATGCATTTGAACGGCGCTTTGAGACAGCACCAGGCCAGCAGGCACAGGTAGATTTTGCTGAGTTTCAGGTGGAGTTCACCAGTGAACCAGATGTGGTGCGAAAAGTCTTTTTGTTTTCAATGGTGCTGAGTAATTCACGGTTTTTGTGGGGGCGCTATTGTGCCAATCAAAAACTAGAGACAGTCCTGCGTTGTCATATCGCGGCCTTTGAGGTCTTCGGCGGAGCGACACTGGAAGTCCTGTATGATCGCATGAAGACAGCCGTTCTGGGAGAGGAGCCAGATGGCACTGTTCTTTTTAATCCTGCTCTTGTCGCTCTTCTGGACCATTATGGCGCTCAGCCGGATGCCTGCCAGCCCTACCGGGCCAAAACCAAGGGCAAGGTGGAGCGGCCATTTCGTTACATCCGGCAGGATTTTTTCCTTGGTCGTACGTTCCGCGATCTGGACGATCTTAATGCCCAGTTCACACGCTGGTGCAAGGAAATTGCCAATGTCCGTGTTCATGCCACCACCAACCGTGTGGTGGGCGAGGTCTTTGGAGAGGAACAGCCCGCTCTGATCCCTTTGCCAGCGCACCCTTATGATGCTGTTTTACTGGTGGAGCGGCGGGTCACGCGTGATGGCATGGTCTCCGTTGGAGGTAATCTTTATTCAGTGCCGGACACCGTTAAGAAACGGATGGTCGAAGTCCAGCATCACCCGCAAGAGGTGCGCATCTATGAAAACGGTCAGCTCATCGCCACCCATCCGGTCATGGAGGGAAAGAACCAGCGCCGGGTTGATCCATGCCATCGCAAGGCTCCTCCACGGGCAACACAGCGCCGTCGTCTGGCTGCGGAGCCAACCAAACACAGCGGTGTAAACCAACGCCCACTGGAGTTCTATGAAGCGGTAGGCCAACGACTTGCCAGTACTGGAGGTAAGCCATGAGTTCGCTCAGTAAACGCATTCAGTCTTCACTGGTAGGCTTAAAAATGCCGCGGGCTTTAGAGGTGCTCGACCACACGCTGAGCCAATTGGAACAAGGGGAACTCACGGCACTGGAGGCCCTGGATTCTCTGCTCAATGAAGAATATTCAACACGCGAGGGCCGCCGTATCGGCGTCGCCCTGACGACAGCGCGGCTTACTCCGATAAAAACACTGGAAAGCTTCGACTTTACCTTCCAGCCCTCGCTGGACAGGGATCGCATCATGGCTCTAGCCGAACTGGAGTTCATCACTCGCAATGAAGTGGTACACTTTCTCGGTCCACCTGGTACAGGAAAGAGCCATCTGGCAACTGCTCTTGGGGTTGCAGCCGTTAAAGCGGGTAAACGGGTGTATCGCATTGCTTTAGCTCACCTCATCGAAGCCTTGGCAAAAGCTGAAAAAGAAGGGCGGTTGACTGAGAAACTACGCTTCTTTGCACGAACTTCACTGCTAATCGTCGATGAAATCGGTTATCTGCCAATTACCAATGGGGGAGCAAACTTGTTCTTCCAGCTCGTCAATGCCAAATATGAAAAGGGATCCATGATCCTCACCTCAAACCGTGGCTTTGCGGAATGGGGTGAGATCTTTGGTGATCGCGTTATTGCCACAGCCCTTCTCGATCGGCTTTTGCATCATGCCGTCGTCATCCAGATCGAAGGTGCTAGTTATCGGTTGCGCAGCCATGCGGACCTCATGCCAGAGCACGTACGGGCTAACGCTTCAATAGCCCCACCTCCACCACCAAAACGACGCGGCAGGCCACCCAAAAAGGAGAGTTAGACCCACAGACAAGGCTGGTCACCAAATACTCAAACTGAGGACTTTCCGTCCAGCACATGTGGGGAAATTTGACTCAGCATTGACATCGCTGAGATCGGGTATTTGGGACGCCTAGTATCCAGGCCAGCAATGCGGAAACGCTCTTCCCCATCACTAAATATCTCGCCGTAGTTTTCCTTCTTTAAGCCATATCGCGAACACAGAAGTTCAAAGAGTTCTTTGTCTAAATCCTCATCCTGGCCCTCTGCCACCGGAACCTTTACCCGCAGCACCATTTCAAAAGCATCGCCTCTGGATTTGAGACGCTTCCCACCTTGCTCAACTTCCAGCCCATGAGTTTCCGCAATTTTACGACAGGCTTTCAGCATTTCCTTCTCAAGGGTTTCGCTCAGGCGGGGTGTGATGCGCACATGTTTTTCACGTTGGCTGGTCATCGGTTCTTTACCTTGTAAACTGTTCCTCGAGAGACGCCGAGCTCTCGGGCAATCTCCGTTGGGCTCTGGCCAGCAGCAAGCCGCACTTCAATCTTCTTTGTATCAATCTGTGGCGGGCGGCCTTTGTAAGCACCTCTTGTCTTTGCCGCCGCAATGCCTTCTGCTTGTCGCTCGCGGCGCAGATTGGTTTCGAACTCTGCAAAGACACCGAGCATATCGAAGAAAGCTTTGCCGGCAGCCGTTGAGGTGTCGATAGGCTGCTCAGTCGCAAACAAATGAGCACCCTTGTCTTGCAAGCGCCGTGCAATAACTTGCAGGTCATGCATAGACCGGGCAAGCCGATCAATGCGGGTGACCACCAGAGTTTCGCTCGGATGGATAAAGTCCAGGATTGTCTGCAACTCAATACGCTCCTTGAGAGAAGCCCCGCTCTTCTGTTCCGAGCGGATCAGATGACACCCAGCTGCTTCCAATGCAAGAACTTGCGCTTCCAGATTCTGATCGGTGGTAGAGGTGCGAGCGTAACCGATGCGAGACATAAATTTGTTCATTTTGGGTGTGCCATGAGCCATTTCTGTTCACTAACACAAATTTAACCCAAAATGAACAAGATACCGGGCTCACTCTGTGTTCACTGAAAGTGTGAATTTGGGTATACTCTAAATACCGTGCAATTCGTTCTCCATCTGATCTTCAAGATGGCCAAATATGCAACTTCGTGCCCACTGGGCCTACCTTGGGTAAAGTTGCACTGGCGAGTTGAATCCGCGTTTCGATATATTAGATACATTCAACATTTAGCGAGCCATTTGAGCTAATAGTAAGCCCAGTTTTGAATTTTCAAACCTCTAAGCTTATATTTGAGACCTCAATGTAATTTTACTAGAATTAGAGAAATATTAACTTGCAGTCGGATGTTTATCAATCTATTAAAATTTAACAAATATTTAGTATTCAAACATTAATTGTAGTAAAAACAATTTCATCATTAGTAAATTTCATTTAATTTCCCTAACTTATCATTTCAATACTACATAGAGTGCATGTTATAATTTATGCAACTTTCACACATCACGCAAGGGGATATATTATGTCCGTCATTTCAAGCTCATTTAGTAGCGTTTATAGTTTTTCAAAAACCATGAATAAATCACCAAAAGAGGCTACCAGTACACAAGCAGAAAAGACCAAACCAGCACCTGAGGTTGCCTCCCCTACAAAAAAAGCAACTGATATTCCAAAGTCAAAAGCGATTTCAGAAGTAGCATCCGATGCTCGCTCTGCTTTGGATGCCCGCTATAAAGAAACTGGTGTCACTTCCAGTCAATACCGCAACATCACGGGTACATTCAGACGAGAAACGTTTGATGCTCTTGATTTTGACCGCAGAACTCTCTTTGCAATAGTTAGCAATGAAGGTGGACAGTTCACCACAGAGGAAATGAGTGCAGCTGATTCCGCGATGGACGATCAGGTGCGAAAAGCGATGTACGGAGAAGCTCCAAGCTTGAAACCTCATGCCCAATCATATCGAGATGCTATCAATTTCCTAGATAACGAAGCTAGCCCAGAAGAAAAAGCGTCCTTTGAGTGGGCGAAGGCGCGAGCCACAGCGATGACAAGTTACAAGATGCAAACAGGTCGAATAGATGACGACTTGAAATCTGATAACCCTACTGTCAATCTTTTGTTAGTCGCCTATGAAGAGCTCTTTGAAGCCTATAATAAAGATATGCACTCACGCTTGGAAGATATGCCGTCCTATGCCAATGCCCAACAACAATGGAAGGATGAGAGCACCTTTTATGGTGAGTACAGCATTAACTTTGTCGTCTAATGGTTTTGCAAGGAGGATGCCAATTACATGGCATCCTCACGCGTAGAGATTTTAGTCCATTTCTAGGCATGGTTCAAACCAAGTGAACACTTTTGTGTCTTGCGGGATAAGAAGGAGGCATATTTAATGCCGCCCCATGGCTGAATGGTGTGTGCTCGGTGTTCACTAAAAACTGCTGTTTTTGAACCATGCCATCAAACCGGGTAACTTCGTCAAAGTCGCGTTTCAAGGGGATGCTAGCGTAACAGACAATGGTATTGACCTTGTAACCCAGAAATCTGTTGTGATTAACTTCGACAGCGGCAAAATCAATGATAACCAATATGCCCTGCATTACGCTGTAGATTTTGCTGTGAAGGGGACAAATACCAACGAGATGGAAGTGGGAGAGTATATCAACCGTGTCCAGATGGTAGGCAGTACAAAAGCATTAGCACCAACGATTATATCTCAGGTTGATACTGCAGAGATCTCCGACTATCGCGTTGAGATGACCGATCTTTCCGGCGAATTATATAGCCGCAATCAGGCAGTTGCTTTACGCAACTCTGATTACTTCACGCAATCATTGATGATTTGCGGTGGAAGTGGGGGAGATGTCTTCAGGGTTATTAAGGATGAATCCTGTGGCTGGTTCTACGGTGGCGGAGAATGGTCCAGAACAGGCGGCAACTTCGAGTACAAGGGTACAGGAACAAATACCATGCGATATGCTGGTGGTGCCCAAAAAGCCATTGATGCTAACTGGAACATTAGTCTTGCTGGATCACTGGCTCAAGATTGGTCGAAAGGGTATGGCGGCGCATGGAAATCTCGCAGTGTTACCGGTCAGGTCGGCATTGCCGCAAAGTACAGCTTCGATGCAACCAAACTCAGTGCTGGCTTGAGTTATAGCTTCTCTCACTCGGAGAGCCAGCGCGCTGGTGTGATGTTGTTTGACGGAACAGCTGAAACCGGCCGAAGCACAGATGTAGTAGGTGGTATCCTTCGCCTTTCCCATGACTTTGTTTCTAGCGGTGTTTATGCACGTCCCTATATGGATTTAGGTCTTGCTTACATGACAGGGTACAGTGCGGAGGAACACGGTGCGGGTGCATTAAACTTACAGATCCGCCGGAATTCAGAGGGCCATGCTTGGATGAGGCCAGGCTTTGAACTGGGCTATGAGGGCATCATCCCTGGTCAGGGCACGTTGAACCTGTTTGCAAACATCTCTTTGCAGCAAAGGCTAAGCGGCACTGCAACGGCGGCGTATTCCACGTTGGAAGGTGGACCGGGCGGTGTAGACCCAATGAAGGCACTAGCCAATCTCGGAGAGACTGCATTTGAAGTGAAAACCGGTCTGGAACTCAAGTTAGATGATTTCGGTACAGTTGGCTTACATTTCGAACACAGAACCGCAGGCAATCTTCACGACAATGCGGCACGGTTAAACTTATCCATTCCGTTCTGAGGAGCTTCTCCAATAGAGGGCGAAATCCCCTCGGCCTACTCGACCCACAAAAGTGGTCACTCGATTTAAACCATGCCCACTTTTGGTGCTCTCAATAAATAGACACTTTTAAATTTTACATGGTCAAACACTGTTTAGTTAGGCATTGTTACGTATGTGCAGAATCATCCTCGGCCAATTGAACATTTTTCTTTCGGTAGTCCGCCTTAGCTCATTGTGATGCCGTTGGTGTGGTGGGGCATCGATCCTTCAACGCCCCGCAGCTTCCATATCAGCGCGCCCATCGCAATTGCTGAGCTAAACCAGTGAAGGATACACGCGGATCGAAATGCTAGCGGGGCCTGTCAAAATAACTCTGGATACGGACAACAATGCCGTAACGGCTGGTCCCGTGGGATTTTTGCTTCAGCGATCGCTTGTCCGGCCAGGAAAGGCGAGGTGTATAAGTGAGCCTATGATTGTCATCGAAAAGGTATGCAAGGCATACCACCTTAAAAATCGTTCTGAACCAGTGCGTGCACTGGATAATGTGACTAACCATATCGACCGGGGTGAAGTTGTGGTGATCATCGGGCCTTCGGGTTCGGGGAAGTCCACTTTGTTGCGATCATTGAATGGGCTTCAAGGGGTCGACAGCGGGACTATCACCATTGATGGGCAGATTGTTACTGACAAAAAGACCGACATTAACAAGTTGCGCACCGAGGTGGGCATGGTGTTTCAGCATTTTAACTTATTTCAGCACAAGACTGCGCTCGAAAATATCGCGATGCCCCAACGGATTGTGTTGAAACGTGACCGTAAAGAGGCTGAAGAGATCGCCCATGATCTGTTGCGGAAGGTTGGCATTCTAGACCATGCAAACAACTATCCGTCAATGTTATCTGGGGGTCAACAGCAACGGGTGGCGATCGCGCGCTCACTAGCGATGAAACCAAAGGTAATGCTGTTTGATGAGGCGACTTCGGCATTGGATCCGGAAACCGTGGGCGGCATTCTTGGACTTATGCGCGAACTTGCCGCTGAGGGAATGACCATGATCGTCGTGACCCATGAAATGGGTTTTGCGCGTGAAGCAGCGGATCGAGTGATCTTCATGGATGCAGGTGCGGTGATTGAAGAAAATACACCTGACAACTTCTTCGACAATCCGCAATCGGATCGGGCTCAGGAATTTTTGAGGCAGATTCTCTAATACAATCAACCAATATGAAGGAAAATTGTAATGAAACTAAAATCATTCATAGCAGGTGCCGTCGGTAGTGCGGTTATTGCACTGGCGTCAACTGCGTCCTGGGCAGAATCCACAATGGAAAAGATCGTCCGCACCGGTCAGATGACTATTGCCGTTCAGACCCAAGGACCGCCGATCAGTTTTGTCAACAAAAACGGTGACCGTGCCGGACTGGCGATAGAGATTGCGCAAATGATGGCAGACGACATGGCAGTCGAACTGGTCATCAAGGACTTCGATTGGAAAGGTCTAATCCCAGCGCTGCTGTCGGGTAAAGCTGATTTCATCGCCGCTGACATGACCCCGACGGCAAAACGCCACATGCAGATCGTGTTCACTAATCCGGTCTTCTATTCTGAAACCGTCGCGTTTACACCCATGGATTCTCCATATTCTTCCTGGGAGGAGCTCAACACATCTGATGTATCGGTTGCAACTACGCAGGCATCGTCTTGGGCCGAAACTGCACGCAAGGTTCTTCCCAAAGCTCAGCTGAAAGAATTTGCAGGCGGAACTGCACAGACGGTTCAAGCCGTTGCATCGGGCCGGGCCAACGCTGGTTTGTCGGACACGGCCACCATCGCGGGCTTCATTAGCTCGATCGGAGGCCTCAAGGTTCTGGACGGCAAGCTAGCCCGTGAACCGCTTGGGTTTGCCACCCGCCCGGATTCGTTGCACCTACTGAGCGCTCTAGATAATTATGTGCGCCTGATTGAAGCCGATGGTCGTCTTGAGGATCGCCTAGATTACTGGTGGAATTCCATCGCGTGGGAAGCAGATCACAAATAGCCACGACTTTTCGTCCGGGGCAATTAATGTATTGCCCCGGCTCACCATAAAAGGTCCTCTTCCGACCTTATAAGCGGATTTCACATGGAATGGCTGCAATTTTACTTTAACATCAGGATTGTTGGACAATATGCTGACGTGTTCGCCACGGGCATTGTGCAGACGCTTTGGATAGCTGCCTTGTGCCTTGTCCTGTCTCTGATCTTCGGAACATTTATTGCCCTAGGCCGGATGTCGAAGAATCCACTGATTTGGCGGACCATTGCAGGGTACATTCAGTTCATCCGCGCAACTCCACTGCTGATCCAGATTTACCTGATCTATTATGGCCTTCCGATGCTGTTGCCTTTTGGCAATCTCTTTGACGAAACCCAGACCGGCATCATTGCTCTGACCATCCATACCTCGCCCTATATGGGCGAAATCATCCGCGCTGGAATTGAATCGGTTAATCGCGGTCAAGTCGAGGCTGCCCTGTCGGTCGGAATGTCCTCGCGCCAGACTTTGGTCAACGTCACATTGCCACAGGCGCTAACCAATGTAATGCCCCCCCTGTTGGGCCAGACGGCGGTGCTGATCAAGGATACTTCACTGCTATCAATCATCGCCGTTTTTGAACTGATGGGCGCAGGCCTGCAGATGTTCTCGGAAACTGTGATTGCCACCGAAAGCTATGTCACGACAGCAATTTGCTATCTGGGGATCTACGCGATGATGCTAGTTCTGTCTGGTATCCTGCAAAATAAGCTGGGTGGAAAAGCCTGGAAAGAGAACTAGGGAGCAACGACATGGACATGATTGCTGATAAACTTTCCATCCTCCAAAGCCTTTTTCCGTTCTTGTTGAAAGGGCTATGGATGACATTCCAGATCTCGATGATCTCCATAATCGTGGGGTCTCTGATCGGCTTCTGCCTTGGTGTGACCAAGACGTTGGGGTATTTTTTCCTCAACAAATTGATTAACGGATACTTGCATATTCTGCGCGGCTCACCTTATTTGGTCCAGCTTTATATTATCTTCTTCGTGTTGCCATCACTTGGAATTGCGTGGCTGTCCTTTGACGGATATACCGCCGCGATTGTGTCTCTGTCGCTTTACACCTCCAGCTACGTGACGGAAATCGTTGCGTCGGCCATCTTTGTGGTGCCCCGAGGTCAAAGCGAAGCGGCCCGCTCGGTTGGCATGACCTTGGGACAGACCTACCGCAATGTCGTCATCCCGCAGGCGTTGAAATTGACAATCCCGCCTATGGCCAGTGTCTATGTTATCGTCATCAAAAGCACCGCTGTCTTCTCGGTGATTGGTATCGCCGAACTAACACGGCAGGGGGAAGTCGCGATCATGCGCATGCCTGGTGATATTATGTTCATCTATGGCCTGATTGCGGTTTTCTACTTCATCTACTGTTACCCGGTGCTGTGGTTTTCGAAATGGGCAGAAGGACGATTTGGCTCACTAAGCGCCGAAAATCACTGAGATCGGCATTGCCAAAGCCGTGTTGAAGGAGAACACATAAAAGGGGTCGAGTCCGGTAGGGGACAATGCACTAAATCGCTTTGCGATACTGGCGCTGTTTGTGAGCATTGCACTGGATATGAATTTATTGTGCTGGGTTGGCGTTGGGGTGTGCTGTTGCTGCAACAGTTCTCATAATGAATATTGTCATCGCCGAAAGTGCCTTTGACACAGTCGGTAGAGCTCGTTCTCCTAGAATATGCGGCATGGTTCGAACCACGTGAACACTTTTGTGTCTGTTGCGGGCATAATAGGAGGCGCTGCCGTTAAAGAACAGCTATTACGGTTTTTCTATTGTCAAAGATTGTTCTGTCACCATGACCTGTATCCAGTTGTACCTTACACCCCTTGGCCATCTACTGCTTGAGAGCGCTGAAAAGGCGCCTGTCCTCAATGATAAAGTCGCGGCAAGACTAGCGGGCGCCTTTGAACAAGATACTGGGCATGGTCTATTGCAATTGGGGGCAGGGGAGGTCGGCCAACCCCTACCGCCCACATTTATGTGGTGGCGCGATTTCTCTATCCGCTTCGTAGAAGCCGTGTGTCTTCATGCTTCGAGCGGGGCTGTACAGGCTTCCTCATCGCGAATTCTGGCGACGGTCCCCGCCCTAAACGAGGGCGAACTTGCAACGCTGTTGTTGAGCGCACCAATGATGACGGGCGCTGAATACCTGAGCGCAGACGTTCTCCTCAGGCTTTGGGACGATCTAGGCGCGGCACTTGTCAGCTCTCTTGAGGGTTGTGACGGCGACTTACAGTCTTTTATGCAGGGAATGAACCCATCTTGGAACCTGATTGGCCGTGTCCACTTCAATCTGGCAGTGAACCGCAAAGACCCCGACCATCCATTCGCTTTCATGGCCACATATACCACGCGGCTGTCTACTCAAGCCAAATTGCAGCACATGCCTTTGGGGCGCGCACTGAGCGAATACGCTGGTGCTGCCAATCGAGATAAATTGTTGTCCTTGCTTGTGCCAGTGCAGCGTGCTGCACTGGGGTGCAGTTGGCTTAAAACAGTTGTTGAGAGCGGGGAAGTCTTTCACCCCTTACGCTGGAGCGCCTCGCAAGCCTCCCGGTTCCTGAACAGTGCCCCTCTACTAGAGGATGCCGGGGTGATATTGCGTATGCCTGCCAATTGGTCAGCGGGCCGTCCCAAGCGGCCTCAGGTAACCGCCACGGTTGGCGGCGCACCTGCAGTCGGGGCCGGTCTGGAGGCACTGCTTGACTTCCAGATGAGTGTGGTGCTGGGGGACGAAGCACTTAGCGAAGATGAAATTGCCTCTTTGCTGGCTGGTACCGAAGCACTTGTGTTGCTGCGCGGTGAGTGGGTGGAGATTGATCGCCAGCGTCTTGAGAGCACCATGCGCCAATTTACAAAGGTGCAGGATCTGGCCGATAGCGACGGACTTACATTTTCAGAGGCCATGCGCCTGTTATCCAGCGCTGCGATCAATGATGATGACCAAGCCAGAGCCGTAACGCAGGAATGGGCAAACATAACAGCCGGCACATGGTTAGCCGACACGCTGTCCTCGCTGCGCAATGTTGATGGTGCCAGTGTCGAGCCCGGTCCCGCCTTGAAAGGGAAGCTACGCCCCTATCAAAAAGTGGGCGTCGAGTGGCTCCATCTGTTGTCTGGTCTAGGTCTTGGTGCCTGCCTTGCCGACGACATGGGATTGGGAAAAACCATTCAGGTTCTGTCCCTGTTACTGATCCAAAAAGAAAAGCAGCGGCAAAAGGGGAGCGGGCATAAGCCGAGCTTGTTGGTGGCTCCCGCTTCGCTACTGGCTAACTGGGCAGCAGAGAGTAGACTCTTTTCTCCGGATTTACGTATCAAGATCATGCATTCTTCTGCCATGATGTCGAGCGAGCTGAAACGGATGGGACCAGACGAATTGTCCGCTCAAGACCTGGTGATCACAAGCTACGGCTCGTTGCTACGTATGCCGGTCTTAAGCCAAATGCCATGGCGGTATTTAGTGCTGGACGAGGCACAGGCTATCAAAAACCCCAAAGCCAAACAAACGGTGATGGCGAAGGCGTTAATTAGCGAGGCTCGCATTGCTCTAACCGGAACACCGGTGGAGAATAATCTCAGCGATCTGTGGTCAATTTTTGATTTCATCAATCCGGGGCTGCTGGGAAACATCACAGAATTTAGCCGTTACATCAAGAAGCTGACCGAGCGCGAGCATAATCCCTACGGCCCCTTGCGCGACCTTGTGCGGCCCTACATATTGCGTAGAATGAAGACCGACAAAAAAGTAATCACCGACCTTCCCGAAAAAACCGAAATTAAGGCACTTTGCACGCTGAGCCACAAGCAGGCTGCGCTTTATGGCCAGACAGTTACCGAGCTTACAGCAGCACTAAAGGAAGCCGACGGCATCCAACGCAAAGGTATTGTGCTGGCAACACTGATGCGGCTGAAACAGATCTGCAATCACCCCTCGCAGTGGCTGAAGGATAGTGAGTGGAGTGAAGGCGACAGCGGCAAGTGGGCGCGCCTTCGAGAAATTACCCAGGTTGTCGCCGCGCGTCAGGAAAAAATGCTGGTCTTCACACAGTTCCGCGAGATGACGGAGCCACTTGCAGCGTTTCTTGGCGAGATTTTCGGTCGCCCTGGACTGGTTCTCCATGGTGGCACGTCGGTAAAAAGCCGCAAAGGTCTGGTGCAGACTTTTCAGGAAAACGAAATGGTGCCCTTTATGGTCCTTTCCCTGAAAGCAGGCGGCGCGGGGCTAACGCTCACTGCAGCATCGCATGTGGTTCATGTTGATCGCTGGTGGAACCCGTCAGTGGAAAATCAGGCCACGGACCGCGCTTTCAGGATAGGCCAGAAGAAAAACGTGCTGGTTCACAAATTCGTTTGTCAGGGAACGATTGAAGAAAAAATTGACACCCTAATCGAGGCAAAAAAAGAGCTGTCCGATGATGTGTTGTGCGGTGGTAAGGAGATCAATCTTACCGAAATAAGAAATGAAGACTTACTGCGTATGGTCGCTCTTGATCTAAAAACAGCCATGGAGGCGTGCTAGCGATGTCCTACGGATCCTTTGGCGTATGGGGAGCCCCTTATATCTCGGTTGCAGAGCGGCGCAAAATCGCCGAACGCGAAATAAAGAAGCTACGCAAGAAGGGGCGAAAAATAGCACCCGTCACCGTGGAAGGGCGCAAAATCGCCAATACTTTCTGGGGCAAAGCCTGGTGTGATAATTTGGAACGATACCTTGATTACGAGACGCGATTGCCTCGGGGCCGTTCCTGCGTGCGCCACAGTGCTGTTATCGACCTGCAAATATCTCCTTTGAAAGTCAAGGCGATGGTCAGCGGATCGTCGATCTACGACGTTACTATCAACATTAAGGCGTTAGAACCGGAACAATGGCAGCAAATTTGCGAAGACTGCATAGGCGGCATAGATTCACTCGTAGAGTTGCTGCAAGGGAAATTTTCTGATGCGGTGATGGAGCGGATTTGTCGTCAGGATGAGGGGTTATTTCCCAAACCATCTCAAATCCAGTTTACCTGTAGTTGTCCCGATTGGGCTTATATGTGCAAACATGTGGCGGCTGCAATGTACGGCGTGGGTGCAAGACTCGATCACAACCCAGAACTTCTATTTGAGCTGCGTGCGGTCGACCAGAATGATCTGGTTGTGCGCTTTGGCGGTAAGGTCCCGTTTTCAAACCAGCATGTGGACGCGGCAAAGATTCTCAATACCGACGATATGTCTGCTCTGTTCGGACTGGACATGGAAGGAGACGAGGATACGGGCCTTGCAATTGCAGAAATCCCCGAACGTCCAACGTCTCCTACTCCTGAAAAGGAAAAGCGCGCACGAGCTCGGAAGCCAGGGGCTAAAAGAAACGAAATAAAAAAAGCTTCGGCGGAAACAGCTGAAGTCAAACCATCTGCCAAAAAGAAGACAGTTCGCAGCAAGACTGTCGCAAGACCAGCTGCCACTCGTGTCAAAGGTAAACCAATACCACCCGGTGCAGACAAAACGCCCTCTTCAAAGATATAGAAAAGGCGACGTCTATTATGACGGGCCTTGATGGGTTGGATGCCCCACCCCGACGGCATCATAATGTGCCATTATAGTGATCTTGTTGCATTAATCTCCTGATGAGGGGCGTTGTTGCATTAATCGCCTGATGAGGTGTATCTTCTCTGAACTTTCCTTGTCCGAAGATTTTCCTTATGCCGTTTACACACAACGCTGACCGTCAACACAAGTTCGATAAAGCCCAATTTAAGGTGACGAACTGGCCGCAATACAATGAGAGTTTACGTCGGCGCGGTGACATCACAGTCTGGGTTGAAGAAAGCGTTGCGACAAGCTGGTTTGCTCCTGCGGGTAACCGACGTGGACGACCCGCCAAGTACTCAGAGTTGGCCATTGAAACCTGTTTACGCGTCCGGTCTGCATACGGCTTTGCTTTGCGGCAAACCCAAGGATTTGTGCGTTCAGTGTTTGCCCTGATGGGCCTGACTTTACCAGTTCCTGACTCTTCCACCCTATCTCGCCGCGCAGGTTGCTTGAAACTTTCAAGACCCAAACTTCAAGCGAACTCCGGGCCAGTTACTCTTGTGATCGACAGCACGGGCGTGAAGATGTTCGGGGCTGGTGAATGGCTAGAAACCAAATATGGAACCAAGAAAAAGCGCAGAATATGGCGAAAACTTCATCTTGGACTGGATCTGGAGAGCGGCATGATCGTCTGCTCTGAACTGACGGAAGATACGGTTGGCGATCCAACTGTTGTTCCGGATCTACTGGACCAGATCGAGGGGCCGGTTGCCACGTTCCTTGGTGATGGTGCTTATGACGGCTCCCCGACACGACAGGAAATTGCAGACCGTTATGATGGGGTCGAGATCATCATACCACCGCCCAAAACAGCCGTCCCCAGCCCAGAGGCTGCGACAGCTCCTAGTGCTCGTGATAGAGACATATTTGCCATTGAGAAACATGGCAGAATAGGGTGGCAGAAGCAGACCGGATACGGGCGGCGCTCAAGAGGCGAGACCTTGATGGGGCGCTATAAACAAGTCATCGGGACAACACTGAAGTCCCGTAAGTTTGAAAATCAGAAGACGGAGGCCAAAATCGCTGTCTCCGTCCTCAATACGATGACCGCACTTGGACGTCCGACGTTCGAGCGCGTAGCTGTGACCTGAGTTAAGCGGGTAAGGGTGAGCTGTAAGCTGAATATTCTTTCTGCAACAACGCCCCTCGGAACCGTCTTTCAGGAGGAGGTTCCAAACCACCTTAAGCTGCTGTGGTTAAGAGCCATGGTGGTGAGCGTTAAGGAAAAGGCATTCTAGAAATGTCAGGTGCGTATCAAAGGAGGCGAACGCAAGTGAACCGTTGATGAGGTGTCGAAATGGCTAGATGATGTCAAAACCAGCTACAAGTGGGTAGTTGGGATTAGTTCAGCGGCTACCTGATTACTGGCTGAGCGGCATCCGGCATAAAGACGGCGCGACCTTGATACAGGCTTATGCACGGAACGTGAGAACCTGTCGTCCGGGTGCTAAGGGAGAAGCTCAAGCAGAGGACCTGCAAGAGCCTGAGTACCAAGACCGGGCACAGGGGCGGAGCAGTCCGTAGTAGTGAGGAAAGGTCTTTAATGGACCCGGAGCGAAGGGGCTGCCCTGTTCAGTGGAAATTATTAAACAACCGGCAACGGGATGACTTAATGACAAACACAAAGCCCTTCGATGTTTCCAAACAGCTTGTCTGGGAAGCGTGGAAGCGAGTTAAAGCCAATAGAGGAACCTATGGGATTGATCTTGTAAGCTTGGAAGAGTTTGAGGCTGATCTGCCGAAGAACTTGTACAAGATATGGAATCGGATGTCGTCAGGTTCCTATTTTCCGCCTGCTGTTCGCAGGGTGGATATACCCAAAGATGATGGCCGCACACGACCCCTTGGCATTCCCACAGTGGGAGACCGGGTGGCTCAAACGGTTGTCAAACTGGTGTTGGAACCGCAGATTGATCCAATCTTCCATCCCAATTCCTATGCTTACCGGCCTGGAAAGTCAGCAATCGATGCTGTTGGCCAGACCCGGCAGCGCTGCTGGAAGTATAACTGGGTGGTGGATCTGGATATAATGGGGTTCTTCGATACCCTTCATCATGATCTCCTGATGAAGGCAGTCAAGAAACACACCCAGAACAAGTGGGTGCTGCTTTACATCGAGAGATGGCTGAAAGCGCCTGTTGTCTATCCCGATGGAACAACAGAAAGCAGAACTGTCGGTACGCCACAAGGTGGTGTTGTAAGCCCCTTGCTGGCAAACCTGTTTCTGCACTATGCGCTCGATGTCTGGGTAAGCCGTCACTTTCCGCAGGTTCGTTTTGAACGGTATGCGGATGATGGCGTCTACCATTGTGCTTCTCAAGGTGAAGCGGAAACACTATTGGAAGCGTTAGAGCAACGCTTGAAGGAATGCCACTTATCCCTCCACCCGCAGAAAACTAAGATTGTTTACTGTAAGGATAGATACCGTAAGGGAGCCTATCCTGAGATCAGTTTTGACTTTCTAGGCTTCACCTTCCGGCCAAGACGGGTCATGCCAAAGCATGGAATGGTATCCATTGGATATACACCTGCACTTAGTCGCAAGGCTCTTAAACGGATCGGTACGGTCATCAGGAAGTGGAAACTTCAAAGATGGAGCGGGCGTTCTATTGAAGATATTGCGCGTGTGCTGAACCCGGTTGTGGCTGGGTGGATAGGGTACTATGGACATTTCGGCAGGCGGGAACTCTCTCGCATTTATAACTTGCTCGAATTTGCGCTGATCAGATGGGCTCGGCAGAAATATAAGAAGCTGCGACGTAGTTACCGACAGAGCAAAGCATTCATTGGGCGGTTGCGTAAGCAATCCCCAGAGTTGCTTGTGCATTGGAAACTGTATCGCTTTGGCTGAACAGGAAGAGCCGTATGAGCTGAGAGGTTCACGTACGGTTCTGTGAGAGGCTGGGGGTGAAATCCCCCCGGCCTACTCGACTAATCTTACAACCCAGCTCACTCATGTTTGCCAGTGGGCTTGAAGCTGGCAAGCGCCGGGCGCACCCGCCACATGCCAGCTTCAAGCAAGCCGCACCTCATTCATTTTTTCCTCGTCGTTTTGACCTGATGCAATGCTTCAAGGGCTTACGCCCTCACGTGAGCTAGATCGTCGTTCCCCTGACCACAATCTTCCTCGCCCTTCGGTCTGCGGGAGAATGTGGACAGCCTCTCTCCTCACAAGCTCCCGCACACCCGTTTTAGTGGCAAGGGAAATGAAACGGACCTCACAGGGAGCAAGAACAATGGCTAAACTCACCAAAGCAGAAGCAAAGCGCCACGCACAAGCAGTGGAGATCCTCAACAAAGACGTGCTCACCGAGGACGATAAGGATTTCGTTTTTCAGAACTGGCACGAAGGCGCTGAGTTTGAAAACGGCTCGCGTGGTGCGTTCTTCACCCCTTGGGATCTGGCCTTTGATTTCTCATTTGACTGTGGCGGCCACCGCATCATTGATCTATGTGCCGGCATTGGAATGCTGTCCTTTGCAGTCTACCACCGCTTGAAAGAGCGCAACGACAGAGTGCCGGAAATCGTATGCATTGAACGCAATCCCGCTTATGTCGCCGTTGGCAAGAAACTGCTTCCAGAGGCAACCTGGATTTGCGCAGATGTGTTTGAGTGGGAAGAGCTCAATCTTGGCAGGTTTGATCAGGCAATCAGCAATCCGCCTTTTGGTAAGGTGCGCCGCTCAGGCAATGGCCCGAGCTATAAAGGCGGACTGTTTGAACACCATGTCATAGATATCGCCTCAAAACTTGCTTGCGAGGGTACATTTATCATTCCTCAGAACTCCGCCAGCTTTGCTTATTCTGGTGTGCAGTACCACCGCCAGACGCCAACCAGCGCAGGCGGTGAGTTTGCGGCCAGTCAGGGTTTTGAAATGACGGCGGGAATTGGAATTGATACCGCTTTTTACCGCAAAAGCTGGAAAGGGGTTTCCCCGCTGTGTGAAGTGGCTCTGATCGATTTTTCAGAGTGCCAGGCAAAGGAAACGCAACCTGTCATTAAGCCGGTTCCAATAGCTTCGGTCGTAACCGTGGAGGCTGTTTGCCTTCCTCCTCTTGCTGCCATCTCCAACGCAGCCCCGACCGCTCAGCTCTCCCTCTTTTGAGGGAGACACGGGGCTAATTTTGAAAAGGAGATCTGACACTATGGAAATCAAACAAGATGCAGCGCACTGGTATTGTGAGGGATGCAAGACGGTTCATTTACCTGACCAGGAGCGGCGGGTTGATGATATGGGGGATTATCACTGCGCTAAGGCTTGGAAACGCCTCACCAACCCGCAAAACACGACCTTTAAGCAGCGGGTGAATTATGCGCGGGAAGCATTCTTCCTTGGAGAAGACAGCCGCGCCTTTGATAATTGCTTTGAAACGTATGATGGAGCTTTTGTTGTTGCAGCTCTCATGCGCCTTTGTAAAACCGACCTCAAGTTAAAGCAGGCCATTGAGCGCCATATGAGCAGGGCAGGGCTTAATGAATGGCAGCAGACAACGGCCAGCCTTTCGCACATCCCAACGCACAGGCTTTCTCAAAAGGCAGCAGAGCACAGAGCGTTCGAGCAAAATCGCGTTTCTGGGTATGAGCAGCCAAGTCTTTTCTAATAGCTTCCATTTTTCCAAGTCGTCTTATTAACGGGGCGATCTGGCTTGCAAGTCCTGCGCGGGATCTGCCGATCCCACGTCGAACTTTCAAACCAGCTCACTCATGTTTGCCAGTGGGCTTGAAGCTGGCAAGCGCCGGGCGCACCCGCCACATGCCAGCTTCAAGCAAACCGCACCTCATTCATTTTTCCTTGTCGTTTTGACCTGACGCACCGCTGCAAGGGCTTGCGCCCTCACGTGCCCTAGATCGTCGCTCCCCTGACCACAACTTCCTCGTCCCCTGGACTGCGGGAGAATGTGGACAGCCTCCCTCCTTACTAGCTCCCGCACACCCGTTTTGTTGGCAAGGAATATGAAACGGACCTCACCAAGACGGGAACACAAAATGCCCATCAAAGAAATTCTTCTGATTGCTTTGCCAATCTTTTTAGTCGTCGGATCAATTGGCGCATATGCCCTGCTGCTTAACGACATGCGCAAGCGTCACCGTGTGCAAGGGGAATTGGTTCCTCCTCAAAATTCGAGCAATGCCCCTAAGCCTAAGCAGGAACAGCCAGTGGGCCGACCTGCGAATGTCTTATCTGTTCTTGATCTTTCGACTGCTCACCTGTCACCCCAAACGCTTGCAATGCTCAGCGAGAAGACGCCTGAAACCTTTCCGCTTTACGGTGGCAATCTCATGAATGGCCTGTTTGTCTCCGCGTGCAGAGACTACGATTATAACGACAAGAAACTTCCCATTGATTTGCTAGGTTGTCTCACGGCTGCATGGGCGCAGGACTGCTCGCACATTCTCTTTGACTGTGATGGGCCGATTGATGAGTGTTTGTTTATCTACTCATCGTGAACACTGCGGTGAAAAGGAAGAATGGTGCAAGAATACATACTTTGCGCATTATCTGAATATTCTGTATAATGCGCAAAGTGGTAGCGCCGGAGAGACTGAAATGAAAGAGTACACGTTCACCCAAATTAATAGAGAGTGCGGCAGCGTATTAGACGATGCAATGAGACAGCCGGTAACGCTGTGCAAGAATGGAAAGCCCAAAATCGTGATGATCCCTTATGAGGCTTACGAAGAAGCGAGCAACAACCAAGCCGCTTACAAGCTAGGGGAAGAGCCGCCAGAGGTTTCCGCCCTTCTGGATGAGGGATTAGATAACATATTGAAAGATGACGACTAATGAGACAGGGCGACCTTTTCCAATATCGTTATCTATGGGCATACCAAGCCAAACGCGGAGAAGAAGCGGGACGCAAGAGCCGCCCTTGCTGTTTGGTAATCAAGGTTAGAGATCAACTTGCACTCTTCCCATGCACGACACAGGAACCAGAAGGGCGAGGCCGTATCTACCTCGAAATTCCAGACTTGGAGCGTAAGAGAGCTAATCTTGATACGCGGTCCTTCATTGTGCTTGATGAGTTCAACATCGTTCGGAACGTGTCAACGACTTTGAGACAGTGGCATTTGGACTTTAAGCTTGATTTTCTTTCTCTGGCTTTGGTGGATTGATCCAGACGGCCGTCGGGATTTGAGGTGGTTTTGGCGGTTTTAGTACGAAGCGCTCGGGTGTACTGATGAACGCAGCCTCGAGAGTTGCTTGGCGTGCGGCATAGACAGCCTCGGCCTGTCCAAAGTGGACCTGATCAGGGGTCATGAGTCCGATGCCTGCATGATGGTGTTGTTCGTTGTACCATGCAAAGAATCTGCGGCAAAAGTCGCGAGCTTGCTCGATGGTTTCAAACTTCCTGGGGAATTCGGGCTGATATTTCAGCGTCTTGAAGTGGGCCTCTGAGAACGGGTTGTCGTTTGAGGTATGGGGTCGGCTGTGGGATTTGAGCACACCAAGATCCACCAGCATCAGAGCCGTTGTCTTTGCCTTCATTGGCCCGCCACGATCGGCATGCAATGTCAACTGATCGCGTGGAACAGCATGCTTTCCCATCGCATCCATGAACAGTTCCTTGAACTGGCTGGCGCTTTCGGCCTGCTCAATGCGCCAGCCAACAACACGGCGGCTGAAGATGTCCAAGATGACATAGAGATAGAAGTAAGACCATTTCACCGGGCCCATCAGCTTGGTAATATCCCAAGACCAGACCTGATTGGGAGCTTCGGCTAGAAGTTCCGGCTTTTGATAGACAGGGTGCGTGCGCTGACGGCGACGCTCAATGACTTCGCCCTGAGCGGCCAGTATCCGATACATCGTGCGGATCGAACAGAGGTAGGTGCCTTCATCCAGCAAAGTGGCGAATACCTCGGTGGGGGTCTGGTCGGTAAACCTGGGCCCACACAGATGGTCCAGTACCCGAGCCCGTTCATTTTCCGGCAAGGCACGCGCTGAGGGGGGACGTGGCTTTACCGCGCGTGGCGGAGCAGCCAATGTAGCGCGATGGCGAAAAACGCTTGCCCGCGACAAAGAGAGCGCGGAGCAAACGGCTGAGGTCAGGCCGCTGCCTGAGGGCAGAGCAATCGCGACGGCCATCATGACTTGCCGCTGCGCTCTGGCGTCTGCTCCATCTCGTCCAACAATGTCGCCACTTTTTTTTGGATTGCAAGGATGGCTTCCGCCTGGTCCAGACGCCGCCGTAGTGCTGAAACTTCACGGTTAGCCTTGGACAGTTCGGCCTGTAATGGGTTGGCGGGTGCTTTTTGTGGGCCACGTTGACGCGGCTGCAATGATCCCAATGAGCCTGCAGCGCGCGCCCGACGCCAATCCGTTAGCGCAGAAGAATAAAGCCCTTCGCGCCGTAGAATGGCTGTAACACCACCTGTGTCTGCTGCTTGGTCCGTCTCGTCCAGAATGCGCAGTTTGTATTTGGCTGTGAAACTTCTCCGCTTAGGGATAGCGGTCAACTCGGCTGTAGGCTGCACTGGCGCTGTCACCATGCGGGTTGGCGGTGGCGGGGGCACAATATCATCAGGTCCAGTATCGGGTGAAAGCGGTGTCTGTGAAGGCATAACCATGGGTTCGTTCTCCTACGCCATCAAGTGTAAACTTTGGCCAGTGGAATGTCTCACACTTATTGGCACGGAGGGGTTCGAGATGGACTGCTATACGACTTTGAGAGCCTTAGACCTCAAGGGCAATTCTCAGAGCAATTCTTGCGCAAAATTGCTCGTGTCCTGAAGGATGCAAGAGCTGAAAAAAGACAAATTCAAAACACTCATCGTACGTAGGGGAGCGCAAGCTCCCTTTTTCGTTCTGGCTAACTTTCCAGATCCGGTGATCTAAGTGCGGGGCGATCTGGCTTGCAAGCTCACAGCGTGATCGGCTGATCCCACAGTGCGCTCACAATCCAGCTCACTCATGTTTTCTTAAGAGAGCTGGAAGCAGGCAAGCGGCGGCCGCACCCCCCACATGCCAGCTTCCAGCAAGTTGCGCCTCAATCAGTCTACCTTGTCATTTTGACCTGATGCAACCCTTCAAGGGCTTTGCCCTCACGTGCCCTAGATCGTCGCTCCCCTGACCACAATCTTCCTCGTCCCCTGGACTGCGGGAGATCATGGACAGCCTCTCTCCTCACTAGCACCCGCACACCCGTTTATTAGGCGAGGAAAATGAAACGGACCTTCCCAAGACGGAGACAACACCATGACCAAGACCGCAAATGTAAAACTGCTTTCCAACGTGCCGGTATCCAAACTCACCTTGTCCGCGCTCAATCCCCGTCAGAACGTAGACCACAGCGAGATTGAAATGTTGGCCCAGTCTATTAAGGCTTGCGGCTTGATTCAGAACCTTGTCGGTTTCCCTGAAGGGGACAGTATCGGGATCGTTGCAGGAGGTCGCCGCCTTCGGGCGTTGCAAGTCCTGCAAGAGAGCAAGGATATCCTTCCAAACTACGCCGTTCCTGTGCGCCTTGCAGCGACCGAGGAGCAGGCAATTGAGTGGGCCAATGCAGAAAACACAGCCCGTAAAGACCTCAATCCAGCAGAAGAGATTAAAGCCTATGGTGTGATGCAGGCAAAAGGCCATGCACCTGAAAAGATTGCCATCGCATTTGCCCAGACCGTGCGCCATGTCAAAGGACGCCTGCGCCTTGCTGGACTGGCAGACTGCATCCTTGAAGCGCTGGAAGCTGAAAAAATTACGCTTGATATCGCGGCGGCTTATACCATTTCCAGCGATCAGGAAAAGCAAGCGGAAGTGTTTGGCCGCTTGAATGGGCAATGGAATGGGGATCAGCTCCACACCATCAAACGCAGTCTTATGAATGAGGTTGGACAGAGCAACGACAGCCGAGCGGTGTTTGTTGGGCGAGAGGCTTATGAAGTTGCGGGGGGAGCAATCCGCGAAGACCTGTTTGGGGAGGACGTTTACTATCTGGACAGCACCCTTTTGGAACAGCTCGCCACCGATAAGCTTGAAGCAATCCGCCAGAAGCAACTTGCACAGGGCTGGAAGTGGGCGACCGCCAGTATTGACCTACCGGAGATTTACGAGCGCCAGCAACTCACGCGTCTATTTGCTGAAGATGTGCGCTTAACCGAGGAACAGGAAGAGCGCAGACAGGCTCTTATTGATGCTGAGAATGAGGAGCGGGCAACGCCAGAAGAGCTTGAGGAACTGGAAACGTTCTGTGAGCTTCAGTTCCGTCCAGATCAAAAGAGCGTTGCCGGTGTCTTTATCGCGATTGGTTATCATGGAGAGCTGCGTATGGAGAAAGGTTATGTTGCGGCAGACGATCAGGCCGCAGCGGTTGAAGCTGGTGTGGTAAAGGAGCCAAAAGCAGCAGGCAACTCCAACGAACCAGAAAGCAAAGAGTACTCGCAAGCTCTGATTGAAGACCTGAACGCCATCCGTACCGGTGCCATGCAGGCCGCAATTTTAGGTGATCCAGAGCTTGCCAAAGACATTGCGATTTTCGCGATGATCACGAAAAGCTATGAAGGCGACCTGCCTTGCAAAATCCAGTCAGGGACGTGGCGCAATGAGGCAGAAGATCATGGTCAGAACCTACCTGAAGAACTGACAGTTACAGATGATACCCGTATTTATGGGGAAGACGTTGCACAGAGCTTTGCTGCATTCCGCTTAAAGAGTGAGCAGGAGAAAACAATCCTCCTTACCAATGCGGTTGCGCTTTCCTTTGCGGCTCGTACCACCAGCGCAACCAGACAAGTACCGTTTGTTGAATTGGTGGCCGACACAGTAAACCTTGACCCGCGCAAGACATGGACCCCGAACAACACGTTCTTCAAACGGCTTAAGTCCGGCCAACTGGACGAGGTGAAGAGCTATATTGACGGCAAACCAGCAGGACCAGAATTTGCCAGCCTGAAGAAAGGCGACAAGGTGGCCCGCCTTCATGCGTTGTTTAACAACGAGGCAGACCGCAACGGTCTTTCCGGTGAGGCCAAGGAACGCATTGCAAACTGGATGCCTGAGTGTTTGAAAACTCAGTATCAAGCCCTGTCAGCCAAGGAAGAGGAGAGTGAAAAGCTTGCCGCTTGAGTTGCTGGCAAAGCGCTTGTCTCCTTCTTCCTGTCATTTTAGCGAAGGGTGCCGATTGCGCACCCTTCATAATCAATTCGTCAATCAGACGTTGCACCTCACAACTTCCTTTTGAATGCGGGGCGAGCAGGCTTGCAAGCGGTGGCCGCACCCGCCACATGCCAGCTTCCAGCAAGCCGCACTTCATTCATTTTTCCTTGTCGTAATCATTTGAGGTGAGGCTGTTAGGGCTTGCGCCCTCACGTGACCTAGATCGTCGCTCGCCTGACCACAATCTTCCTCGTCCCCTGGACTGCGGGAGAATGTGGACAGCCTCCCTCCTCACTAGCTCCCGCACACCCGTTTATTAGACATGGAAAATGAAACGGACCTCACTAACGCCGGAGAACAAAATGCTTTTAACTCTCAATATTGTAACCCTCATCCTTGGTTTTGCTGTCACTATTTTGCTTCTCAAACGCAGCTATAAAGTTGCAACTATTCAAAACGAATTGAATAAGACCAAAGCTGATTTTGAAGGTGCGCAACAAGAGCTTAGCGACTTGGGGCAGAAATTCAGTGAAATCGAGAAGGAGCTCACCAAGGCGATCAACGACTATGACAATATGGAGGAACGTTACACCGAGACTTTCGGCAACATGCAAAAATACAGACAGCAGGTCCTGAGTTTAACGGATGAGGCTGAAGAAGAGCAGCCAGAAGAAAAGTTGAATGAAGGCGAGTTCAGCTGCACCATTAGTATCTTGCAGCACGAAGGCTTGATCCACGAGGTTGATGTAGATTTTGTAGAGATCATCAAGGCGATAAGCCCAGCTAAATTAATCGAAACTCTCGCAGATCGTTACAGCCTTGAAGCCTCGTGGAGCGTCAACGCTCGTGATTGGACCGGCGCAGAACACAGCCATAAACACAAACTTACACCGGAAAGCATTGACGCCCAGCACGAGGCAATCGAGGCGCAGCAAATCAAGCGCAGCGAGTTCCAAGGCGTTGGTGAGATTGCGTTCTGAAAATCCAACGGAATAACTGGATCAGTCAAGGGCAGGATGCATTGCTCATAGCAACCAAGGGGTGCATCTGCTAAAAGGAATTGAAAGTTTTAGGGCAAAAGCAGCGGCGCTGAGCCAACCAGCGCATCGGGAAAGATAGGCTCTCCCGACTGAGGCAACAGCCTTGCCCCAAAACCGGAGGTGTGGAAATGTGGTTTATGCCAATTTCTGTTACACTTAAAATGAAAAAAACCCGGTGCGCCGGCACAAACCGGTAAAGAATAGATGGTGGAAGTCCATTACATTGAAGGAGTAGCGACCCACAGTGGCCCCGAGTCATGCGGGTATGATCGTGAGGTCATACGCGAAGCGTTGACAGGTGAAGTGCAGGCTAGCCATTGAGCTGCGATAATTTAAATGTTCTGGGTGCCGACGTTCTCGGGTTTGGCGGAAGGCAACACGAGGCGGTGCGCTATATCGCAAGTGCCGTCCTCGACCCAGCGTGGTCTTAGACCCTAGCATGCACGGACATTCTTTACACGGGAGCCGGGAGGTCTCGGATACTGGCCAGAGCTGACTTCATAAAAGCTGCTGGTCCGCGATGGGAAGACGAGGAGTCGTAGCCAAAGATGAACGGTACCGAGAAGTCCGATCTCGCCATAGTAGCTAAGAAGTCTGCGAACAAAGCTGAAACAATGAAGGTGGCGGAGTAGATGGAGCCAAGGGCGGGAACCAAGGGGAATGCGAAGCAGCAAAACACGCGCCGGGCACAGGACCGGGAAAGCGTGCTAAGTGCGCTGGATCGCATACGCAACGCTGCAAAGCACAAGAAGAAGGATAAGTTCACTGCGCTCCTTCACCACATGAGCCCAGCAAGTCTGCGGGAGGCATTTTACGCAATAAACCGTGATGCAGCCCCCGGAATCGATGGGGTGACGTGGCAAGCATTTGAGGCGGAGAGTGATCAAAAGATTAGAACTCTACACCACAAGGTACGAACAGGAGCGTACCGACCTAAACCGGCTTTACGGACATACATACCCAAAGCAGATGGTCGGGAAAGACCACTCGCGATTGTTACGCTCGAAGACAAGATTGTTCAGAGAGCAACGGCAACCATATTGAACCAAATCTATGAGGAAGACTTCCTCGGGTTCAGTTATGGTTTCCGGCCAGAGCGCGGCCAGCACGATGCGCTGGACGCCCTTTACGTTGGTATTACAACGCGCAGAGTGAACTTCATACTCGATGCCGACATCCTAGGTTTCTTTGACAACGTCAATCAGAAATGGTTGCTCCGTTTTCTGGAACATCGTGTCGGTGACCCTCGTATCATTCGCCTGATCCGTAAGTGGTTACGGGCCGGGGTGCTGGAGGATGGTGTCACATCGATTAGTGATAAGGGAACTGGTCAAGGGGCGTCAATTTCGCCGCTACTGGCTAATATTTACCTGCACTATGTTTTCGATCTTTGGGCAAACCGCTGGCGACAGCGGGAAGCTAAAGGGGCCATGATTGTCGTTCGATATGCGGACGATATCGTGGTTGGCTTCGAGCACGAAACTGATGGATTGCACTTCCAGAAAATGCTGCGGGAACGACTGGGACAATTCGACCTCCAGCTCCATCCCGATAAAACCCGCCTCATCGAATTTGGGCGCCACGCGGCCTATCGGCGAAAGAGGCGGGGAGTATCGCGACCAGAAACCTTCAATTTTCTAGGCTTTACCCATATCTGCGGGCGATCCCGAAAGGGAGCATTTCAACTTCAGCGCAAGAGCAGGAGTGACCGCAGAACGGAAAAGCTAAAACAGATAAAAGAAGTGCTGCGGCGGCATATCAACCGCCCTATTCCGGAACAAGGGGTGTGGCTGAAGCGAGTCCTCAATGGTTATTTTGCCTACCACGCAGTGCCGACCAACTCTCGGTCAATCCGAGCTTTCAGGCATTATGTCAAAACGATCTGGATGCGTGTGCTTCGGCGGCGTAGCCAGAGACATAAGATGTCGTGGCAGCGAATGGAGAACATTGCGGAGGAGTGGTTACCAGTCCCGAGGGTCCTTCACCCTTGGCCTAACAAGCGATTTGCCGTCAAACACCCAAGGTAGGAGCCGGATGCGGTAGTTCCGCTCGTCCGGATCTGTGCGGGGGGCACTCAGTAATGAGTGTCCCTACCGCGAGAAGCAGTTGGTCACTGGAACTTCGGGTTAATTTCAAAAGATAGGTAAAGGGAAGGGGACTTAGGTTCCCTTCCACTCCGGTATACTAATACGAATTTCCCTAAAAATCAAATACCTCGGCTCTCAAAATCCGCTGTGATATTGGGCTTGCTCTGAAGGCTTCCAGGACACGGGCGATCTGCCGATCACACCGCGCCTTCCAGCCTTCAGAGCTGCGCGCATTTTCTCTGGACTTGTCAGTCAAACATCGCGTTTTGGCATCGGCTCCTTGCAGGAGACACGATGCCAAAACGCTCAGCTTGCCTGATCAAGTCCGCCTCGGCGCGGGGCACTGGCTCGCTTGCAGCTCACACAGCACCCCGCGCCTCTCATGCGAGCGTTGCTCGCGAGGCCCTCCGTGCCAATAAGCGTGAGACATTGCACTGGCCAAAGTTTGCACTTGATGACGTAGGAGAACGAACCCATGGTTATGCCTTCACAGACACCGCTTTCAGCCGATACTGGACCTGATGATATTGTGCCCACGCCACCACCAACCCGCATGGTGACAATCAGGTCTGGTCTTGGGATATTACCAAGCTGATGGGCCCGGTGAAATGGTCTTACTTCTATCTCTATCTCTATCTCTATGTCATCTTGGACATCTTCAGCCGCCGTGTTGTTGGCTGGCGCATTGAGCAGGCCGAAAGCGCCAGCCAGTTCAAGGAACTGTTCATGGATGCAATGGAAAAGCATGCTGTGCAACGCGATCAGCTGACATTGCATGCCGACCGTGGTGGGCCAATGAAGGCAAAGACAACTGCCCTGATGCTGGTGGATCTTGGTGTGCTTAAATCCCACAGCCGACCCCATACCTCAAACGACAACGCGTTCTCAGAGGCCCACTTCAAGACGCTGAAATATCAGCCAGAATTCCCCAGGAAGTTTGAAACCATACAGCAAGCTTGGTTTTGGTCGAGGAAATTCACAGTTTTGCTCAGCAGCGAGGCAATTCTCCGAGTTTACCCTGAGTGTGCCTGAGTTTACCCTGAGTGTGCCCGAGTTTACCCCGAGTGTGCCCGAGTTCACCCCGAGTGTGTCCGAGTTTGCCTCATGTGTCCGAGTTTACCCCGAGTGAATGTTGGCAAGATATGCTAACCGGCGCCGGTTAGCGGAAATTCTACGAGTTGAAGCCAACCCGGAGAATTGAGCTTATTCGCACTGCCGTGCTCAACGCCTTTTGCTGCGCAAAATTGGAGTATCTCCAATTAAGTATATCTGTGGATAAAATAATTAGGAATTTGCGCAATTTTGTATCAAAACCCGCAGTTTGACTCGTGATTTAAATATTGAATAAAACTGTACTTATAATAAACCTTGCCCACGGCTTAATCGTGACTGAAATGGGGCTGGTTAAAGGTGTAATAATGCTTTATGCACGTCATCACTTGTTGCGCATGGCAAATGCTATGCGGCTCTGATGGTTATTATTTGGAAGATCATAACCATCAGAGCCTAGCAAGTACCAAACAGAACTTGGCACTCGCATAGGGAGAACCCACAACTCACAAATTGGTCGTAGCTCATCTCATGTCCGTTAACGGCTTGAGGCCTAACGCATTTCGTCTTGGAATGCGATAAGCCGAGCTATGCCTAATTTATTTATCCAAACATTAAACATCAGGGATATCCGTTTTACACGCGGGTAATCGAACAATGGCGCTTCCTTGGGGAAATGCCCGAACTCAGTTTCAGCTTGTGCGTGCGCAGGTCGAGGCCGAGCTCGGGAGAGGTGTATCTAAACGTAAGATCTTTGAGGCCCTTCGTGATGAAGGAAAGATCGATATGACAAAGAGGACCTTTTATAAGTATGCGGCTAAGGCTTTGAATCCTATGGCTGAATTGGCTCAAGGAAGTGCCATTGGACCCCCACCAAAAACGGGGGGGAGCAGGACTAATTCACCCCCGGTTCCGCTCCTCCCATCTCAACCAGCAGCTAAAAACCGGTTCCAGATGGCCTCCAAAATTCCCGATTACGAGTAGTAGGTATAAGTAATATGAAATACGTGAACTTTGTGATGCAAGGAAAAGGCGGCGCCGGTAAGAGTTTTATTTCTCTTTGTCTTGCAGAATTTTATAGAACTAAAGATAGAAATCTTGTTGCTATTGATACTGACCCAGTAAATCCAACATTCTCTTCTTATAAGGCGCTCAATTGTACTCTCATTCAAATGATGGAAAATGCCGAAATCGACCATCGAAGCTTCGATAAAATAATTGAGGGTATAATTAGCGCTCCTGACGAAACTCACTTCGTAATTGACACCGGAGCCACCACATTCCTGCCCTTGGTGAAATATTTGGCCGAAAACGACGTACTGATTCTCTTGGATGAGCACGAATGTGAGGTTGCCATCCATACGGTCGTGAGCGGGGGCGGGGCAATTGATGCGACACTCTCCTGTATTGAGAAGTTGTTCGAAGTATTCCCAGAGCAGAAAATTATCATCTGGAAGAACGAATACTCAGGCCGTGCAGAAAAAAACGGCAAGCCATTCGAAGAGCTGAAGTTGTTTAAAGATAATCAGGCTCGTATTTACGCAGTGCCTACTTTAGAGCAGCGCACCGGCTCCTCCTTCAATCACGACATTCAGACCATGATTGAGCGGCGAAAGACCTTCTCGGAGGCAATTTTGGACGAGAATTTCGGCCTCATGTCGCGCCAGCGCCTTAAAAAAATCTGGTCTGATATCTCAGCGCAACTCGAAGCTATGGCCTTGTAAGCGTGAGTGGGGATGTGATGACAGCAAATTCAGCTCAAATTGATGAGAATCAGCCGAATTTCGACTTTATCGAAACGGAGAAGTCAAGTGCTCTTGAGGGTGCGCAGATCTCTTCCCTTGATGAGGTGAGGGCGCTTATCGCCAAAAAACACAGCGGAAAGTCCGTTGGATCTGATGATCCGATCTGGATGCTCTACTCCATGTTTGAGGTGTTTGTCTCTGATTTGTCGGTGCTGCTGGTGGAGGCTGAAACCCGCCTGACGGGCGAGCGCGAAAAGCTGAAAGCCGTGGTGGGCGAAAGTGCCAAAATACTGGCGGAACAGATGGAAGGCGAGCTTTCCAATCTTGAAACCACTCTTGGTCAGATCCGCCATGATGTTGAGGCCAGCTCAATTGAGGGGCTTTTGAAGCAGCAGGCTCAGTTCTCCGCTGAGCTTGGCGCTCTCACATCAAAACTCAAACGCTCTTCACTGCCGATTTATATCTTCACCGCTCTCAACTGGCTTGCCGTTGGAGCTCTCTATCTCATTATGAAGTAGGTCTGTCATGCAGTCTTCCAAAAACTCAAATTCGTTCCTGACCCGTGAGGTCAAACTCTTTCTCCTTGCCGTTTTGCTCTTAACCCCGACCGCCGTTTTTGCTGCTGGGAGCGGGGACTGGGCCGCACCTGCGGTCACAACTTTTGAAAACCTTGAAAGCGGCATGGTCAAAATCGGCACCGTGGCCGTTGGGATCGGTCTTGTCGGCTACGGGGTTTACTCCGCAATCTTTGGCGAAATGCGCTGGCAAAAAATGTTCCAGTACATTCTTGGGGCCGTCCTTATTGTCGCTGCCCCCACAGCAATCCGCGCTCTTGTCAGCGTAGGAGGCTGACATGAAAGTGCAGGACGGCGTTTATCGGCATCTTCAATCCCCCTCTACCATCTTTGGTATGCCGCCCATGTTTGCAGCTCTTGCACTGGGCGGGGTGTTTTTCATCGGCATCGTCTTAACAACGGTGATTGATCCTCCCATTGCCATGCTGCTCTGCATTTTCGCAATCCCGCCCGCGCTGATTTTCACGATCACGCTGCGCCGCAAGGATGCTCATTGTGAGGCGACACTGTTGCTGCCTCACACCTTCTTCAAGGGAAAAAAAGATCGCTGCCTTGTGGCTGGCGCTCGCTCTTTGACGACGAAAAAAGGATTGAAAAAATGAGCATCTTTGTTTCAACCGCAGCGACTTTGGGATTTGCGGGCGGCGCGGCCTTTTATGCAAACAAGTTGCTGCGCGCGGCTGATGGCGGCGGGTTTGAGCAGGACTGGCTTGCCGATGAGCTGGACTTTGATCATCTGCTTGAAGACCGCACCACCGTTGCCTTGAAGGATGGCACCTTGTTTCGGGTGTTTCGGTTGAAGGGCGTTTCTTACGACACCATGAATATGGCAGAGCAAGAGGCCCTGTTTAAGCAACGCTCCAATATCCTGCACCAACTTGGCGGGTCTGGATCTGCTTTTCGCCTGATAGCCGTCAAACAATTAAAAGATATCTCCTTTGACTCTGAGTGGCCCTCTCCTGCCTTACGCGAGATTGGCAAGGCCGAGCAGGATCTGTTCAAACGCGCTTACACCATGGACTGGTATGTTGTGCTGGAAGCGACCACCTTTGAGACCTTAAACAAACATACCAAAACGCTGCTGTCTGGTTTTGACAGATACCAAATTGAGGTGGTTGAGGGCGCTGAGGATCTAAAGGCACACTGTGAACTGACCGCCTTTCTCACCTATCTGGTGTGCGGGCATATGCCGGAGAATGTGAAACGGGTCAGCCGCTCCATCAACGCAAATCTGCCTGCCTGTGATCTGATCATCAATAAAGACGGGACGATCCTCACGCAGACCCCGCGCAAGCACATTCACAGAACCATTGGTGTGAGCGAATATCCAGACAGTGTTTCCGGGATGATGATTTCCAAAATACTTGCGCTGCCAGCAGAGCTGGAAGTGACGCAAATCTGCATTCCGCTCAATACGGAAAAGACCATCCTTGAATACACCCGCAAGAAGGCAGAGCAGTTAAACGGGTTCCTCACATCTGTTTCTATGGTCGATCAGCTGGAAGCTGCCACGGAAGAGCTGACCAACAACTCAAACACCCTGTATCAGACCCAGCTCCAGTTCACGGTTCGCGCCAAATCGGAAGAGGAGTTAAACACTGTTCTGGACCAGATCTCTGCGATCTTGAACACGCGCCGTGTCAGGCATTCAGTGGAGACAGCTCCAGCGGCAAACTGCTGGTTTAACCGTCTTCCGGGCCGCAATAAGCTGGTGCGTAAATTACGTCTTTTTGACTCCAATATCGCAGCGCTTTGGCCGTTCCAGTATTCGCCTGAAGGGTTGTATTCCTCCCCATTCGGGAACCGTCCTTTGCGTTTGTTCAAGACCCCAACGGGGCAGAACTATGCGCTTCAGTTTCATGTGTTTGATAAAAAAGATGTAGCGGGCCATTACCTTTTGTTTGCCCCAACTGGCGGCGGTAAATCCACGTTTATCATGCATCTGCTAGGCGGCATCGCCAAGTTTCCAGGCGTCCCGAATTACATCTTTGATAGTATGCATGGCGCCCAGTACATGATTGAGGTGATGGGCGGACGCTATCAGTCCTTTGATACGCTTTCCCTCAACCCACTTGATTGTGATCTGTCAGATACAAACGCCCGCCAACGGGCAAACCGCATGATGCGGGTGATGCTGGGAGAGCAATACACCCAGGACATGAGTGATCAGATCAATGATGTGCTCGATATGGCAAGTGTTCTGGATGTTGGGGAGCGGACCTTCAGCAACATTTATAAGACAGCGTTCCCGGTTGACACCCAGATCAAGCAAAGCTTCCAGCAATGGGTGAGCAGTGAGCGACAAGGAGCGGGGGCTTACAGCCATATCTTCAACGCCCCGCGTGACAGCATTCGCTCCTTTTTGGATCAAAGCTATCTGACCGGCATCGACATGACCGAGCCGCTTAAAGACCCTTTGCTTGGACCTGCTCTGGTGACACATATTTCCAGTGCGATTTTTGAAGCAGCTCACGCCAACCGCAATGGCTTTTCAATCTTCATTGATGAGGCTGCAAATCTCCTGAAAAACAAAGGGTTCAGGGACCTTGCAAGCCAGATGTACAAAGAATACCGCAAACTTGGCGGTGTTGTTGGCATGGCGTTTCAGTCGCCCTCAGATCTGGTCATCCATGGCAAGGAAGCAGACGGCATTATCAGCAATGCCCCAACCCTTTTCTTCATGTTCGGCTGTGGTGGCAGTGACGCGGATCTTGAGCCGTTCAACTTAAGTGAAGATCAGATTGCCTTTATTCGCGGTGAAACCGATCTGGCGGGAGGGCGACAGGTTCTTGTTGTCAAGCGAGACAAAGCCTCCAGTTACAATGAGAGCACCATCATTGATGTGGATCTGACCCCTTATGGCGATGCGCTGCGCTTTTATCGCTCTGGCCCGGATCCGGTAGCAGAACTTCGCAAAATTCAAGAAGTGTGGGGGGATCAATGGCTTTCTCACGTTTAACAGCAGACCAAACTCAAACGGGGATGACCGCAATGGGCTCCACTCTTGTTAAAGAAAAGACGACCTCGATCACCCAGGCCATACACTCGATCTTCAAGTCAGTCGAAGTCCTTGAAGGCGATATCCGCCAGTTTGTTTTGCATCACAAACACACAGCTCCCCATGACTTGCACACGGGTGAATTCCAAATTTATGCAGCTGTCTACATCAACGGCGAACAGGAGCAGTTGCCTCGGGTTGAAGGCTTGGTTGTTCTGGCGACCAGAACGCCTGATGCGTTCAGCTACAAATTCATCAGCGAAAATCTTAACCCGCATGCTTGTGAGTGTCCGATTTGTGTCTTGGACTTCCTGACACCGACTAAGCAGCCGTGGGCACTCTTCTGGCGCACAAAATGCCGCAACTCCCAGCTCAACCAGCATCCGTTGTTACGCATGTCCGCTTAGGAGGACTGCAGCCAAAGACTGTCCGGGACCTCTTCAATAGGAAATTTGTAATGCTGACCAAAGACGAGAAGATGCAAGAAACTGCCAATGATGATGCGCGGCACCGGGACAATCTTGACCGGGAGCAGGGCAGAGATAATCTTGACGGCCTGGACAGGGCGGCTCGCGATGATAATGGCGCGGGAGATTTGAAACATCATGAGACAAATACCCTTATCAAGGAGTTTCTAGCGAACCTTGTTCGCCTGGAAAAGCGTGAGGAGTTGCGCAAAGAATTATCTGAGCTGGGTGATATCGACAAACTTTGGATGGAGCGTAAGCGATATCGTGAACTCGAAAAACAGGAAAATCCGAAGGCTAGAAAAACTTTAGATGAGTACACTTTGGCAGATATCAATGCGTTGATGAAGAGAGCCAGTAAAGGGGACGCTGCAAAAAGGGAAGTGATGAATGATCTCGGCGTAGTTGTCAGTAAGTCAATATCTGACACTGTGAATGCAGATCTACGGTCTATTCAAGTTACTCTTGATCACCTGAAAAAATCTGTCCTTAATCTCTCTCTTGATCAGTTCAAAGGTTGCAGACATCAGATTGACCTTAATCCTTTACAAGTGACAGCGGGCGAAGTTCGAGAGGACCTGGCGTCGATAAAGGGCGAGCTTTCCAAGCATAACCAAGACTTAGGACAGCTGAAGGAGGAGCTTGATACCAAGGCCCTTTACACAAAAAAACGTGATGGCTGGCTCGTGCTTGGCGCGGCAGCCATAGCCTTGGTTATGGTATTCAATAATCAGTTTATCGACAGCTCTCAAGAGAGGGATATAGGCGGAATTGAACGCCAGCTTACCCGGCTTCAGCAAACGATAAAATACGTTGCTGAAGAACAGGGTGTGGATTTTCCTGAAGTGGTCCGGGTCAGTCCGCCGCACTATCCTGTGATCACAAAGGTTGAACCGACCCTCCTTCCTTCCCCGCCTCTTTTAAGCCCGGCGGAAAAGCTCGTGATTACGCGTAAACCAGTGATTGAAGGGCCTGTCGTCACATTTTCAGGAAAATCACCTAAACCTGCCACGCAAAAAGCGGAGGTGGGGCAATGAAGATCTCACGGTTTCTCGCGATCACCGCTTTAACACTGTCGCTCAGCCTGACTGCTGGGGCCAGCTTTGCCGCGCAGCCGGTTATTGATGTGAAGGCTTTGGCGGAGTTCAAGAAGCAACTGACGCATATGAAAGATCAGATCAAGACGCTTAAAGAGCAGCTTGATGTGGCTAAGGATGTGCGAGCTGGCGTTGATAATACGCTCAAAAGCATTGGTGAGGTCTCCTCGATCTCCATCCCGTCAATCAACTTCAGCGATATTACCGGTCAGATCATGTCGGACAATTCTTGTCTGGTTCCTGATTTTGACAGCTTGATGCCTAATGTCAGCTTTGAAGACATGGATATGGGCTCGCTGTGCTCCAGATCTGATGCCTACCAGAATGGATTGGTGGCAGAGCCTGAAGACATGGAATCCATGACCTGGGAAGAGAAGGGCGTGACGCAGGACGCCGTCAAACAGGCCCGTGTCAATACGGTGGCCGATTCCGCGTTTAAAGGTCTGGCTCAGGCTGATATGGCGCAGGAAAACGCAGTTCAAACCCTTAAAGCAGCGCAGGAGTTAAAGAGTGCGGGCGCGTCTGCTCAAACCGTCAATGATCGCCTGCAGGTGCTTATTGAAGTCAATACTGCCCTACTGCAAAGCCAGTCTCAAACCAATCAGTTGCTTGCACAGATGCTTAAGGTCTCGGCGGCGCAGTCCATTGTTCAGGGCGTTCCCATCGAGAGCGAGCTGGCTAAAGGCGACATGAAGAAAAAGGGAGGCTCAAAATGACCTCCCTTTGTGTGACGACCAGATCAACCATCTTGCAGGAATTCAAGCAGGCCTTCGCGTTTTCGTTCTTCGTACATGCTCTTGTAAAATTCGCGCGTATCGGGTCTGCGCCAGTTGGGAATGGCACAGCCGTCCATAGCAAAGCCAAGGACCCGAGTGTGCTTGTCGCAATAGTAAGTCTCAAAGGCTTCCCAGTCCTCAGGATGCCACGGCGCAGTGTTGCCGAACTTGCCGTTCCATTTGTATTCCAGCAAGGTCAGGTCGTGGTAGCGGGCAATGGCGGCCTGATCGGTACTTTGCAAAAACACCTCCCGGTCCACCTGGGCGCGAAACTTTCGTTCTGCCTTCGTCTCCTTAAAAATCGAAATACCCTTACGCGCCACTTTCCATCGTGGTTTGAACTCGGCTTCCGCCGCTTGTTCAAAGGCCTTGTAGGTCCCCTCGTATTTTACAAGTTCGGCAGTGACCTCTTCATGGCTTTTCAAAGTGGTCCACGCCCATTTGGCGTAGGCCAGATCCAGAATTCTGGCGGCGTTCATACCATCCATAATGTTTGTGGAGCCATCGCCTTCCAGAACAATAGATCCCTTCAGATTGTCAATATCGGGTTCGGCATGGGCCAGACTGGAAAACCCCAGAAAGGAGAGAGCAATGAGTGATGCCTGTATCAGCTGCCGGTTGATTGAGGAGTACGTCAAAAATGGTGACAAGTACGTCAATGATCTCATGAGTATAGCCTATGATCCTATGGTGACAATATTTGCCAGTCTAGCATGTTTATGGGCGGTCTGGCAGGGGTTTAAGTTGGTCACAGGCACCACGGATATGAGCTGGGTTGTCACCCAGTTTGTGTTTATCTTTTTCGGGTTCGGGGTGCTCACCGCCCTCAAATTCGGTCTTGCCGGACAGGTCTATACGGCCACCACGACCTTGATGTTCGGCATTCCCGGCGCTCTCATGGGCGCAGGCAGTGGCTCCGATGCGATCACGGGCCTGGTCTCCAATCTGGAGACTGCCTTCACGCAGCCGTTCGATATGGGAAAAGCCATGATGAACGGAGCTGGATGGCTCGATAAGGCAGGTGTTGTCGTGTTTGTCGCCGCGCTCATGCTGCCTTTTATTCTCATGATGATTGCCTTTGTCACCCATGTGGCGATTGGCCTGTTCCGCGTCATGATCGTGTGCCTGCTGGCCCCATATGTGATTGCCATCAGCGCGTTTCCTTTTGGCCGGGACAAGATCGGAACCGGGATCTCAACCCTTTTGACCGCGATTTTGACACTGGTCGCGGTCTCACTGGTGTTCTTGCTGGTTATAGCAGGTGTGGGTTCTTTAATGCCAGCTGGGCAGAAGCTCAGCACCGATATCTTCCAAGCAGAAACATGGGGCAAATACGTTCTGGTGATCCTGACCGCGTGGTCCGGTGTGGCGCTGGTGCAAGAAGCGGTCTCGCTGGCAGGCACATTAGCGCAAGTCACACTCAATGCTGCCACCCCCGGTATGATGATGTCCGGTGTTGGTCAAACAGCTGGGGCTTACGGCAAAGGCATTGGCATGGCGGGCAAAGGTGCTGCCAAAGGCTATGAGAAGCTGCGCGATATGTATGTGGGCAAGAAATCTTCCTAGCAAAAACAACAGCCTGACCTTTTAACCCGAGAAGTAATCCAATGACCAAATTGTACGTTCCTGTTCTCTCATTCGCCCTGTTTCTGGCTGGCTGTGCAACCAACGATGAGATGCCATATGAGCCGGTTGATACCGACCTGATGCGGCCCTCGCCTTGCGCCTGTCTGGAGCTTGATTATCAACCCCTGACCTTTGAGTGGATTGATGCTGCAAAAGTTTAAGAGATCGCACGCGAGTGAGGCAGTTGAGAAGCGCGAACCTGCGATGGATGTTGTTGGTCAGGCTGATCGAAATGCTGGAAATGCAAGCCATAAAGCGGTGTTGGAAGCTGATCCATTTGCGTACCAGAGCTCTCACCGCAGGCTGGTGTTACTCTTCAGGATCGCGGTTGGCTACGGTGTTGCAGCTACAGTCATAGCGGTGTTGTTGGCGCAAGCGGTCTCAGTCTTGGTGCCCTTGAAGACAACGCAAATTGCCTTGCTTCGCGTCGATCCAGCAGATGACCGCATCTACCGTGTTGAGCCAATCTCTGTCGAGGTGGATGGTTTTGAATTGATGTTGGAGAAGATGGCGCGGCGCTATGTGGCGCAGATCCTTGCCATTGATCCAATCTCTCAAGCGACGCGGTTTCAGGAAGTTGCTCTTTATTCTGACCAGGACTTTTACCGTGAGTTCCTGAAGGAAAACGAGGGCCGCATCAATGAGGCAATTGAAGATGGTTTGAACCGCTCAATCACCATTGAAAGCGCCAATCAGGTTGATGCGTATGGCGGGATCTATCAGTACGCCGTTGATTTCATCCAGACAGATCGGATTGGCAGGCAAAAGCCGGAACAAGCCAAGCTTCGCGCCTATCTGGAACTGACCACACGTCCGCAAGAGGTCACCACAGTGGAGCGGTTTGAAAATCCCCTTGGCATTCGCATTTTAAAACTGGCTGTTCAGGAAAGACCGACCACATGAAGTCTTATTTCTCCCTTCTTGTCGCAACCACCTTACTTGTTTCAAACACAGCGGCCGCGCAGACAGGCTTGAACCGTGGTCCGCAAACACCAACCCAGCGGATCAATCAGGGTCAGCAGGTCGCCTCCAGTGTGTCTGCAAGCGTCCCTCAAGATGCCTTGCAACAGGCAGCAGCACAGCGGCGCGGCCAGTTTGGCTCCATGAGCCGGACCACAGTCCCACTCGGCCAGATCCAGAAGGCATGGGACAAAGCAGGCAATAAGAGCGGTGTTCATACCCAAGTTGAGTGCGGGACCTGTGTCTACCGTGTCCGCCTTCGCGAGTTCATGCTCACCGTGATCCAGCTTCCTGAAGGCGTGAAGATTGAAAACGCAGATGTGGCTGATGTGAGCTTGTTTGATACGCAGGTTCGCAATGACAACACACTGGTGATCAAGCCACTGGCGGCAGGGGTGGACAGTTCGCTTCAGGTCTACGCCGAAGATGGGCAGGTCTACAGCTTCTACCTTCGCGCCGAGACGGTGAATTCAAAGCATATTCCAGACTTGCGTTTTAAAATCGAAAAGCCGCATTACACCCGGTCTGCTCTGATTGGTGTTGCAGCTGGCGGGGCTCCAAGCCCACTGATGAACATGACCTATCCTGCGCAAGTCCCGGCTACCGAGCCAGTGCCAGGCGATTACGTTAAAAAGGCCAATATTGATCCCTCCAAACTGCGCGGCTGGGGCGACTACAAGCTTTGGGGATCTGATGACAGTTTGAAGCCCGAAATGGTGCTTCGCGATGATCATTTTACCTACATTTTTTATGGCGACAAGTTCAATTCTTTGGAGCTCCCAACAGCCTACGTGGTGGTTGATGGCATTGATGAACTGGTCAATACGCGCCGGTCAGGCTCCACTTACATCGTTGAGAGCACGAATAAACTTGTGACTTTAAAGTCCGGCCAGTCCTTCATGTGCATTGAATACAAGGGGAGCTGACATGAGTGTATGTGAGTTTTTTCTTGCAATGTCGATCAGCTTTGGCGGGGCTTGTGAAGCTGTGCCTGCGCAATCGCGCGGGTTGCCACCAACTGATCCTGAGGTGTTTGAGTACAAACGTCCCCCGGCACCTAAACCGGTTGCACCTCCTGCGCCACTGCTGCCACGCATCATTATGGCTCCGCCGCTCATTATAGAAAAAGAAGTCAGTAGGGACGCACCACCAAGGACGATTATCAAAAATAAATATGTGACGATTGAGAGGATTGCCGAACCGCAAGACCTGAAAGATCCTGACCCGTTCGAGCTGGAGTTACAGGCTGCTCGTGCTGCACGGTTTGGCTCGCAAGGGTTCATAGGTGCGGGCGGTGTTAAAGCCAATGGGGCTGGTGCCAATGTTCCAGGTCTTGCTGGTGGTCTTGCAAAGACAGCGGGCATGAATGTGGCTTCAGCCGGGGCTGATGTTGCTGGGTCCCTCAAAGCGCCAGAGGGAATTGATCCAGAAAACAGCACCTACCGGGCGTCGGGGCGCATCTCTACCAGTGCCGTTGATAACAGCCGGATTGTTGCTGCCGATCGCTACATCACCGGCATCATGGAAACCGGCATTAACAGCCAGCTTGCTGATGAAGGTTCGGTTGTCATTCAGGTGAGCCGGGACGTGTTCGGGTATCACGGCTCCAATATTTTAGTTCCAAAGGGCAGCCGGATGATCTGTCGTTATGAGAGCGCCAAGAAGGTTGGTCAGACCCGGATTAGTTTTACGTGCGAGCGTATCTTGCTGGCTGAAAGCCGCGCCGAGATCTATCAGCTCAAGTCCAAAGTGGGCGATGCACAAGGGTATGGCGGCATGTCCGGGCATGTCGATAACCGGTGGTGGGAAAAATATGGCACGGCCATTACCACCGTTGCCATTGGTGCTGCTGTTGAATCGGCAGTCACGCTTTCCTCTTCCTATGGTTCAAAGAATTCCGACACAGTCTCTTCTGCGCTTTCGGGCATTTCAGAAAATGTGGGCGAACTGTCGGCTAAATTTTTGGAGGACACGGTGAATTTGCGCCCTGTCATCCGAATATCCCAGGGCACCAGAGTTCAGATCAGACCTGAAAACGACTGGTACCTGGCACCACCTACCCAGCAGTAATAAGGGTTTTTTAGATGCGGAATATTTTAAGACTTAGTGTGGTTGGGGCCATGTTGCTGACAAGTACAGCAGCAGGGTTTTCCCAAACAGCCCCGCCACCAACACCCACACAGCAAGCTGCACAAGCTGGCAAACAGAACACGAGCGCGGCGCAGGCCACCGCGGCGCTCAAAGAAAAACTGTTTGCCGTTTCTGTGAAGCAGAAAACGCCAATCTTTGAAGGTAAGGCCGTTGAGCTTGCCTTAAGGATCAAAAAAGCACCTGAGTTCACCACTGCGGTGAACAAAAACGAGGTGTCTGTAGCTGGTGTGAGCGCAGAGGGTTTCTCCCAATATGTCATGCATGATGGGAAGAAGATCGGGCAAGCTGTGCTCACACGCCTGACGAAAGGCGAACGCTTTGTTGAACTCAATGCGGAGAATTTTTCTTCCCAGTTTGATGTCAATGATGAAGCCATTAATCCAGAAGAAACGCTGGATGTATCGGGAAATGAGGAAGAGCTGATTGCAGCTTTAAAGAAGCTCAATTCAGATGAAGAGGCAGGCGAGGACAAAGACAAAGATAAAGAAGGCGAGCGAGAGAAGACCGAGGACGCCGAGCGTGATGAAAACGGTGGATCTGGAAATGGATCAGGCCCTTCAGGGGGCGGTGATAAGCCCGAGACAAATGGCTATGAAACTCCAGAACGTCGCGAGATTGATGACAAGGATGCACCTGAAGACGTGCCCGAAGAGGTTCGTCTTACAGGGGAAGGATGCACGCCGGTCATCGACCGCAATCAGAATCTGATCCTGATGCAGTCCAAAACCCAAACTCTCAAAAAGGGAGTGGTGGTTGAAGAAAGCGCCTGTTCCAACAACGGGGTTAATTTTGCAATTCAGCACAGCTCGGCTTCTTGCGACGACAAGATAGATCTGAGTGCAAAAATCGCCAAACCTCAATTTGTTGAGTACTACATCAATGACAAAGTGGAACGCATCCAGCTATCCGAATGTCAGCCAGATCCTGAAACCACGTTCTCAATTTCCGAACAAGACAGCTGCCCGCTAGATATCGATCTGGATAAAGGGGAAGCCTACGTTGAAACGTCACTGGTTTACACGGACGGTAACAACAATCTTCAGATCGTACGTACTTGTGAGCGCTCAGCTGAGGCTGATCCTATTCCGATGAGCCAGGTCGCAGACGGGTGTTCCATCCGTCATGATTTTGCAAATTCCCTTTCAACTGAAATGGCTATGTGGACTTATGAGCGGGAGGGTCAGTACTTCCAGGCCTCGCCGTGCAGCACGACAGAAAACACTTATCCGCATGAGCAGGTGTTTAAGCAGAACGGCGTTGAAGTGTGCCAGATCATGGTGGATCTGAGTGGGCGCAGGGCAATCCCGCAATACCGGACGCAAATCACCGTCAATGGTTCATCGCAGTACATTGATCAATGTACACCAGATTCATCCGCGTCCATTGATATCAAATCCACGAGTGAGGGGTGTCTCAATCCAGCAGAGTTTAATCACGATATCACAGCGGGTGTCTCGTACGGACTTGAGCGGTTTTACTATGAAAACCCAAGCCGGGTCTATGTAAGTGCCTGCCAGCAGGGCGGCACAAGCTACGTTCACAATGTGGATGTGTCCTCATGGAAGTACAATGATGAGGAGCTGAAGGCGCAGCCTTTGTCGAGCGTCACTATCAATGTGTCTGGGCAGACCTATCCGATTGCCACCAATATGCTTTTGCCCGGTGCCCCGGAGGTAGCCTACAGTGAGGAAGACATTGAAGAAACTCAGGATCTTGCAGGACGTTACTATGAGGGCTGCAACGCATTTATTCCGACAAAACGTAGTAAAGTCTTTGAGCGCCCGGATGGAACACGTCATGCCGTTGCAATCGGTGCAGGCACGCCGATTGATGAAGGTGATCAATGTGTCCGTGAAACGGAAACCATTGAGCGATGGTACGAGGCGCTCGTTACACGTAACGATAATACGGCACGATCATCCGTGGAAGATGCGAATGGGAAGGTCATTAATTATCCAGGAGGAGATGGGTACGATTCATACCATGAAAATGGTCCATATGCCGCTGCGAGCGTAAAGCACGCCAATAGAAATACTTATTGCGAAAAAGCGATCATCACAGTTCTAAATAGAACTGAGATAGTACAGCGGATGATTATTACAAATCCCAACAAGACAGTTACTTACACAGAATGGGTTAGTCTGGATAAAAAAGCGAAACAAACTTCTAAATCGGTGATGAATTCATACTTTGGTTGTTGAATATATTTGACAAAAGCTGGCGCGGGGAGCTGCGTCAGTGCTTCGTGAATTCGTAAAATAACGACAAATCAAACAGTTGATAGGTGTTCAGACCGTACCCCGTCTGAGCAAACGGGTAAGCTATGTCTAATGTACTCATAATGAAGCTTATGGAACCTTTATCACAAATCTACTGTGATCCTGACGTGGTGGAGCTGCGCCAGATGCGGCCTGACAAGCTTGTACTGGAGCATCGCAAAGCTGATTTGTTGGAGCTTGATGCGCCAGGTATTGGGTTCAATCAGATCCGGCGGATGTGTCAGGCGCTTGCCAACTACAACGGATTGAAGTTTTCCGAAGACAAACATCCCAAGCTTTCTGTGACATTACCTGAACGCCACCGCTTTGAGTGTCTGGTTGGACCAAGCACGCGCACCGGCCTGTCCATGGCAGTGCGCTGCAAGCATCCCTATGAGGTCAAATTCGAGGACATGGGGCTTCGCCAAAAGATGATCGATTACATCAGTGAGGCCATGAGCAAGCGCTGGAATATCGCGATATCCGGCTCCACCAACACAGGCAAAACCACCCTTTTGAACAAACTGCTTGGTATGCTGCCCGCCCATGAGCGTGTGGTTTCTTGTGAGGATACGCCAGAGCTTGAGATTGAGCGCTTCTGGAATGGATCAGCCCTGTTTGCAGCACGTGATTCCTCGCAAGGAGCTGGCCTGCAAACATGGCCTCAGCTGTTCGATCACAAGATGCGTATCTCACCAGACCGCATCATCTTCTCCGAAATCTCCGTTCAAAATGCCTACTCAGCTTTGAACGTGCTCAACACCGGGGCAAAGGGCTGGATGTGCACCATTCATGCCGATAGCGCCCAGAAGGTCGTGGACCGGTTTCAGTCCAATATCGATATGTCTGGCGGGGTAACAACCCCCATACGCGGCTACTTCAATTCGCTGGTGGATGTGATTTTTCACATCACCCGCTTTGAGCGCGGTGTGCGCCATATCACCGACATTTATGAGGTCAAAAACGACCGCTTCATCCTCAAAGACGGGAAACTTCAGTGATGCATATCTTTCCTCGAATTGTCGCGCTGATTTCCATTTTTGCCTTTATAGCCGTCACGCTTGCCGGTTGGTATTACACGCTGGAATTTGACCCCACCAACATGGAGTGGTGGAAATGGCTTTATGCGTATTACAAACAGACCAATGAACTCCCAAACACCATCCTGATCCCGTTTGGTGGTGGGTTTGTTGCCATGATTTTAGTCATGATCGCTGGCCGGATCGTCATGGAAAAGGCCACCAGCTCCACCGTGTCTGGAGGTCGTGATTCAGAATCTTTGCACGGCACGGCTCGGTTTGCCAAACGTAAGGAGGTCGAGAAAATGGGCCTGCTACGCGACAAGGGCGTTGTCGTTGGTGGGTTTGAGGAGAAAAACGGCTCTACATCGGTGTTGCGCCATAACGGGCCAGAGCATGTGTTTGCCTTTGCTCCTACCCGGTCCGGTAAGGGTGTGGGTGTGGTGGTGCCAACACTTCTGACCTGGCCGGGCAGCACCATCGTGCTTGATATTAAGGGCGAGAACTACGCCAAAACGTCCGGCTGGCGTGCCTCGCAAGGCCAGAACGTGTTTTATTTCGAACCGACTGCAATGGAGGGATCAGCTCGTTACAACCCACTAGGTGAGGTCCGTATCGACACCGACTTTCAGGTTGGTGATTGCATGAACGTTGCCAAGATGATTGTGGATACCTCGGGCAAGGGTCTTAAAGACTTTTGGGAACAAGAAGGGTTCTCGTGGCTGTCGACCGCAATTTTGCATGTGCTTTACCGTATCCGCAATGAGGAAGAACGCACGGCCAGTCTGGGCGATGTGCTTCATTTCCTCTCAGTGGGGGATGATGAAGCTGCCGGTGAAGCCTCCGATAAGCTCGATGCGCTGGTAAAAGCCAAAGGCAAAAAAGACGAAGACGGTTTTGAAAAGTTGCTGCTCGACATGGAAAGTTATGAGCACAACAATAAGGGCGCGAACACAGAAGTGCGACGCGGGGCATCACGGATGCGTAAACGCTCTAGCAATGAGCGTTCCGGTGTGTCGTCAACGGCCACGGCACAGCTTGCCATTTTTGCAGATCCCATCATTGCCCGGAACACCTCTGCTTGTGATTTTACCATTGATGATCTGATGAATGCAGACCAGCCGACCAACGTTTATCTGGTCCTGTCACCTGCCGAGATTGGGCGCATGAAAGCGCTTATTCGCATCATCTTGAACCAGATGCTCACCCGTCTGACTTCCAAAATGTCGCATGTTGAAGGCGAGACCCTTTACAAGCACCGTATGCTTTTGATGCTCGATGAGTTCCCCCAGCTTGGCAAGCTGGATATCTTCGAAAGCTCGCTGGCCTTCATGGCTGGTTACGGTCTCAAGGCCTTCCTGATCGCGCAGGATATTACCCAGCTTCAAAGTGCGTACACCCGCGAAGAAAGCATTATTTCCAACTGCCATATTCGCATTGCCTACGCCCCCAACAAGATTGAAACCGCCAAGGTTCTTTCTGACATGGCGGGCAAAACAACGGTCGTGCAGCGCAAACGTTCAGTTTCCAAAAACCTTGATCGTGCCTCTTCCACTGTATCAGAGAGTATTTCTGAAGTGGCACGGCCGTTGATGACACCAGACGAATGCATGCTGCTGCCAAAACTTGAAACTGATGCCAACGATAAAGTTACAGGCCCCGGCAAGATGCTGATTTTTGCTGCAGGCGAGCCGACAATCTACGGCCAGCAATACTTGTATTTCCAGGATGAGGAGCTGAATGCACGCTCTAAGTTCAAGCCTTCTGGAAACATCAAGAATGGTGCGCCGGTGGGTGCTGCGCGGGCCATTGGGTCAAAGCCTCCCAAGCACAGTACACCCGCCCAGAATGTGTCTGCAAAACCTGAAAATGATCAAGTGAACGATGGCGTTGAATCTCAAGGACCATCTGTAAGCGATCCCATTTTTGATCGGCTCTTGAAAGCAAGCGGCAGCGCAGTCTCTCAGACCGGATCATGATTTTATTTTCCATTTCTTCGCCATTTAAAACCGGGAGATCCTGCCATGCAAAACTTAGAAAATAAACATGAGGTGCAGCCTACAAAAGAAGCACCCTTGCCGACCTCAGGCATTTTCAGTGACCCTATCAGTGATAATCGGGAGTTTTTCGTAGACTTTGATATCCCCCAGAAGCCAGGCCACAGCGTTTCCATTGATGCACATCCCGATGATGAGCAGGTCTGGGCGCATTATAGCGCGCCGGATGCTAAGGACTACCGGTCTCGTTCCATTGATAAAAGCTGGTTCGTTAATGCTGGAGACAAGCTCTACTACAACGCAAAAGAAGATGCTCTTGTTGAGTACAGCAAGGGAGACAACCCAGCGGTGATGGAGCGCCATTCTGTCAGCTTCAATCTCGTTGAACAGCAGAGCGAAGTGGCAGTAGGTGTTGGTCTGTCTAAGGGTGATACTCTCGTTTATGATAAGGCGGCACGCAGAAAAAGCCGTGAACGCACCTATCTGGCCGTTCCTTACGCTGAGCGAGATCAGGCCAAAGAGCTTGGAGCCAAGTGGGACCGCAAAACCAAGAGCTGGTTTGCCCCGAGCGCTAAAGTCGTGCAGGCCACCAGAAAATGGTCGGTGGAAGGTAAAGCCCCCAAAGCAGAGCAGAGCCGGGAGCCGCAGCAGGAATTCAGCGATTGGGTCAAGGCCAGGGGGATGGACCTGAAGGGTTTGGCAACCATGGACGGTAAATGGCACCGTATTGCTATTGTTGGAGAGAGGGAAAAGAACGCCTCCTATCGCGGTTTCCTTGAGGGCGGCGTTCCAAACGGGATGCTCAACAATTTTAAAGGCGAGCAGGATAAGTGGGTTTTTACCGGACAGCAGCTTTCCAAGGATGAGATCACCCGCGCGATTGAAGCTGGACAACAGGCCAAAAAAGAGCGGGCTGAAGAGCTGAAACAAGAACAGCAGGCCACCGCGAAAAGAGCCTATGGGATCTGGGCCAATCTGAAAGACTGGGCCAAGCCGTCAAACTGCGAGTACTTGAAACGAAAAAACGTCCTTGGCTATGGGGTCAAACTCGACAAAGACGGCCGCATGGTCGTGCCGCTGCGCGATACAGATTTCAAGATCCATTCCCTGCAGTTTGTGGGCGAGGAAAAACATTACCTCAAACATGGCCGCAAAGAAGGCCTGTTCCATGCAATTGACCCAAAGCGCTACCTCAATGACGAGCGCGAGCCCACAAAGGAAGACACGCTTGTCTTCACAGAGGGCTATGCGACCGGCGGGTCGGTTCACAAGTTGGTGGGTAAGCCAATCATTGTGACCTTCGATGGTGACAATCTGGTCAAGGTTGCCAAGGCCATGCGTGAGAAATTCCCTGATGTGACCATGCTGTTTGCAGCTGATGATGATCATCACTTGCCGAAGCGAGAAACCCCTTTGCCCAACAAGGGGATGGAAAAGGCGGTTGAAGCAGCAAGAGCTGTTGGCGGCTATGTGGTTGCCCCTCCCTTTACCAAAGCTGAAAAAACCAAAGGTCTGACGGACTGGAATGATCTGTGTCAGGAGCGCGGCCAGGACAAGACAACTTACCAGTTCATCACACAGGCGCGGGCGGCGCTGAGCAAAAACAATGAGCGTGAGCTTCAAAATGAGGCGACAAAATCTCCAAAAAAAGAACAAGAAATGGAGATGGCGTAATGAAGACTGGCAAGAAAAAAATTGAGATCGGCAGAGGAAACAGAGAGAGCACGGCTGCGTTTAACATCTACCTGCCGAAGTCTGTGATTGCAGATATCAAGGAGCGAGCCGACAAAATGAAGTGGAGATACGGCCACTACGTGGCCTACGTTTATGAAAACGTCTCTCATCCAGATCCCTCAAAAATGACCGCCATTGATGAGCTGAAAAAGATCAATCACGACCAGGCGCGGCTTGGGAACCTGTTGAACTCCGGGTTGGCTGATGCTGCGACAAAAGCCAATCATGAGGAGATGGAAAAGCTGCTGCGGGATATTCGCGATACGCAGGCCGCTTTGAAAGCAAAAGTACGAGCGCTCTGACCCATGATTGCACACAAGGTAGGCCGCAAGTCCGGCGCAAATTCATTCAAGGCTCTGGCGCGTTATGTGGCAGGCGCGCGCGAAGACAATGAAAAGCTAGGGGATCTTTGGATTGAAAATTGTGAGCTGGCAAGCACCAAGGAAGATCTGGACCTTGCCATTGTCGAGATTGAAAACACGCAAGGGCACAACACCCGCGTGAAGGGCGACCGCTCCTATCATCTGGTGATCTCGTTTGCTGAAGGGGAAGTGCCCGAGCTGGAGGTATTGAGGGACATTGAAAAGTCCTTTGCCAAGGCGCTTGGGTTTGAAGAGCATGAACGCATTATCGGCACCCATACCAACACGGACAATTACCACATGCACGTGGCGATCAACCGGATCCACCCGGAAACCTACAAAGTTCATACGCCTTATTATGATTTTGATGCGCTGGAGAAAACCCGGCTTGAGATGGAGCTGAAATACGGACTGACCCGGACCAATGCCAAGGGCGAAGCGCTGGACAAAGCAAACCCCAAAGCGCGGGACTATGAGGCCAACACGTATGAGGTGTCCTTCTCCACCTATGTGAAGGATTACAAGGACGAGCTGTTGAAGATCAGGCAGACTTCCAAGACGTGGCCCGAATTCCATGAGGGCATTGCAGCCTATTCGCTTGAGCTCAAAAAGCGGGGCAACGGCTTTGTGTTTAAGGAACTGGACGGGCCGCGCATGGAAAAAGCCAGCACGGTTCATCGCGACTTTTCAAAGAAATCCATGGAAGACAAGTTTGGTCCCTATCAGGCCCCAACCAAAGAGCTTGATCCATCCAAGCGCAAAGATCGTTATGAGCGCAGACCGCTGAAAGAGCGTCACAAAAACACAGAGTTGTGGGGCAGTTACAAGAAGCAACTGGGCAAGAAGAAGGGCAAACACAGCTGGCGCTCTTTCCTGAACGCCCATGTGCAACTCAACCATGCAGCCGTTGAAATGCTCAAGGGAGAGGAGGCCATGCTGTCCCTGATGGGACTTGGGTCAAGACGACAACCAAAGCAGCTGAAGGAGCGTTTGAAACGTCAGGGGCAACGAGACAAAACAACACAAAAGAGCAAGACCACAGGCCGGGACAGATAGGCAGAAAAGCGCCCTGCCCGTTTTGCTGGTGGTGCTAGCAGCAAGACAAACAGGGCGCAGAGCGGACGTTCAGGACACCGCGTCTTAGTGTTTACGGAAGCGGGCAATGAGATCGATTGAGGGAGGACCATTGAATTGAGGGCGATAATCGGAACGCAATTGCAAATTGTTATGGCGCAGTTCTGTGGGCGGATGGGAGGCCATGTAATGGGCCATGATGTTGGTTCCCTCTCGTTCATCACCAATGCTGCCAAAGACCTGACACATGCAGTCTTTGCCAAGCAGCTTTTGAGAAAACTCATCGGCGCGGTATTCAGCCATGCGAGACGTCAGGTCCGGGATGCGGTTCCCCAGACCAATAATCAAGCTGCATGGATAGAAGAAGAACATCACGGCCAGATTGAGGATAGGAACGCGGATAAACAGATTTGCAAAAAACAACAGCACATTGAACGGCGTGAAGATTGCAGAAGAGATTATCGCGTGTTTTGTATCCCAATACCGCAAATGTGCGATCTCGTGAGCAATCAGGCCCGCCAGCTCTTCAAGTCCGCGCTTGCGGAATTTGGTGTCGTAAAGCGCGCCCCTATGGATGGCAATCCGGTTGCGGCCATAGGCTGTGGCATTGTAGCCCTTGTCGTCAACCACACGCCAGACAATGCGCGGCAGCTTGATGTTCTTAGCATCGGCGCTGTGTTGAAGGTACGCGAAGGCAGCTTCAATCTGGTCCAGTTCGCGCTGCGAGGCGCATCGTGCGCCCAGCCTGATATCGCTGAAAAATTCAGAAACCCCCGGTATCAAAAACAGGATCAGAATGAGCGTGATCTGAACGCAAAGAACGAACAGCTCGTTCACGTGGGGGACTGCGAACGGGAGCAAGGCATAATTATTGATGACGGAAGTAACGGGGATCATCGCATAAAACAATATGAAGAAGGCAGGCGCGAAAATAACGGCCCACGAGATAAACCAACTCAAATCAATAGCTATGTGTCTGAAAATATTGCGCATTTGAACCATTCTCCATTGGCTCTATTCTACAAAAACCTGAGGTTGTACTCAATCAACTTCGCCCGTGTTCTTACTTTGTTCACAACTAACTCAAGTCTAGTTAATGCAAGTAAGTAAGGGTTACGATTATCAATAATGTGAGAGATGAAGAGCTTGAAGTATTCGTCATGACACGAAAAGAGCCACTTAGGAGCCTCATGGGATTTTACAAAAGATCCATGACTAAATGACCGAATTACGGCGCTAACATGTGCGTAACATACAAAGTGATTAGGTTTCTACTTTTGGAATGGCAGGGAGATTTGTACTATTTGAATGAAATTTAAATCAGCTGAAACAGCCCTCTAACGTGATCTGAAGATCGCTAGAGCGGCCAGATGTTTCTATCAAGGATGAGAGCAATCGGGGCACTGCCCCTTAAAAAAGAAAACCCTGGAAGCCAGAGGCCACCAGGGGAGAACAACATAGAATTCAAGATTAGCACCTGAATTTCTATGTTGTCCTCCCCAAAATTGCAAGAGTGAAGACCGCATTATTTTTTGCGAACGGGATTGATCACTCTGAATTTGGCTCAAAGCTTCCGGTTTAGACGGAATTTTTGGAATGCAGATTGATACTTTTATGCCTGAACAACCAGCAAGACTGTTCGGGATTGGCAACACATCGCGCCAGCAAAATGAATGTGCTGAAGCGGCAGCAAAAACCTTTAACGGATTGCGGGAGGGCGTGAGCCGCTGGGAGCCTCTGTCTCTTGTAAAGCGCTTGCAAAGCGAGGTGGGCCTAACTGCCACGCATGTTGCACACCTTGAGTTTCTGGTGGGCTACACCCGCGATCAGGATTGGAGCTATGGCAGTAATCCGATTGTCTACCTGACCGTCAGTGCGACCGCCAACAAGCGCGGCATCTCAGAGCGACAGGTTTTAAATATAGAACGCGCCTTGAACCGGGTTGGCTTGGTGTGCTGGCATGACAGCGGCAACCAACGTCGCTACGGCCACCGATCTAAGACCGGTGAGCTGAAGGAAGCCTATGGCGTGAATCTGGCGCCGCTGGCCGCCCTCTATGACCGTCTTCTAGGCTTGGTTGAAGAGCAGGAGCAACGGGCGCGGGTCTGGAAGCAGGAAAAGGCAGCGGTGCTGCTTTGCAAGCGTGTTTTGCGCGAACAGCTCACTTTGACCCCCGGCCATGCAAGTGCTGATCAGGCTATGGGCCTGCTGGCCTCGCTTCCAAGGCGCGTTGAAGCTCGGGTGACAATCACGCAACTGGTTCAGTGGAGCCAGCAGATGAAGAGCCTCATAGAACAGTTTGAAGAGAACTCTCAAGACGAAGGCGAAACTGGACCACTAGTAGGCGGAGTAGCTCAGTTTGAGCCGCTTGAAACAGAGCATCACAAAGACACGCAAAACAACATTGGCCGGAAGAATACTTCCGGCAGGTCGGAACTATATTTCCGACACATAAATACAAATAATACAAAACCAACACTTTCTAACGAAAGAAGTAATAGGCGGACATTGCCAACCGGCAATGACTTGAAGAAACCCCCGTCCGCTAAAGCGGTAATGGCTCTTGAGAAATATAAGCGTGAAAGCAAGGCTCATACTCGTCAACACCTGAATGCATTTGCGGACAGGTCCGATCAACCTCCCCTGCCCCAACTTGAACAGCCCTCACTACCAACGTCTTTCTTCGGTTCGGGCATCGAGCATATTACCCTCAAACAGGTTATGGCCTGCGCCAGCCCCATGCTGCGCGATATGATCCGCAATGCCTCAAAAACGGGTGGAGCCGACTGGTCTGCTGTCGTCGAGGCGGCAAAACTGGCGGCGGGTTATCTGGGGATCTCCGCTCCTGCCTGGCAGGACGCCCGCGACAGGTTGGGAGCAAGTGCGGCCGCAACAATTGTTGTGATTGCCGAGCGCAGAAGCACCGATCCGAAGACAACGATCAACTCATATGGTGGGTTTGTTCGCGGCTGTGTGGCCAAAGCTCAGGCTGGAGATCTGCATCTACACAAATCTGTTTTCGGACTGCTCAGCAAGGGAAACCTTGATGAATAGCAGTAAAAAAAAGTGGGGCGCTGCCCCCGATCGCTGTCAAGGACAAGGGAGCTATCGCTCCTCGGACCTCCCGCCTCCCCATCCTTCCTGTGTGAATTTCGCGCCGGCAGTTCCGGCCCGAAATTCACACAGGAAGGACACGACCTGCAACCGCTAATCGCTCCTGCAGGTCGGCCTGCGTGCAAGAGCACTTCGGTGGGAGAAACCCCACCAGAGGCCCGATCCTTGACAGCGCTCTCCCCCGTTTTGATGGCGGGAAAATGGAACGCGCAATGAGAGAAATCTCGCAAATTAACCCAAATCGAAATCCGATAAACCTCTGAAATGGAACCATTAATGAAAAAGCTATTTGTTATTATTGCCGCTACCATGATGCTGGCCGCGTGTCAGACAACATCTGTTGTGGTCTCATCAAAACAGCCGCCCCGTGTGGTGATGCAAAAGCCTCTTCCAGCAGCGAAAAAGGCTGTGATTGAAGAGTTCAAAAGCAGAGGCTTCAAAGTTACTCGCAGTGCCGGCACTACGGTTGTCGTGGAGCAGATCCTCACCCCAAACAACGATGAGCGAAAACAGCACGCGTCCTACAGTGATGGTGTTCCTCGTGCCCGAGCCGTCCTGCGGTTCAGCAACGTTGATGGCGGGACAAAGATCACAAGTTCCTACGACATGATCATCAATCCGGGCAAAGCCAATCAGGAAAAAGTGACGTTGCTGGACAGCCCTGATGGTGCGCGGCTGCAGGGACTTCTGGAAAGCATCAAGTAACCAATCGAAGTCTGACTACGGGTGGATACAACGCCCTTAATCAAAGAGTATAAAACCTATGTCATTTTACAAAAAAATCACTGAAATACCTAGCAATTCTCAGTCTCTTCGGTGCCTTGTCCGCGTGTGTTGTTCCAGAACAATATGAAGCGGAGCTCTCAATTTATGGAGATCAGCTTTCAGTAGAATTCGAAGGAACGCTAAAGGAGCTGGTCAGTGTCATGAGTAGCGGTGGACGCCCCATCGCACCGGATGATCCTCAACTCCAAGAGCTTCTGTCGGATCTGGCCGCTGATTTTGAAAAGCAACCAGGCTATACATCTGTCCAGATCACTGACAACAACCGTATTTATGTGAAATTGAGTGACACTCGGGAAATTTCGGATATTGGCTATATCTATGGCCTTCCTGCCACGCAAAGACCGAAATCTAAAGACAACTTTCTACGCATACAACATCTGAGTGACGGTGAGATCTTGATTACGTCCTCCAAATTTAAGGCCAAGGACTTAGCCGCGCTGTTGGGATCAGATTACGATCCAGACGGTGTTATTTCAATTTCGACTGACCATGAAGTTCTGGAACATAATGCAGATGAGACGCCTGGATTGTTCTCAAATGCCTACGTTTGGAATATTGCTTCAGAAGATGCCTTGCTGAAAGGTGTCAAAATGCGATTGAAAATGAACTGAGTTGATTGATAGAGAACATTGCAGCGTCACACAGACATGGCTGGTGATGCTGCAATGTCATTGTAGGACCTAATACAAGCCGGGGCTGGACAATGTGCAGCAAAGCCGGAGATTGGTTTGCCTTTAGAGCGCAGGCTTTTTGTATTTGAGCGAGAAGACCACACGGATGAAAAAACACACCCCGCTAAGCGGCGAGCAAAAGTATCAGGCCTTCGTGGACCTGATGCGAGCTGATACGACTGACCAAGAGGTCGCAGAGCGGTATTTTATAACCGTAAACCAGCTGCAGTTTCTCTCAAAGGAGTTGAAGAAGGTGCTGCGCGAACACCTCAACGTTTCTTCCCAAAAAGCAGTCATTGCCCCAAAGTTTTCCGACCTGGACTGTGATGTGTGGGAGGACTTTCGTAAGGGAGAGTTGCCGGAAGAAGAGATTGACAAGCAGGCCAAACGGCAATGGAAAGCTGCGTTAAAGTCAGGGCGCCTTTCTACTGACAGTTCTAAAGCCAACTTTGCCGATGACTGGATCTTGATTGAAGTGGAAGATAACGGTGCTGGCGTGTTTGAGCACAAGGACAATGGTGACCACTTGCCACGTAGCAAAAAAGAGGCCGAGCGCTACGTGGTAGGTCCTACCGGCTCATAGCTCCAATGGTCGCATAGCTCCAATGGTCGCATAGCTGCACCACAGGCCATCTCAAAGAACGTATGAGGTTCGAATCTGCCCCTTTCGTTCTCCCAAGGGGCTCACAAAATAAGTGAATATCCTTTTGAACATGGTCCTCATTAGGGATATCTTTTTCGGACATGCCAACGTTCTCTGTCTGTCATACCGTACGATTTCTGACAGATCTTGTTCTTGCCCAAGTTGGTATGAGCTCACCTTGCAGGTGAATATTGTTGTCCTGCCATCCATCCTTTGGCCATTTCTGTCGATGAATTCGCCACGGAACGCTCATCTTTGTTTCAGATTTCGGCAAAAAATCAATTTGGTCTCCGCTTTTTTGTGAGCGGAGACTGCATGCGTGAATTCATCTATGTGATGTGCAACTCGCATAGCAGCAGAAATCCACGTTTCTATCCGTTGTGGGAAGATCCAGTTATTAATATTTGAAATTTTCGTTGAAGTTTAAACGTCTTATTGCCATGTAAAATAGGTATTTAAATTTATGAAAATTCTAATAAAAAGTATTAATTAGCATAAATAATGCTTAAATATATTCATTTGACTCTAGGTTTATGAATATATATTTCATATTAATCAATTGTTTAATATTAATATATCCCATTACTGTGTTAAGATTACTTCATATCGATGTCTTCTTTGAAGTGCTCTGGCCGTAGTTATGGTGAAATTAGTTTGGTTAAGCTGGTTCTATGAAATTGCTACGAAACGTTACTCTTGCTGCAGTTGTTATGATGCAAACGAATTCTGCTTTCGCGGATGTTACCTCCGGCATTAAAATGCTTGAAGCTGGTAATGTTAAAGGTTCTGTTGAGGTGTTTCAGCAAGCTTATGACGAAGGTGATGCGGATGGAGCATTTTACATCGGCCGCCTATTTGAGCTCGGTCTTGGAACAGACAAAGATATGGTTCGTGCGGCTCAGCTTTTTGGCGCTGCGGCCATAAAGGGAAGCGCCAAAGCGCAAAACAGACTTGGCCTTATGCACCTTAATGGCCAGTTTGTCCTGGAGGACTATGAGCGTGCGTTTGAGTTGATATGTAAAGCTGCGGAAACCGGCGATGCTGACGGCCAGTTTAATTGTGGCATGCTCTATAAGGATGGCAAGGGTGTTGCCGCAGACGAGGCAAAGGCCGTTGCTTATTGGCAAAAGGCAGCTGCTCAGGCCCACGTTGCATCAATCAACCTTCTCGCTCAAGCTTACAAAAATGGTGCTGGAGTTAACGCAGATGCAGAGCATGCAGCGAAGCTCTTTGCGAACACTGCCGCTGCCGGCAATCCACTGGCGTTATTTGAGCTGGCAAAAGCATATACCCACGGTGCAGGGGTCAAGAAAGATCCGGTTAAAGCTTATAGCTTCGCCAACCTAGCAGCGACACGCTCAATGGAAGGGGCAGCTGAGCTACGCGATGCATTGCGCGCGCAGTTGAGTGTTGAGCAGATTAAAGAAGCTCAAGCGTTCTCTCGGGGCTGGAAAGCCAAACCTGTGCAGTTTGTTCAGTAAATTATACTTCGGATTTTCAATGTCTCGCTTAGTTGTAGTTCCTCTGGCAATGCTGCTCATTGTCGGCCTGGCGTTTATTGTGCCTGGCCTGGTGATTGCCGGTTCCCAACCTGTTGCAGATACATTCGCTGATTGGCAAGTGGATTGCGGAACCCACCTTCAAGATGGCTCATCTCAATGCCTGTTGGTGCCAAACCGTGGCGCTAGCACCATAGAGACTGATCAATTTCAGCTTGTGATCGCTCCCGGGAAACCGCGAGGCACCAGCTATGCAGTGATGAGTGTTCCTAACGGTGTGTATCTTGCGCCCGGAATCCTGCTCACCGTTGATGCTCAGCGTCCTTTCAAGGTGCTTTACGAGGTGTGCAACTCATCTGGGTGCCATGCTGGTTTTAAGTTAACTTCCCAGGTTTTAAAGGCGCTTCGGCGCGGCAAACAAGCCAGCGTACGGGTGTGGTTACACAAAGGCCGCGTTGTTGATTTTCCGGTTTCTCTTTCTGGGTTCACAAAAGCGTATTCTCACTATCAAACGCAGGTTGTTCCCTAATGTCTTTTTTTGCTGCGTTTATGGGCTCTCGTTACCTCACGAAAAGGTTCTCTGCGCATCTCATCGTATGTGCTGGTGTCGTGTGTCTGCCTCAGCTTTCCATGGCTCAATCTCTCCCCCCTGCAGACCAGAACCGTTTGCAACGCTCGCTTCAACGCGAAGGTGCTGCTCAATCTCAGCAACTCCAAAATGATCGGCAGCAGGCTCGTGCGCGGCGAACGAATGCAGGCCGGATTGAAATGCCTGCTGATCTGCTTAGTGTGTCCGAAGGAGGGCCATGCTTTGATATCAAGCGGGTTGATGTCAGTGGGTTTGAGCGGTTCGGCAAAGTAGCTGATGCTCATAGTAACCTAATCGGTTCTTGTGCTACCCTTGCCGATATCGTGCGCTCCCTTAATGCGGTGAACGCGCATTATAAAGATCTGGGTTACATTACGACCCGTGCATATCTTCCCAAGCAAGATGTTTCAGATGGTACATTAAGTATCATCATCATTCCTGGCCTGATTGAGGGCTACATCTATGCCAATGGAAAGCAGGCGGATGCGCGTATAAAGGCTGCCTTTCACGGTAAGCGCGGTGACCTTCTAAACTTGCGCGATTTGGAACAGGGGCTTGAGGTCCTCAATGGCCCACGGTCCAGCAAGGCAAGTTTTAAGCTCATTCCAGGTGAACAGCCCGGCGGCTCATTTATCCAGATTACCCTTACAGAAACGCTGCCACTTCACGGTTCTTTGAAAATTGACAATACCGGCTTTGATAATACCGGAGCAACAAAAGCTTCCGCCAGCGTTGGTATTGATAATTTATTGAACCTCAGTGACCAGCTCAGCCTGCGTATCGGTGCCACACCGTTTGACGCGCGTGAGGAACGTTTTTCGGAGAGTTTCTCAGGACGTTTTTCGCTTCCCTATCAAAACTGGTTGTTCACTTTCGAAGGTGGAGCGAGCCGTTATTTCTTCCTGCTTGATGGGACGAACCAAAACTTCCCCGTAGAAGGACAATCACATTATCTGAGCCTGTCTATTGAGCGGTTGCTTTGGAGAAACAAGCTATCCAAGCATTATGCCTATGGCGGCATCAAAGTTAGTCGTAGTCGTTCCTACATTGATGACTTTGAAATTATGAGCCAACGCCGGCGCTTAAGCACTGGCTCTTTTGGGCTGCGCGGAGAAACAAAATTTGGAGCTGCGCAAGTTCAATGGGATGTGGGTGCCAAATTTGGCCTGAACGCGTTTGGGGCTCAGATCAGCGCAGAAAGCATTGTAGGCCCGCAGTTCCGGCTTATTCATGGCCGACTTGATGTTCAAAAGCCAATCTCCAATACACCGCTCACGTATTCAACGACCCTTTTTGCCCAGTATTCAAAGGACGTTCTGCCAGGAACGGAGCAGATGTCTATTGGCGGCTGGTCAACAGTGCGTGGATTTCATCAAGACAACATGTACGGCGATGTTGGGGCTTATTGGCGCAACAGCATTGAGTGGACTGCCATTGACCATGCGGACTTTCGTCTCAAGCTCACCGGCGGTGTTGATGCAGGCCTGATTAAACCATCTGAGCTGCGATCCTGGTCTCAAGATTATCTCATAGGCGCTCATTTTGGAGCCAAGGCAACGTTCGGGAAGAAGGTCACGCTCGATCTGCAACTCGCCCACGCCTTGTCACGTCCAGAGCGGAACCTACCCAATACAGTTTCAGCGTTTGAAGCTGACAAGACGGTCGGTTTTGCCAGTTTGAATTTTATATTTTAGCGATTTTGCTGCGCATTCGCGGCACGAAGGGGTTTTATAATGTTGAAGAAGATTGAACGGGCAATTGCGCTGCTTCTCAGCCTTGTTCTCACACTTCAGCCGGTGATTGTATATGCGGGTGATGTCCGCGCAGTCAATCCAGGCAGTGGTTCGCGCCCCCACGTGAGCGAAGCACCCAATGGCACACAGACGATCAACATCTCCACTCCAAACAGCACCGGTGTCTCTCATGATCGCTATACCAGTTTCGATGTCGATGACCTGATCTTAAACAACTCAGCGACTATTACTGATACCCGACTGGGAGGTTGGATCGAAGGCAATCCAAATCTCAAGCCAGGCATTGAGGCAAAAAGCTGGATCGGCGAAGTCATTGGCGGCAATCAAACCCAATTGAATGGCATTTTGGAAGTTGCCGGCGAGCGCATGGACGTCATTCTTGCCAATGAGTTTGGCATCACATGTAATGGGTGTGGCTTTATCAATACCGGGCGCGCCACTCTGACCACCGGTACGCCTGAGTTTAACAGCAACGGTGCTCTGTCAGGATTTGATGTGCGGCGGGGGACTGTCACCATCGGGTCTGGAGGGCTCAATCAAAATAGCCGACTGCTTGCAACAGATAGATCGCGTGTTGATGTGATTGCAAGAACTGCTGCAATCTATGGGGCCATGCACGCAGATAGCCTGAATGTGGTGAGTGGAGCCAACAAGGTTGATTACGACTGGAGCTATGATCGGGAAACAGGCGACATTACAGGGATCACTCCGCAATCAGGCTCAGAAGACACACCTGAGCTTGCAGTTGATGTTTCAGCGCTTGGTGGCATGTACGCCAATGCCATTCAACTGGTTGCTACGGAAAATGGGGTGGGCGTACGTCTAAACGGGGAAATGGCTTCTGCCACCAACATCTCGCTCAGCGCGAATGGGCAATTGAACCTCGGTAAGACAATTGGTGCACATACGCCGCTCATCAAGGCTCGCAAAAAGGTATCTATCCGCAATCACGGCCCGCTCCTCCTGGAAGGAGCCATTATCTCTGAGACCAACGACAATGTGGATGTGTATACATCAGACGGGAATCTAAGCGTAGCCGGTGAGATTTCTGGTGGCGCACTTACGTTAGAGGGCGCCGGCCTTGTCACAATTTCTGGCGTGTTAAACAGCCAAAGTAGTTTGCACGTTGCCTCTACAAGTAACTCGGTGACACTAAGCGATGAAGCCAGAGCAAGTGCTTCAACCCTTACGGTTTCTTCCGCTGCGGATATCTCTTTGGGCGGAAACGTTACAATTCAAAATTCTGCTGCTCTAAATGCGGGAGCCAAACTCACTACTCAATCTACGTCAGCTCTCTCAGCTGACACAATTAAGTTGGACGGAGAAGCCCTTCAAACTGATGGACATGTAACTGCGAATGACGATCTTGTCCTGACAGCAGGGACAGGCGGCATTACCAATAATGGTGCGCTCAAAGGGCAAAATTTCACTGTCAACTCTGCTGCAGATTTTGCGAACATTGGCAAGATTGATGCTGATGTCACCGCCCGCCTCACTCTGGCAGGAGCATTCACAAGCGGTTCGAGTTCGGAATTGTTTGCAAAGAACGCCGAGCTGACCGTTGGCGCCGCTGATTTAGAAGGTGTCATAAAAGCGGATGAACGTCTTAGCATCACGGCCATCAGTGGCTCGCTTGATAACAAAGCGATATTGACTGGATCGGTTGTTCACTTGTCATCAGCAACCGACCTTCGAAATGAAGGCACTGTCTCAGCCACAAAATCAGCAATGATCTCTGCAAATAATTTGGTTTTCACGTCTGCTGACTCGGAAATCTCCGCTGATGTCATCACTATTGACGCCGGTAAGGTTGAAGCAGATGGCAATCTAATCACCCAGACCGATGAAGGGGGGGAGGCTGAGACTGTAATAACGATCACCACGCGCTCTGGTGATCTGATCACCCGCGGCGCTGTTACCGCAGACAAAACAACACTGACTTCAGCAGCTGATCTGATCACAGATGGCACGGTGACGGGATATAGCACTGCGACCTTGAACGCAGGGGGCAGCCTTGTCATGAATACAGGCTCTGAACTTCATGGCGATGATCTGACCCTAAGCGGCCAGAGCGTAACACTTAACGGTATTGCGACAGCCGGTACCCTCTTAAAGGCAGACACCACAGCAGGCGATCTCCTCATTGGCGGTCATCTGTCCGGTAAAGACATAGAGCTCACGTCTGTGGCAGATATTGTTCACTCAGGTGTGATTGATGCGGATGGATCAGCAATCCTGACCGCTTCTACTCTTTTGCAGACCACAGCAGGCTCAGCGCTTTACGGCAATATCATCACCGCTAAAGCTGCGTCTCTTGAGACCGGCGGAGACATGATCGCCGATGAGACAGCAACCCTCACCGCAACCGCAGGCATCTTTATCAATACAGGCCTGATCGGCGGGAAAGACATTGTTCTGACTGCGGCCTCTGATCTTGATCACAGCGGCAAGATTACCGCAGCAAAGAGTGTGAGCCTGGATGTCACGGGTGATTTTACTTCAGGCACAGGTTCTGAAGTCTCTGGAGATGCGATCACCATCAAAGCTGCCCGAATTGAAGCTGATGGCGACATAATCGCCGAGGTCGATGATGATGCGGTGACTGAGGCCACTCTTGAGCTGGTCACGCGCTCTGGTGATCTGATCACACGCAGTGCAGTTACCGCAGACAAAACAACACTGACTTCAGCAGCTGATCTGATCACAGATGGCACGGTGACGGGATATAGCACTGCGACCTTGAACGCAGGGGCCAGCCTCGTCATGAATACAGGCTCTGAACTTCATGGCGATGATCTGACCCTAAGCGGCCAGAGCGTAACACTTAACGGTATTGCGACAGCCGGTACCCTCTTAAAGGCAGACACCACAGCAGGCGATCTCCTCATTGGCGGTCATCTGTCCGGTAAAGACATAGAACTCACATCTGTGGCAGATATTGTTCACTCAGGTGTGATTGATGCGGATGGATCAGCAATCCTGACCGCTTCTACTCTTTTGCAGACCACAGCAGGCTCAGCGCTTTACGGCAATATCATCACCGCTAAAGCTGCGTCCCTTGAGACCGGCGGAGACATGATCGCCGATGAGACAGCAACCCTCACCGCAACCGCAGGCATCTTTATCAATACAGGCCTGATCGGCGGGAAAGACATTGTTCTGACTGCGGCCTCTGATCTTGATCACAGCGGCAAGATTACCGCAGCAAAGAGTGTGAGCCTGGATGTCACGGGTGATTTTACTTCAGGCACAGGTTCTGAAGTCTCTGGAGATGCGATCACCATCAAAGCTGCCCGAATTGAAGCTGATGGCGACATAATCGCCAAGGTCGATGATGATGCGGTGACTGAGGCCACTCTTGAGCTGGTCACGCACTCTGGTGATCTGATCACACGCAGTGCAGTTACCGCAGACAAAACAACACTGACTTCAGCAGCTGATCTGATCACAGATGGCACGGTGACGGGATATAGCACTGCGACCTTGAACGCAGGGGCCAGCCTCGTCATGAATACAGGCTCTGAACTTCATGGCGATGATCTGACCCTAAGCGGCCAGAGCGTAACACTTAACGGTATTGCGACAGCCGGTACCCTCTTAAAGGCAGACACCACAGCAGGCGATCTCCTCATTGGCGGTCATCTGTCCGGTAAGGACATAGAACTCACATCTGTGGCAGATATTGTTCACTCAGGTGTGGTTGATGCGGATGGATCAGCAATCCTGACCGCTTCTGCTCTTTTGCAGACCACAGCAGGCTCAGCGCTTTACGGCAATATCATCACCGCTAAAGCTGCGTCCCTTGAGACCGGCGGAGATATTCGCGGCGATGAGACCGCAACCCTCACCGCAACCGCAGGTGCCTTTACCAATAGCGGGCTTATCGGCGGGATGGATACAGCGCTTGAAGCTGCGACGAGTTTTACAAACTCAGGAACCCTGGCCGGGACGGCAACACTTTCAGTAACCGCTCAACAAGCTTTAACCACGACAGCACCGTCGAAGGTTTTTGGCGCAGATGTATCTGTCAAAGCGGCGTCCATCTCCATCGATGGTCTAATGATTGCCGAAGATTTTCTGACAGTTGAAGCCATCAGCGCAGGTATTGTTAATCAGGGCGTATTGATCGGGGAAACAACCAGCCTCGTTTCAGCGGCTGGCTTGGAAAGTACCGGCAGTATCACTGGGCGGTCACGTGCCAGTCTGTTCATGGCTGATACCTTTATCATGGGAACCGACTTTGCTGTTTACGGCAATGCAATTGATGTGACTGCCAGTGCGATTGCCGCCAATGGTGTTATCGCGGCAAATCAGGACTTAACGCTGAATGCAGGCCTTGGTGGGATAAGTAATACTGGGACTCTAAGCGCTCAAAATATCTTTTTGAATTCGCAATCCTTCATCACCAACAGCGGAACCATATCAGCTGGAGATCAGCTTACTCTCGAAGCATTGGGAACGGTGACCAACGCGGCTGCGATGATCTCTGGCAATGATCTGACAGTTTATGCTCAAAGCATCATCAACAATGGCGGCGTCATCTGGGCCAATGACAGTGTTACACTGGCTGGCGATGCTGCTCTCAATCGTGCCGCACTGGTTCAAAATACCAATGGTCGCATTGAAGCGTTTCAGGGTGATTTGACCATCCGCGCTGATGAAGTCCATAACATAGGCACCGCTCCAACCCTTAATACCAGCCAAATCATCAGATGGTTGGAGAAAGGTAAGAGTGGCCCGGTCAACTCAGCAGATGAATTCTTAAAGTTGATCGATCCAGCTTATTTGGACAGCGCAGGCAATATTCTGCCTGCTTATTCCCAAAACTATCTGGCACTTTGGAGCGATTTGCTGAGTGGCTCGCCGTTCCTGTCGGATGCGGCAAAGGTTATCTTAAAATCCTCTGTCGTTAAGCCGAGCGGAACACAACTCTCTGATGGTCTGCAGCGGCTCTGGTCAAATATGTACTCCAAAGCCAATGCGGCAGGCACTCCAGATCCAGTTCTGGCCATGCGTGAGCTGTTGGATCCTGCTGTCCTGGGTCCGGATGGCAGCCTGCTTCCTGAGTTTGAAGAGGCCTATCTGGACCTTTGGGAAACGCTGGCCTCAGGGCGCGCAATTGTTTCCAATCAAGTGCGTGCGATCCTTGGACCTGAGGCGCTTGTCTATGTCGAGAGCACAGATCCGGTTACCGGCGTCATTATCCGCACCTATACCAACGAACTTGCCCCAGACATCAGCACCTTATGGACTGCAATGTCAGCGGGGGCCGCAGAAAGCTACGATATCGTCAAAATCCTTTATCAGGATCGGTTTAATGATGACGGGCAATTAGCGGAACTGGTTGCAGGCAGTAATGTTGATATTGAAGCTGATGTCATAAAGAACATTTTTGGCAATATTTCTGCGGGCGGGGATCTGGTTCTCACAGTCAATCAAGTGGAAAACAAGGCTGTCGGGGCCACGCAGGTTCTGCTTGAAGTTCACAAGAAGCCAGACTGCTTCACCTGTCATGAGGGAGACGTTGATTATTACGACACTTTTGGAGGGCGCATTGAGGCCGTTGGAAATGTCTCCATCTCCGGATCTGTTGTAAATCTGACCGTAAACACCTCCGAAATGTCCATGCAGGACATGATCGACACCATGAATGCCTTCATCGCGCAGCGTAAAGCAGAAGGTGATCCGGAAATGCGCGGTGTTCCGGAAGTGCGGACAAAAACGTTGAAATTTGGGGATTCACGCACTCCAGATTACATAGCACCTGTAGAAGGTGGTGGCACAGATATTCGAAAAGTCAGTGCGGTTGATACTGGGTCGGACACTGAAGTGGAGACAGGACCGGGCACACCGGACGTAGACGTTCCTGATGTTGAAACCGTAGAAAAGACAACTGCTGAAACTGGTGAGGGTACACCTGATGTGACGACCACTGATGTGGCGACCTTCACCAGAACCGAAGTTGAAACCGGAACCGGAACGCCTCCTGTCACAGTAACAGATGTAACCAGCGTTCCAACGCAGACAGTAAAGACTGGAACCGGAACCCCGATTATTATTCCGGTTGAGACGGATGAGTTCCATACCACCATTGAAACATCGGTACCGGTCGCACCGGTCATCACACCAACAGCTTCAGTTGACGAGCTGCTTGCTGAGGGCCTGACAACTCTTGCCGAAACCAATCCTGATTTCACTGACTATGCGAACTTCATCACCTCCAATTACATGATGGATGTGGGGCGTCTTCAGTACCGCGATGATCTCATCAACAATACGGATGAACCAAGCGCAAACAACTTTGGATCTTCTGACTACATTGCTGATGCAGGTCCGCTCGATTACCTCAACAAACCAGTATCAGTTCCAAATCCTGACGGCTCAGGAATGCACACAGTGTATCCATCCGTGGCATCGTTTGAGCTGGATGGTCGAGGGGCACTGATTGTTGGTGAAGATGTAGCGGTCTCTGGTACGTCAATCGGCAACAACGGCACCATCTCCGCCAGGAACGATCTGTCTCTTATTGGGGGTCTGATTACAGGGTCTGACGGCGCAATAATTGCTGAGGGCGATGTTTCTATCAGTTCTTTGACAAGTGTCTTGCTCGAAGACACAAAAATCGCAGGGAACGAGGTCAAGATTTTCGCTGGTCAGCAAGTTGTGGGGAGCGGAATTACCCTTTCTGCAGACTCTGATGTCTCCATCTCAGGCAACAGCGGCGTGACCATCACAGGTCTGGAAAAGAACTTCACAATTGAGCGAAAGCGCCCGGTTTTATCTGGGCTTACGGGGGAAGGCGAGCAACCGACAATGGTTGTCACCTCAACCCGAGACGTCAAAGATCAGCAGACCTCCTCGCTTAATGTCGGCGGAACCCTCTCGATCATCACCAATGGCGATCTGGTTGTTGCCGGCGCTGATGTGGATGTTGCGGGCGATGTGAAGCTCACAGCAGGTAAAGACCTCGTCCTTACCTCTGTCGAGGTGGGCAGCAAAACCAAATCCAGGAATTCCAAGGTTGAAGTAAGCACGAGCATCGTCACTGATATCAATGCTGGTGGCAACCTCACGGCTACAGCGGGCGGCGACGCAGTTCTTATGGGAACGCAGATTGATGTGGGCGGTGATGCAGATATTTCCGCAGCAGACAATCTGGTTCTGGCTGCTGTTCAGGACCTTTACTCCTCTTATTCCAAAAAGAAAAAGAGCGGCTTCCTTAGCTCAAAGACCTCGATTAAGAGCGAGACCAAAGTCACCAACAAAGGCGTCTCAATCGCGTCGGGTGGTGATCTGGACCTGCTTGCAGAAACTGGCGACCTGACCACCGCTGGCACCTCACTAGCTTCTGGTGAAGGGGATGTGAACCTCACAGCCGCAGAAGGCAATATATATGCCGGTGCTTACACCGATGTTCATAGCCAATACAGCAAGACCTCAAAGAGCATTTTGGGCGGCCTGTTTGGCTCCACCAAAATTATCAATAGCGTAGATAAGATCAGCCGCGGCACTGAAGCGCTTGCAGCACTCGATCTTTCCCTGCTCTCAGGAGAAGACACCACACTGGTTGGGGCTTTCCTTTCTGCGGGCAACAATGTGAACATCAACACCGGCGGCGACTTTGACGTCAAAGCCGCCATCAACAGCCACCGGAAAGAGTTCTTTGAGCACGAGATGGGTCTGGTCCTGATGACCACCATCACAGAGAACAGTTATGTCGAAACCGCCGTTCTCACTCAGTTCCTGGCAGGTCAGGCCCTCAACTTCAATGTGGGCGGCGATGCAAGCCTTGCGCTCTATGAAACTGCAGGTGTTGACGCCAAAACAGCTGAAGAGCTGTACCCTGAAGAACTTCTGGCAATTGCCGGCCTGCAAATCCTGCAAGAACAGCTGGCAAACGAATATTTCTACGACAAACAAGTTGCCCTCTCACCGGCCTTCAAAGTGCTGGTGTCCATTGCAGTGGGTGCGTTCGTTGCCCCCGCAATTGTCGGAGCAGTCTTCCCAGGTATTGCATCAGCCGCCTCTGGAACCTTCCTGAGCGCTGTCAGCACGGGTCTGGAAGCCTTCACCACCTCCGTCATAGTGGAAAGCCTCGATGGGGCGGTATCAGGTGACTTCGACATTGGCGACATTCTGGCAGATGCAGCCTTCTCTGGTGCAACTGCTGGTCTGACTTCTGGCATCAATATCGACATATTGGGAATTACGTCGGAGACTAATCCTGAGCTGTTTAACAGCCTGCTTGGTGATCTTGGTAACGGCAATCTCAGCATAGCGAACATTCTCGATGGAGCATTGGACAGCCTCATCTCCAACGGTTTGTCTTCTGCTGTTTACGGGACAGATTTCACCTCACAATTCGGCGCGTCCATGCTGCGCACCGTCGTCAACCTTGCCATGGCAGACGTTCAGTTTGAAATTGGAGAGCTTGGTCTTGAGGAAGGGTCCCTTCCCCATATGTTGCTGCATGGCATGACAGGCTGTGCCGCTGCTGAAGCTACAGGAGCAAGCTGTGCTGCAGGAGCAGCAGCAGCAGTCGCACAAAGCATATATGCTGGGGGGCAAGATGATACCCTGACGCAGGAAGAGCAGAAGAGAGCACTTGCTCGTGCGAAGTTTATCGGAGCTCTGGCAGGTTATGCGTTCTCGGGTGGGGACCCAGTAAATGTTTCCATCGGGGCAGTCATAGCTCAAAGCGGATTTAAAAATAACTATCTCAGTCATAATAATCTCGATGAAATGAGTGCAGCACTTGCAGCGTTAAAAGAAGAGTGCGGTGAAGACGGGAATACCTGCTCCGATTATGAGGCACGCCTTGATACAATCCTGACATCTTACATGGTGATTTCGGACGGCAACAATAAGCGGCTTGCCAGTTGCACTACTCGTGAATGTATCAATGAGCATCTTGCAAATGCGGCCAGTCTTGTTGAAATCGAAGATAAGTTGCGCGGTGTTTCATCAAGCTTCGTCAGACATGCCCTGGACTTTCACAGGCTCTCACTTGCGGAGGTCCGCTATGAAGATGTCGCTCAAGCAAGTGCGCGTGTACGTCTCTTTGAGGAAGCCGAGTTCTTCAAAGACGAGCATTGTGGTGGCGCGTGGGATAGTGCCTGCCAGAGCCAGTTCCAGCAAGTTGTGGAGGATTTCAATAACGGAGTTGAGATTGGCGGGAAGGCCCAGCTTGTTATCGCAGGACTTCTTGCTGGCGGGTTTGTTGCACGCAGTGCCGTTGTTGGGGCTCTGGAAGCGTGTGCTGGATCCTGGCTCTGTGCAACTGGCGTGCTGGGAACAGAGGTAAGTGCCCAAGCACTCGCAGAATTTGCAACGGGCGGCGCAGCTGCCAGCATAGGCTTCACCATTGCGGTAAAAGGCGGCAGCCGTGTGATGCAAGTCGGTGATGATGTCGTTGCCATTATTGACGACTTTGATCGAGTATTTTACCGTGCTGCAGACGATCTGGCAGATGGTACGCCTGTCTTCCGCAATTCAGACGGAAATTTGCTGCGGCTGAGCAATACCGGTGATCTGGTTGCTGTAAATAGACTACAAGATTTTTCCCCAAGCGAACTGACTAACCAGAGATTGCTTGATGGGGTTGGCGATCTTGATGTTTTTACTGGTAGAAACCAATCGGTGTTTTATTCAGGCCGCGGTGCAAGGGAAGCGGCAGAAGCCCACGCTACAGAAAATGGTCTGAGCACACTGGAGCAAACTACAGGTGGCCGTTATCTGGACGATTTGAGATTGTTTGATGGAACCGTCGCCGACGTCGGCGGCGACCAAGCTGCGGCTATTTGGGGACGGATTTCTTCCAATTATGCGTCTCATGCCTCTGGCAATGTAACAGCTATCGTTAACAATCCGCGCTCTAGTAGCATTTTCTTAACGCAGGAGCTTCCAACACTACTGCAGAACCCCAACGTTATACAGGTAACTGTTCGGTCCGTTTCTGGTTCACAAGTTACGATACCAAGAGGAACCTCCATAAATGACGCGCTTAGCATGATTGAAGGCATCTGACATGAAAACGGCAAGAATAACGATGCCACATCGCCATACGGTTCGATTTGAAAACGATGACGTGACATTAGATTTTGAAGTCGAGCTTCTAAACGATGGCATTGTCCTATACGAAGTTTCGCCTAAAATAATCAAGGGAGCTCTTGCAGGCTCAAATGAGGAAGCCCAAAAAGTGGCCGATTGGTTGAGGTCGAAATTCCGAAACGTTGAAGTCGAAACAAATTGACGACCTTGATCGGTAATTTACCGTACTGCGGAGAGTGCCAAAAAGTGTGGGGCAATTCAGCTAAAACTGGCTGTTTGGTCCTGTCACGGTTTGATGCCGCTCCTTTGATAGCATTTACTGGGCGTTGTTGCGTAATTCCACATTGAGGTTTATCTTCGCTGAAATTTCCTTCCGTGAAGATCCAGTTTATGCCGTTTAAACACAACGCTAATCGCCAACACAAATTTAACAAAACCAAATACAAGGTGACCAACTGGTCGGCATATAATGAGAGTTTGCGCCGCCGTGGTGACATTACCATCTGGGTTGCCGCCAGCGTTGCAACGGCCTGGTTTGCTCCTGCGGGCAAGCGACGCGGTCGACCCTGCATATTTTCAGAACTCGCCATTGAAACCTGTTTGATCGCTCGTTCTGTTTTCGGCCTTGCTCTGCGCCAGACGCAAGGATTTATGCGCTCTATATTCGGTTTAATGAAGCTGGCCTTGCCGGTTCCTGATTGTTCCACTCTGTCACGCAGAGCTGGAGGATTAAAGCTTTCACCTCCTAAATCAAAAGGAGCGCGTGCTCCTGCAACCCTCGTGATCGATAGCACCGGCCTGAAGGTCTTTGGCGCTGGCGAATGGCAGAAAACCAAACACGGAACAAAGCAAAAGCGCCGAAAATGGCGTAAACTTCACCTTGGGATCGACCTTGAGAGCGGTAAAATTCTGTGCAGTGAACTGACCGAAGACAATGTTGGTGATCCAACCGTTGTATCGGATATGCTGGACCAAGTTGGGGGTCCGGTTGCCACGTTCCTTGGTGATGGTGCTTATGATGGCTTCCCAACACGACAGGAAATAGCGGACCGTTATGAAGGCGTTGAAATCATCATACCACCGCCCAAAACTGCAGTCCCCAGCCTTGAGGCTGCGACAGCTCCCACTGCACGTGGCCGGGATATTCTTGCCATCCATGTGCATGGAAGAATGGCCTGGCAGAAGCAAAAAGGATACGGGCGACGCTCACGAGGGGAGACACTCATGGGGCGCTACAAACAAGTCATCGGGACCACACTCAAGTCTCGTAGCTTAGAAAATCAGAAGACGGAAGCAAAAATTAATGTTGCCGTCCTCAACACAATGACCGCACTCAGACGACCCACGTTCGAGCGTATCAGTGCGACCTAAGTTCAACGGGTAAGGGCCTACTGTAGGCTGATTTGCATTTACGCAACACGGCCGGGTGATAGCAGGCGACATCAACAGCGCGATTGTCGATTACCTCCGCTTTGCTGGCTGCGAAGTCATAGGCCCAAGATGAGATTGTTTTAGGCGCGTTAGGTGAGACAACATCAAAGCCAACTTCGAGCAATATCCCATCCTTCAGTCCGGCAAGACTGCCCATGCGGGTTTCATATACCAAACGGATACCGCCACTTCGATAGTAGCGCAGATCGTCGAACTCAGTGTCGCGCTCCGCCCTAACTATCCCGTCTATCGCAATAGTCTTGGCCAACCAATCATAGAATACCTTGCGGCTTTTCACATGCGCTGGTTTTTGTTGGTTTGGATTCGTGGCAACGTCTTGTTCGGCAGGCGGCTCAATGCGGATATCGATATCCTCGGAGAACCGATCGATAATACCTAGCCCCTTGGAAAGGGATGTCCCGCCCTTGAGCTCGAAAGACCAGCCCATCTCCTTCAAACCATAGAGGCAATGCATAATCCAATAGTCCTTTTCGACAAGGACAGGATCAATCGAGTGCTTCTCACCAACGATACGGATCAGGTTGGCAAAATCTTTGTGCTGGTGAAGGAACTCATGAAGCATAAGTCTGTGTACCTTCGGCCAATAGTGGCACAAAGAACTTCCGCGCCTTTGATCCACCGAATTCCTTCACGGCGCGTTTCAGAGCCTTTGGATTCATTCGCAGTGCCCTCTTGCGCGCACCTTCCAACATGGTTGGATTGTGTTCGGCCAAGCGCTCAAGATTGTCCACCAGATCAACAAGCAGAAACTCTTCGGATAGCTTAGACGGGAAGTGAGGTTTTACTAGAAAATCGAACTCACGCCTACCTAGTTTGAAACGCCCATGGCGCTTGTGATTGTAGACAATCGTCTTGTTGTAGAGTTGTGTCGAACCGACCCCAAGCGCGTTGTAGGCGTTGGGTGTAGTCAACAAGAAACGATGGTCTTTCAAAAACGCTTTGACCAGTTTTGCTTCATCAGCTGGTGCATCACCAAAGCTTGTGCGCTTGGGGTAGTGATACAGGCCACCCGCCAGCTTGGTTAAAGTACCCTCTTCTACAAGCTGTTTCAGGTGGCGATCCACTGCATTCGACCACACGCGAAGATGGGCACGGCGATAGACCTGCCCTGGGCGGAGATGCTTTTTGAGTTCGTTCAGTGCGCTCATGTTTCTATCATACAAGAAATTCGCCCGTATACAAGTTCCTTCATTGAAATTTCATGCACCCCTTCACTTAGTGTTGGATGTACTTTGCTCTGCTGAACGCATGAAGAACCACTTGATCAGCGGTGATTTGCGCATAAGGTAGCGCTACAGGGGCCCTGTTGCAGGGGTCGCTCAGTGTCTGTAATTAGAAGGCTTGTTCGTCTTCATAAAGCTATCCGATGCCCCACAAGTTCCACGCCAGCCGTCGTCACAAATTTGACAAGAAGAAATATCGTGTCACGAACTGGCGTGACTATAACGAAAGTCTTCGTAATCGTGGTGATTTGACGATCTGGGTCAGCCGTGAGATCGGGAAGGAGTGGTCAGCGCAGCGCCGGACCACTCGCGGAGGGCAACGCAAGTATTCTGATTTAGCCATTGAGGTATGCCTAACACTGCGTAGCGTATACGCTTTGGCGTTACGACAGGGCCTTGTTGCACAATTCGAAATTAGCTTGCAGCTTGCCCAATCCCATGCATCTGATCATGCAGAAACCTTCTCGAACGTGGCGCGTCCGAGGGCCGTCATTGTGTTGAGAACGGCGACGCCAAGTTTTGCCTCTGTCCTCTGATTGTTCAACTTTCGTGACCTGAGCGTGGTCCCGATCACCTGCTTAAAGCGGCCCATCAAGGTTTCGCCTCGAGACCTTCGGCCATATCCGGTTTGCTTTTGCCAAGACATCCTGCCGTTCTTTTGAATGGCAAGAATATCCCGGTCGCAAGCAGTGGGAGCGGTCGCAGCCTGTGGGCCGGGGATAGCTGTTTTGGGAGGTGGAATGATGACCTCGATACCTTCAAAACGGTCTGCTAATTCTTGTCTCACAGGCGTCCCATCATAAGCGCCATCACCGAGAAATGTAGCAACTGTATCTTCGATCTGATCCAACAGATCCGACACAGCGGTTGGATCGGCAACCGTATCCTCAGTCAGTTCAGAACATACGATTTGGCCGGCATTCAGATCAAGGCCAAGGTGAAGTTTGCGCCAAGTTCTGCGCTTTATCCTGGTTCCATGCTTGGTTTCCTGCCATTCTCCGGCACCAAAGATCTTAACGCCTGTACTATCGATTACCAGCTCTACTGGCTCTGAGTTCGTTCGCGGTTTGGGATTTGAAAGTTTCAAGCCATCTGCGCGGCGCGACAGGGTTGAAAAGTCAGGAACCGGTAAAACCAACTCCATCAAATGGAACACAGACCTCACAAACCCTTGAGTCTGCCTCAAAGCAAGACCGAATACGACCCGGATCTGCAAACAGGTTTCAATGGCAAACTCTGAAAACTTGGCGGGCCGTCCACGTCGTTGGTTCTCGGGTGCAAACCAAGCCTTGGCAACGCTCTCTTCAATCCAAACCGTGACATCGCCGCGACGACGCAAGCTTTCATTATACTTCGACCAGTTCGTCACTTTGTATTTGGCTTTGGCAAACTTATGTTGGCGATCAACATTGGCTTTAAACGGCATAAAGTGAATCTTCATTGAAGGAAATATCAGCCGGAATATACGCCTGAAGAGTATTTATGCAACAGCGCCGGCCCGGCTATCCTTGTAATAGTTAGCACGGGCGTGAAGATGTTCGGGGCTGGTGAATGGCAGGAAACCAAGCATGGAACCAAGAAAAAGCGCAGGAAATGGCGAAAACTTCACCTTGGCCTGGATTTGGAAAGCGGGATCATCGTCTGCTGTGATCTAACGGAAGATACGGTTGGCGATCCAACTGTTGTGCCGGATCTGCTGGACCAGATCGAGGGTTCTGTTGCCACGTTTCTTGGCGATGGAGCCTATGACGGAGCTGCCACAAGACAGGAAATTGCAGTTCGCTATGACTGTGTCGAGGTCATCGTACCGCCGCCCAAAACAGCCGTCCCCAGCCCTGAGGCTGAGACCGCTCCCACTGCTCGTGATAGAGATATATTGGCCATTGAGAAACATGGCAGAATGGGGTGGCAGAAGCAAACCGGCTACGGACGGCGCTCAAGAGGCGAGACCTTGATGGGGCGATATAAACAGATCTTCGGGACTGCGTTGAAGTCCCGTGAGTTTGAAAACCAGAAGACGGAAGCCAGGATCAATGTCTCCGTCCTCAACACAATGGCCGCCCTCGGACGTGCGACGTTTGAGCGGATCATCGCGACCTGAGTTAAGCGGGTAAGGGCGAGCTGTAAGCAAAAGTTGAGTTCTGCAACAACGCCGAAGAACATGCCCGCAATCGGTCCGGGCATCCAGGTTATGTCCCATGTCCACACTTGGCAGGGCCCTCTGGCCTGATAACTGGTGGGTGGTTTGCGCCGTACAGGAGGCTTGGCACGGCCACGGTGATGCTGCTGACCATCTGTGCGCAGGATGCGGTAAAAGCTGGATTCAGACGCCAGATATCGGCCTTGATCGGCCAGTTTTGGTACAATCTGGCTGGGTGGTAAGCTGGCGAATTCCTCTGAATTACAGACCTCCAGCACTGCGGCACGCTCATACTCGCTGAGCTTATTAGCTGGCTCCAGGCGCGGCACAATAGGCCGCTGATCGGGCTGAATTTGGCCGTCTTTCGTCCATCTCCTGAATGTTGTCAATGCTGAGTCAAATTTCCCCACATGTGCTGGACGGAAAGTCCTCAGTTTGAGTATTTGGTGACCAGCCTTGTCTGTGGGTCTAACTCTCCTTTTTGGGTGGCCTGCCGCGTCGTTTTGGTGGTGGAGGTGGAGCTATTGAAGCGTTAGCCCGTACGTGCTCTGGCATGAGGTCCGCATGGCTGCGCAACCGATAACTAGCACCTTCGATCTGGATGACGACGGCATGATGCAAAAGCCGATCGAGAAGGGCTGTGGCAATAACGCGATCACCAAAGATCTCACCCCATTCCGCAAAGCCACGGTTTGAGGTGAGGATCATGGATCCCTTTTCATATTTGGCATTGACGAGCTGGAAGAACAAGTTTGCTCCCCCATTGGTAATTGGCAGATAACCGATTTCATCGACGATTAGCAGTGAAGTTCGTGCAAAGAAGCGTAGTTTCTCAGTCAACCGCCCTTCTTTTTCAGCTTTTGCCAAGGCTTCGATGAGGTCAGCTAAAGCAATGCGATACACCCGTTTACCCGCTTTAACGGCTGCAACCCCAAGAGCAGTTGCCAGATGGCTCTTTCCTGTACCAGGTGGACCGAGAAAGTGTACCACTTCATTGCGAGTGATGAACTCCAGTTCGGCTAGAGCCATGATGCGATCCCTGTCCAGCGAGGGCTGGAAGGTAAAGTCGAAGCTTTCCAGTGTTTTTATCGGAGTAAGCCGCGCTGTCGTCAGGGCGACGCCGATACGGCGGCCCTCGCGTGTTGAATATTCTTCATTGAGCAGAGAATCCAGGGCCTCCAGTGCCGTGAGTTCCCCTTGTTCCAATTGGCTCAGCGTGTGGTCGAGCACCTCTAAAGCCCGCGGCATTTTTAAGCCTACCAGTGAAGACTGAATGCGTTTACTGAGCGAACTCATGGCTTACCTCCAGTACTGGCAAGTCGTTGGCCTACCGCTTCATAGAACTCCAGTGGGCGTTGGTTTACACCGCTGTGTTTGGTTGGCTCCGCAGCCAGACGACGGCGCTGTGTTGCCCGTGGAGGAGCCTTGCGATGGCATGGATCAACCCGGCGCTGGTTCTTTCCCTCCATGACCGGATGGGTGGCGATGAGCTGACCGTTTTCATAGATGCGCACCTCTTGCGGGTGATGCTGGACTTCGACCATCCGTTTCTTAACGGTGTCCGGCACTGAATAAAGATTACCTCCAACGGAGACCATGCCATCACGCGTGACCCGCCGCTCCACCAGTAAAACAGCATCATAAGGGTGCGCTGGCAAAGGGATCAGAGCGGGCTGTTCCTCTCCAAAGACCTCGCCCACCACACGGTTGGTGGTGGCATGAACACGGGCATTGGCAATTTCCTTGCACCAGCGTGTGAACTGGGCATTAAGATCGTCCAGATCGCGGAACGTACGACCAAGGAAGAAATCCTGCCGGATGTAACGAAATGGCCGCTCCACCTTGCCCTTGGTTTTGGCCCGGTAGGGCTGGCAGGCATCCGGCTGAGCGCCATAATGGTCCAGAAGAGCGACAAGAGCAGGATTAAAAAGAACAGTGCCATCTGGCTCCTCTCCCAGAACGGCTGTCTTCATGCGATCATACAGGACTTCCAGTGTCGCTCCGCCGAAGACCTCAAAGGCCGCGATATGACAACGCAGGACTGTCTCTAGTTTTTGATTGGCACAATAGCGCCCCCACAAAAACCGTGAATTACCCAGCACCATTGAAAACAAAAAGACTTTTCGCACCACATCTGGTTCACTGGTGAACTCCACCTGAAACTCAGCAAAATCGAGCTAACGGTGAATCTTGGTGACGGAGTGAATTGCGGCGTATCATAGCAAGTGTTCGAAGCTTGCTTTTGACTCCAGAGGAGCTGATACGCCTATGACAGATGATAGTGTTATCCCGCTTGTGCAGCCAGGGGAATTTCAAGATGCACTTACGGAAGTTTTGCGTTCGGGTGCACAACAACTTTTGCGAGCGGCCATTGAGAGTGAAGTAGTGAGCGTGCTTTCGCTTTACTCGGACTTAAAATTACCAGATGGCCGTCAGCGGGTGGTCCGGCATGGGCATTTGCCAGAGCGACAGGTCCAAACTGGGGTTGGGCCTGTCACGGTCAGCAAACCTCGGATCCGGGATCGAGATGAGAATGCAGAAGAGAAAATTCATTACCATTCCAATCTGTTACCTAATTATTTGCGCCGTTCAACCAGTCTTGATGAATTGATCCCAGCGCTCTATTTGCGTGGGGTTTCCACCAATGATGTTCAGCAAGCTTTAAGTGCTTTGTTGGGTGTTGATGCTCCCAACCTTTCGCCGGATGTCATCCGCGGCCTTGTCAAAAGCTGGCGATCTTTATGGGAAGAGTGGAAAACTCGAGACCTGTCAGCGCGCAACTACGTTTATATGTGGGCAGACGGCATCTATCTGAAAGCTCGGGGAGAGCGGGAAAGTCGCTGTATTCTGGTGTTGATCGGGGCAACACCGGAAGGCAAGAAAGAGCTGATTGGCTTTGATGATGGCTACCGGGAAGATACTCAGAGCTGGCGGGAACTATTGCTTGCTCTCAAAGCTCGTGGCCTGCAGATCGAACCGAAATTAGCAGTGGGAGATGGTGCTCTGGGGTTCTGGGCGGCATTGCGGGAAGTCTTTGGCACAACAAAAGCTCAGCGCTGCTGGGTCCACAAGACAATGAATGTCTTAAGCAAAATGCCTAAATCCTTGCAGGCCAAAGCGAAAAAAGATCTACAGGATATCTGGATGGCAGAAAACCGCGTAGATGCAGAGGCGGCTTTTGATCTTTTCATAGAGAAATTTGAGGCCAAATACCCCAAAGCCACGCAATGCCTTGCCAAGGATAGGATTGAGCTGTTGGCTTTTTATGACTTTCCTGCTGAGCATTGGGGGCATATCAGAACCACCAATCCAATTGAATCAACCTTTGCAACTGTGCGCCATAGAACAAGGCAAACCAAGAATTGCCTCTCCCGGGATACTGCAATGCCAATGGTCTTCATGCTGATCAAGGCAGCGGAGAAGCGCTGGCAGAAATTGAGAGGCAAAAATCAATTGCCTAAGATAATACAGGGTGTCATCTTCACGAATGGCATCGAGAGTGATGCAAACCAAAATCACGCCGCGTGAAACCCATCACCAACTTTTGCGGTTAGCTCAGCAAAATCTACCTGTGCCTGCTGGCCTGGTGCTGTCTCAAAGCGCCGTTCAAATGCATGCGGAGGAGCTGGACGGATCAGGCGAAGATATTCCGTTACAGTGGAGTAACCGCCCTTAAACCCCAGTGTCTTCAGCTCACGAAGCAAGCGCCGGGCAGATAGACCGGGAAACCGCTCCAGTCGCTCAAGTAAATAGCCTTTGTATTCCTCCAGTACACGCCCGTCACGCTGGCGGGGGCCGTAGACAGGAGCTTCAAGGCCTTGGTGTAAGTATTTGCTGACCGTCTTTCTATCCAGCCCGGCTTTGCGCGCTATGGCACTTACAGACAGTCCCTGCTGCTTCAAATTATGGATCATTACGATCTTCCCTAGATTGACCACTCCTCCACACCCCTTCTTTCCAACAGGAACGTAGAGGAGAGTTTGGCCAACTTTTGTTTGAAGGGGCATGCCCCTTCAAACAAAAGTCAAAGCTGAAAAAGTGGGGAATTTTCAACCAGCGCTTTTGGGGAGAATACATCCAGCACTGACAAATGTCCGCTCACTGATCTCCAGCTCTCCGCAGGCCATGAGGCGTCGTGCGCCAGCGGTGACAGCCTCGTTGATCAGAGCGACTGCGGTTGTGCGATCTGGGGTGCTGATCATGCGTCCTCTGCGCCCCCCCAGATCGCTGAGACCTTTTTTCTGAGAATAAGCAACGCAGCAGCCTCAGCCAGAGCTTTCTCCTTTCGGGCCAGTTCCCGTTCCAGATCCTTAACCTTCTTTTTCTCTTCTTTCGTCGCTTGACCAAGACGCGCAGTGCTGGCGCGGTCCCAGTCATTTGCCTGCTCACAAGCGACCCGCCATGCAGCGATCTGCGCCGGATAGAGCCCGCGCTTGCGGCAGTATTCGCCCAAATCAGCCTCATTCAACGCCGCCGTTTCCAACACAGCGGCAAACTTATCACGCGAGGACCATCCCTCAGGGCTCGTGTCAGCGCAGGGCAAAAGCTGGCCTTTGCCGCGCGCCTCAGCCCGCCATTTATGGAGCGTCGCCTCGCAAATCCCTTCCTCGCGCGACAACTGCCGAATGGCTATGTTGCCCGGTGGCAGCATCCGCTTAAGCACTGCCGCTTTTCGTTCCGGTGAATATCCCACGTCATCTTCCTATCCCGCCCACCTTAAAATAGAGAAAAATAGAACAGCGGACAACATCCCTGACACAGGGGGCAACGATGCATTCGCTATTTACAATTTATGAACTGGAACGCTTTAGCACAGAGCAACTATATAAGCTTCACTCGATCTTACTGCGATTTTTACCGCTTACTGAACTTGGCTCAGATGAACGCCGCGATATACTGGCTACGCTGGAGAATGTTGAGCGCCTAATCAACATGCGCCTGAAAAAACGAAATGATCTATCGCGCGCAGGAAAACATCCCTAGGGATCAAATCCACATGATCACTTTAAAACTAGCACAAATTACCCTACAATTTTTGATTGATAGCCCATTATGGATAAAATTTAAAATATACTATGACCCAAATTATTTCGCTAAAAATCAGAAACTTTCGAGGTATTAAAAATCTCGATATTACAGATCTCTATCAAAAAAAAATTGTTTGCTTCATAGGTCGGGGCGACAGTGGGAAGACGACCATTTTAGATGCAATAGCATCGGCCTTGTTGCAGGGGTCGTGAATAGCTTAAAGCACGCCCAAACCCGTAAATTCAGGTCATGGGGTTGCTTCGAACGCGGGCCTGCCGAGTTTGGTTATTGTGTTGAGAATGCTAACGCCAATCTTTGTTTCGGTCCTCTGATTGTTAAAGGTGCGTGCCTTCAGTTTGTTGCCGATGACTTGCTTCCAGCGTCCCATCTGCGTTTCAATTCGCGAGCGCTGATTGTAGCCTGTTTGTTTTTGCCAACCGAGGCGCCCTTTGTCTTTGATCGCAAGAATATGTTTATCTCGCGATGACGGATTCCGGTCAGCCTCAGGACTTAAAACAGCTGTTTTGGGTGGGGGAATGATAATCTCAACGTCATCTCCATACCGTGTCTCAAGGACCCTTCGTGTTGGCTCACCGTCATAGGCTCCATCGCCTAAAAACTTATTTACAGGACCGTCAACCTGATCCAGAAGGTCAGGCAGGACGGTCGGGTCACCTACATTTTCATAGGTGAGATCGGAGCATACAATCTCGCCAGTGTTCAAGTCCATACCAAGATGGAGCTTGCGCCAGGATCGCCGCATTGCCTTGGTTTTGTGTTTGTTTTGAAGCCATTCGCCTTCGCCATAGATCTTGACACCAGTACTGTCGACCACAAGATGCACCGGCTCTGTTCTGGCCTTTGCTGGCTTGGTAATCTGCAAGCCACCGGCTCGCCGGGACAACGTTGAAAAATCTGGAACTGACAAATCAACTTGCATCAATCGAACCAGTGATAGCGGAGCGCAGGGCATCGCCCTTCAGCCCGCTTCCCTCAAGATGAGATATCATCTTTGCTGATCTTTGGGTCAGAACCATTCCTTCAACATTCGAAAACTTCGTTGCTTTCCCCTTGCCAAGAGGTTTCGTGACAAAGCGACTGGTCGAGGCTGAACGTTTGATAGCTTCACTTTATCGTAAGGACATCAACAAGTGTATAAACTACTTTGCAATGTTTATGTCCGCAACAGCTGTGGATGAGTAACGCTTTCAACTGGTCGGGCTTTGACTTTTAATCAGTCGAAACGAAGGGTAATCCCCCATTAATGGAGGCGTTTTGGCGTAGAGTTATGCTGCCAGTTTTAGTTTGGTAGCGGGTGTAATGCCGCCGATGGCCATGTTGGGTCGCTCATTGTTGTAAGTCCAGAGCCAATTGGTTGCTTCAGCTTGGACTTGATTGATCGTTTCAAAACAATTCTGATCCAGCCATTCCTGCCGTACTGTCCGATTGTAGCGCTCAATATATGCATTCTGCGCTGGTTTGCCCGGCTGAATATGCAAAATCCTGATGCCCTGATTTTTTGCCCAGGACAGCAAGGAGAGGCGCTATCAACTTAAGGCTGGCACCAGTTCTGATGGTTAAGTAAGGAACATGAATTCAGCGCCAATCAGTTACAAACGCCACCGTTTTCCGCCACAGATTATCGCCCATGTGGTTTGGCTCTACCACCGCTTTTCCCTCAGCCTGCGCGAGGTCGAAGAGATGCTGCTGGAGCGCGGCATAATTCTATCATATGAAACCATCCGCAAGTGGGGGATCAAATTTGGCCCGGCTTACGTTCGTCAGCTACGCCGCAAAAGAGCCGAAAGCTCAGATATCTGGTACCTTGATGAGGTTGTCGTCAGCATCCAGGGCCAGCGATACTATCTGTGGCGGGCCGTGGATCAGGATGGCTATATTCTCGATGAAATCCTTCAGAAACGGCGCAATACCAAGGCTGCCAAACGTTTACTGACCCGTCTTTTGAAGAAACAGGGAGTTATTCCTAAGCGGATCATCACCGACAAGCTAGGCTCTTATGGATCCGCAAAACGTGAGGTGATGCCAGCTGTTGAGCACCGCAGCCACAAGGGCTTGAATAATCGAGCTGAAAATTCGCATTTGCCTTTGCGAAAACGCGAGCGCGCCATGCCAAAATTCAAGTCGCCGGGCCAGCTTCAAAGATTTCTGGCAGCCTTCTCCGGCCTGCGCAATCTCTTCGTTCCTCCTCACTTCCAACGCTCCGCAATCGACATTCACCTTCATCGCATCAACGCTTTTGCTCAATGGAAACAAGCCGCAATGCTTGACGCCTAAAATACGCCTAGAGAAAAAGATTGTGGCAAACTTCAGGTTAAGTTGATAGCACCCGCAGGTCGCTTATTTGAGAACGAATATGAAAAATAGCAAACTTTCCCGCATATTACTCCTTTCCAACCTTGGTACAGACCTTAGCGATCCAGATTTCCGAGTTGGCAGCTATGTCAATTATCTGATTCCGATTGCAAAAAACCTTCTGGAAGCCAAACAGATCAGTGTCAAGCTCCTTGTTAATGAGCGGGTTGGTAGTCGAGTTGTAAATGAGGTTGTATCTTCTGGGATTTCCCCAGACATCATGGCTGAAATTGACTGCAAGCGCCTGACCGCAGAGCGTCTCGACAATTTCATGATTAAGTCCTACCGGGAAAGTTTCAGTCTCGAACAGGAAAGCCTTCTGTCTGAAGTCATTCAAGACGCACTGGGTGACTGGCAACCGGACATCATAATTTGTTGGGAAGCCCCCACTTATTATTTCCGTTCAATGTATCCCGACGCTCTGGTGCTTGACCTAATGCCCGGTATGTTTATGCGGCCTCCATACCCAAAAATGATTTCGATTGACCCTGTTGGCCTCTATAAAGATTGTTGGTATGCAGATCAGAATATAGATGAGTTTACCGCGCCCGACGAGGTCCTCCTAGAACTCAATAGGTTGCGCCAATATTATGTCGATCACTTTGATAAGATCGGAACTTATGAGGCCTTCTCCTTTATGACGAAGGACAAGCATATAGAACGGGCAGCATTGGTTCCATTGCAGATCTCAAGCTATTTTGGCTGGAGAGACAATTGCGACTTTAAAGATCAGTTCGAATATCTCAAAACCGTTCTTTCAAATGTTGATCAAGATATAAGTTGCTACGTCACACAGTACATAAGTAAACTTACTGCAGAAACTGTCATTACGGAGAGTAATGAAAAATACCTCAGGGATAAGTATAAAAATTTCATCCATGATAAAAAATTCAATCATATTGATAGTATTTCTCAGTACATCATCCCAAACGTAGATTCAGTATATGCCGTTTCGAGTAATTTGGGCATTCAGGCTAAGTTCTTTGGCAAGAAACTCTACTCTATGTCCAACTCACATTTGGCCTACCTGTCAGATAAAGAACCGAAAGTAGGTGAAGACGCTGAGAATAGAAACATCAATCCGTTCATTGCCAACTATCTGTATAGAACCAACTTCCTCTGGGATAAAATTAAGAATGATTCCGGATACGTTCTGGATATATTAAATGATTTCTACCTAAGGCGTAAACGGAATGGAATCGAAAAATTCCCTGAATTTGAAGCTGTTAACAATGATTTTGCAAGTATCATCAAAAGCGGGAATACCTCTGCGAGCGAAAGAAACTTTAAAAAACTTCATACTGCGGAAATCAGCCCTGCGCACAAACGAATTAAAGGCCACAAGAGTGTAATTGCCTCTGGTAAATATGATACTATTTCATTTGATGTGTTTGATACACTAGTTTGCCGCACCGTACTTCGGCCAGCGGAAATTTTTGACCTTATTGAAAAGCAATTGGAAGAGAAGTTTGACGAAAAGCTTAGCAAGGACTTTATTACCTCTTTTGCTCGTAATCGCGCGGGGCAAGAAAGAAAATTACGATTCCAGCTTGATAATGAAGACAATGCTGAAACGGATGAACTTCAGGTTCAAGATGTATATCAAGAAATACTCAGTCTCTATGGGCTTCCGGTTGGGCTGGCTCCCGATCTAGTCGCGTTAGAGCAAGAGGTCGAGATTTCCTGCTTGCGTCCACGTCCAATTGGGGTGGAGTTGTATAATCAGGCCATAGAATCTGGAAAAAAAGTCCTGATTATTTCCGATTTCATTCACCCAACCCGCTTTGTTGAAAAAGTCTTATTGCATAGCGGTATTTCGAGTTGGGATCATATTTATGTTTCTAGTGACGTTGGAAAAAAGAAACATTCCGGCGAGCTGTTTGATCATGTTTGCAGCAAGTTGAGCTTGGACCGATCAAAGATTCTTCATTTTGGTGACAATGCCCACGGCGATATCAAGATGGCGAACTCGAAGGGGATCGATGCGCGTCATCTGAAATCAGGACCTGCTTTACTCAATGAAGTTCTCATGGAGCGGCGTTTCAATCTTGCTGCAATAAGAGAGTCTGTTGTCACAAGCGCGATCCTTTGTGGTCATGCCAATCAGTATTTTGCAGCGGGTGAAAGGCGGAATGCGGCAAGCAAGTCAATGGAGCTGATTGCGAACGAAGAAGAGTTCGGTTTTCTGCTCATTGGTCCGATCATGCATTTCTTTGCTAAATGGATTCTTGAACAAGCCGAAGACATGAATGTTGACCAGGTACTGTTCTTTGCTCGGGACACCAAATTGCCCTTTGAAATGCTCCAAAATTTAGTCGATCGCCGGGATGCGTACAGACCGAAAGCGTTCTATTTGCCAGTATCTAGGGCCGCGCTCAGTGGTGTGGATATTTTCCAGCCAGAAGATCTCCGCAAGATTAGAATTGATGATTTTCCAAAAGACAAGACCTTGAGAGATCTACTTGAACAGCGTTTTATGCTGTTGACGAGGGAAATTTCACAATCCGAAATGACAAAATGGTCAGAAAGTGGTCCTGCCAATATAAAGGTCAAGAGCGTGCCTGAAATGGCAATCTATGAGATCGCTGTACAATCTGCACTGGAAAACTGGGGGGATATACAAGAAAGGTTTAATCAGAAACGCGAGCGCTTTATAAAGTTGCTCGACCAACATGGTGTTGATACCACATTGACCACCATCGCGGTAGATTTTGGCTATAAGGGAACTATACACAGGAAGATCAACCCCTTGTTTAGTAAAGAGCTGATTCCGCGGTTCTTCATGAGCTACTCAAACAATTGGGGCGAAGATCCGATCGAAAATCTTGAGGTTTTCTATAAACGAAACTTAGTTCCACAAGATAGGGAAGCTGATCCGTTCCTGAAGTTTAATCTAATCCTTGAAACATTGCTCAACGAAGGCAAGGGTAGTGCTCTAGACTATCAATTTGATAAAAATGGCAGGGTTGGCGTCATTCGTGATCAGTCAGTTGATGAGAGGCACGAGCTAATAATTCAAAAGATTCATGTAGGGGCCCTCGAATTCTCACAATACTGGATCACCAACTGTAACTTGATTGAAGATAACGCAAGCTGGTGTACTCAGCTGCAAAGCTATCTCTATTCCAAGATCATGCACTCTCCAAGCATTCTTGAGGCGTCAATGCTCGCTGATTTGAAATTTGATAATAATTACTCAGGGCATCAGGCAAGATCAATCATCGAGCGGAACGCCAAGGGCGTTTCGACCGGAGTTGCCATTTGGAAAGAGGGAATGCGCGTCCTCAAACCGAAGGCCTCAGTTGCAGCCAGAAAGAAGCAGCCAGAGGAGGGAGCCTACAAGTCCTGGCGTTTGGTTTATGCACCGATTGTCCGATATTTTGTCGGCAAACTTGGGAACAAGAAGGATCTTGTAGACTTTGATCGAAATCCTCAATACTTCTTCGAGCAGTTGCGAGAACCGAAATATAATCGAATAGGGAAACTTCTATTCCCATGAATTGGCGAAATCCGAATGAGAAGCACGAGCTAGTACGGCTCGAAATGGGAGACATCGAAAATCCAATCAATGTCCCCCACTTCTATGGACAACATGCCGAAGATCTTGTTGTCTTCGGCTTGCTCAAAGCTAGGTTTCAGCAACAGCGATTTCGCGACTGGTCATACTTAGATATTGGAGCAAATCACCCAGTCCACTGCAGTAATACATACCTATTTTATAGATGTGGTGCCTCAGGCGTGGCAGTTGAGCCCAATCGGGAGATGGCTCAACTATTCAAAAAGCATCGCCCTAGAGATCGGGTTATCATTGCTGGCGCCAAGTTTGATGAACGCGATACCGCGAAATTTAGAATTACCGAGAATAATCTCCTATCGACCTTTTCCTTAGAATTCATTGACTCTTGGAAACGCGTGAATGGAAGCGGTGCTAAGATAATTTCTTCTGAAGACATTGCCCTAGTAGACATTAACGATTTAGTTCAGGAGAACTTTCTGGAAAAGAACAGGAAGCTTCATCTACTAAATATCGATGTAGAGGGTTACGATCTGCAAGTCCTTAAACGGATAGATTTCAGAATTGCTCAACCTGAAGTAATAGTAGTCGAATATATCGTTCCCGGACAACCAGAATTGTCAAAGGAATTTTGTGAGATTCTTGAAAGTAATAATTACATCTTGATCTATAGAGGACGTCTAAATCTTATATTTCTTCGTAATAGGGGCGAGGACAAGATCTGACAAAAACCGTACGCTTAGAGCGAACAAAATAGGAACCACGGAGAAATACCCCCGAAGCTCCTATTAATCAATCACCGTTATCAGACGACGCTATCAACTTAACCTGAATTTGGCAGCAATAGTTTTCTCCGGACACATTTTTGAACTTCGTCCCTGAAACCGGACAGTTTCATTATTGACCCTATGCGGCCATTTTCCAAGTCATATTATTGAAGGCCTGTTGCGGCGTCTGATATCCGACGCCGGAATGGCGGCGCTGGCGGTTATAGAAGACCTCGATGTATTCAAAGATTGCAGCCTTGGCTTGAACTCGCGTTTTAAACCGCTGACGGTGCACCAGTTCCTTTTTCAGTGAGGCAAAGAAACTCTCCATAGGCGCATTGTCATGGCACTCCTTGTTGCAGGGGTCGCTCAGTGTCTGTAATTAGAAGGCTTGTTCGTCTTCATAAAGCTATCCGATGCCCCACAAGTTCCACGCCAGCCGTCGTCACAAATTTGACAAGAAGAAATATCGTGTCACGAACTGGCGTGACTATAACGAAAGTCTTCGTAATCGTGGCCTTGTTGCAGGGGTCGTGAATAGCTTAAAGCACGCCCAAACCCGTAAATTCAGGTCATGGGATTGCTTCGAACGCGGGCCTGCCGAGTTTGGTTATTGTGTTGAGAATGCTAACGCCAATCTTTGTTTCGGTCCTCTGATTGTTAAAGGTGCGTGCCTTCAGTTTGTTGCCGATGACTTGCTTCCAGCGTCCCATCTGCGTTTCAATTCGCGAGCGCTGATTGTAGCCTGTTTGTTTTTGCCAACCGAGGCGCCCTTTGTCTTTGATCGCAAGAATATGTTTATCTCGCGATGACGGATTCCGGTCAGCCTCAGGACTTAAAACAGCTGTTTTGGGTGGGGGAATGATAATCTCAACGTCATCTCCATACCGTGTCTCAAGGACCCTTCGTGTTGGCTCACCGTCATAGGCTCCATCGCCTAAAAACTTATTTACAGGACCGTCAACCTGATCCAGAAGGTCAGGCAGGACGGTCGGGTCACCTACATTTTCATAGGTGAGATCGGAGCATACAATCTCGCCAGTGTTCAAGTCCATACCAAGATGGAGCTTGCGCCAGGATCGCCGCATTGCCTTGGTTTTGTGTTTGTTTTGAAGCCATTCGCCTTCGCCATAGATCTTGACACCAGTACTGTCGACCACAAGATGCACCGGCTCTGTTCTGGCCTTTGCTGGCTTGGTAATCTGCAAGCCACCGGCTCGCCGGGACAACGTTGAAAAATCTGGAACTGACAAATCAACTTGCATCAATCGAACCACAGAGCGCATAAATCCTTGCGACTGTCGTAACGCCAAAGCGTATACGCTACGCAGTGTTAGGCATACCTCAATGGCTAAATCAGAATACTTGCGTTGCCCTCCGCGAGTGGTCCGGCGCTGCGCTGACCACTCCTTCCCAATCTCACGGCTGACCCAGATCGTCAAATCACCACGATTACGAAGACTTTCGTTATAGTCACGCCAGTTCGTGACACGATATTTCTTCTTGTCAAATTTGTGACGACGGCTAGCGTTGAACTTGTGGGGCATCGGATAGCTTTATGAAGACGAACAAGCCTTCTAATTACAAACACTGAGCGACCCCTGCAACAAGGCCGCTTGACGTTGTGATTTTGCGTACGGCTTCCAATTCCAGGGGGATTACCAGATCAGTTCACGACGATAGTAATTAAATTTAAATAAAATTAGCTTCTAAGTAAGTAATTATTAAATACAGTAAAGCTGTACGCATACGAAATATCTGTTGATGTGCCTTTTTTTTAAAACGTTATTTGGATCCTAAGCTATATATGAACATAAAGGATTTAGTTGTAGCCATTTAATACAATGCCGTTTTGCTGCAGTGGGTGAGTAATTTTACGTGTTCGAAATTGTAGGTCTATCTGTCCGTGTACCAGGGGCTTCAAACAAGGATGCGTTGTGGAGCCTATTAAGGTCCGAGCGCAACAGTATTACTGAAATTCCTAAGGATCGCTGGTCTCATTTCAGATATGAACATCCCAGAGTTTCAGAGCAGGGCAAGGCCTACACCTTCAAAGCAGGTGTGCTTGACGACCTATGGGATTTTGACCCATCTGTCTTCGGCATTTCTCCGCGTGAAGCAGAGCAAATGGATCCTCAACAGCGCATATTGCTGCAACTTACATGGGAAGCCATTGAGGATGCAGGGATCTCTCCTGATGAAATTGTTGGTGAGAACGTGGGTGTTTACGTAGGCACTTCGGCGCTCGACTATGCCAGCGAAAGCCTGTTTGATCCTAATGTGGCGAACGGCCACTTTATGACCGGTAATACGCTCTCAATTGTTTCTAACCGGCTCTCTTATATTTATGATTTAAAAGGGCCCAGCCTCACTGTAGATACCGCTTGTTCATCATCGCTGGTGGCATTACACGAGGCCTATCTCGCCTTAAGTTCCGGCCTAATTGATACTGCGATTGTTGCTGGCGTAAATGTTCTGGCTAGCCCGTTCCCGTTTATTGGGTTTGCACAGGCCACTATGCTCTCACCGGACGGGCAGTGTAAGGCCTTTGATGCGAACGGAAACGGCTATGTTCGGTCCGAAGGCGGTGCAGTGCTCGTCATTCGCAGAAAAGATGCTCCACGTTGGAAGGGGCAGCGCTCACATGCCGACATTGTGGCGGTTGATGTAAATTCCGATGGGCGGACAATAGGTATGTCTCTACCCTCTGATGTTGAGCAAGCCAAGCTGCTTGAGCGCATCTATCAAAAACATGATATTGACCCCAACCAGCTCGCCTTTATTGAAGCGCATGGCACCGGAACACGGGTCGGAGATCCTGCGGAGGCAGGCTCTATCGGGCGAACACTCGCGCAAAAACGCAGTGCCCCATTGCCGATTGGATCTATTAAAACCAATGTGGGTCATCTGGAACCCGCCTCTGGTCTTGTGGGTTTGATCAAATCTGTTCTGGCGCTTCAAAACGATTATTTTCCGGCCAGTTTGCATTTCAAGGACCCTAATCCGGATATAGACTTTGAAACGCTGAATATTCAAGTTGCAGCCGAAGGTGTTTCACTAACACGGGAAGAAACACCTCGGTATGCAGGCATCAACTCCTTTGGCTTTGGCGGCACCAACGCACATGTTATACTTACCGACCCTGTTCAATCTGCATACGAGCAAGAAGAACAGGTCGAAGACGGAGCTGCTACCCATAGTCTACTGCTTTCCGCACCGAGCAAGGAAGCGCTGGTCGAGCTTGCAAAAGCCTACTCTAATAGTGCTTTACTGGATGATCTCAGCATCCGTGATGTGTGCGCGACGAGCTATCATCGCAAACGCTTGTTTCTGGAAAAAGCTATTTTCCAGGCGCAGGATGCTACATCTATGCAAGCAGCTCTTTCTGACTTCGCAGAAGGGCAAACGAACTCTCGCGTAGACTACACCAATAAATCTATTGGGTCGGGAAAATGCGCCTTTGCATTTTCTGGAAATGGGGCTCAATGGGCAGGAATGGGACGAGATGCTTACGCATTTAACGACACCTTCCGCGCCACAATTGAAAAAGTTGACGCTCTTTTTGAGAACCTCTCCGGCTGGTCTCTCAAAACTGAGCTCTTTAGCGAGACGCTGGAAGAAGACCTTCAGAAAACCAGCAGGGCCCAACCACTACTTTTCGCCATCCAGGTAGCGCTGTGTCAGGCAATGCAGGATTATGCTGTTACGCCGGATATCGTACTCGGCCATAGCATAGGCGAAGTTGCCGCTGCTTATGTTGCCGGCGCAATTACGCTGGAAGGTGCCGTTAAACTCGTCTATCATCGCTCTGTAGAGCAAGAAGCTGTCGCCGGTCAAGGAACTATGGCTGCGCTTGTCTTGCCTGCGGAAGAGGCACGGCGCCTAATTGCAGAAAGCGGCTTCACTACGATTGAGGTGGCAGCAGAAAACAGTCCTAAATCTGTAAGCCTGTCTGGTAGCTGCGAAGAATTGGATAGTTTTGCAAAATATGCCCGCGAGAATCATGTTGCCTTCAAAAGAGTTGCCCTCAACTATCCATTCCATAGCGAACTGGTAGAAACAGTTGAGCACCCATTCCGAAATAAAATCGGGACGGTCGTATCAACCTCAAACTGCATACCGTACATTTCTACCGTGACAGGCTCCTTGAGTGAGGGGCAGGATCTTAATGCTGATTACTGGTGGCAGAATTTGCGTAGACCAGTTCTGTTTTCCAAGGCTGTTGCAACAGCAATCGATCTTGGCGCAGATATCATCATCGAGATTGGTCCAAAGCCAATTCTACAAAGTTACTTGCGTCAGGTTTTCGCCGGAAAAGGCGTGAACGGATCAGTGCTTCAAAGCCTTCCAGGCGAGAAAATCATCGACATTGATCCGGTTCTCAATCTGATCGCACGCGCGTTTCTGGCTGGCATCAAAGTCGACACTGACAAGTTGTTTGGATCCAATCCGGATAAGCCTGTCGCGCTAGTCGGCTTGCCGTGGCAAAATAAAAGCTACCGGTTTGAGAACAGTTGTGAATCCAACATGGAGCTCTTCAGAGGCGGTGAACACCCTTTGTTAGGCTGGCGTCCGAATGCGAATTACAATCTCTGGACCACGCATCTCGACAGGTTCACTGTTCCGTTTTTGCAAGATCACGTCATAAACGGGCAGATGATTTTCCCCGGTGCTGGTTATGTGGAAATGGCACTTGCAGCTGGAAAAACCCTATTTGAAACTAGTGCCGTTGAGCTACGCTCCTTGGACATCGTGCAGGCGATGGTTTTAAGTGACGAATTCCTGACAGAAGTCCAAACTGAGATTTTTGCGGAAACCGGTACAGTCAAAATCTCTAGCCGGATGCGTCTGAGCGGTGATGACTGGACCCTTCACGCGGTTGGCCGCGTAGGCCGGGTAGCAAAGCCCGCGGCTGCTATTAAAGTCGACTATGGATCTGCGCTGCTCGTTAGTTCCGGACATGATATCTACGATGACGCTCTAAAATATGGACTGGAATTTGGTCCAAGTTTTCAACGTGCGCAGACTATATCGCAGATTGATGAGAGTACGTTTCTTGTTCATCTTGCTGCGTTGGATGAAGATAAAATTTCTTCTCCGTTTGGAATTCATCCTGCCGAGCTTGACGGCTGTTTTCATGGCTTGCTTGCCTTGTTTCGAGAGGCAGATTCTCGAAACAATCGACCAAAAGCTTACGTCCCAATCTATTTTGAAAATATTCGCCAGTACCTGACTGGAGTTTCACCAGCATATGTCCAGATTAAGATAAAACGTGCCTCTGCGCTTTCCATTTTAGCTGATTTTCAGATTTTTGATGAAACTGACCGGGTTATTATTGAGATTTCCGGTGGTCGCTTTAGAGCAACAGAGCTTGGCCGGAAAGACAGCCCATCAGACTTGATTTACCGGATCGAGCCAGCTCTGGTTAGAGATCGAGCTGCGCAGAATAACACACTAGCCCAATCGTTTTCTCCTACTGAAGAATATGTGACAGAAAATTTCCAGATAGCCTCCGATGACGCAGAACGAGAAACTTACTTGCTTCTGAATGCAGCAGCTCAACGCGCCGCTTTTGATATCCTATCCAAATTTGTTGATAACGAACAGAACGTTGAAGTTGACAGTTTCCCAATCCACCATCGTAGATATTTTGTAAATCTGCTGACAATCTTGGAAAATGCAGGCGCTGTAACTGAGTGTGGTAATGGCCGTTATGAACTTACTACTGATTTTGAGATTCCAGAATTTGACTTGCTGATTGCGAGTATACTGGAAGAAAGCCCTCAGGACATAGCGGCTGCCACCCTGCTTTCCATCAGCCGTAAACGTGTTTTGGATGGGGTGGGTCACGGCGCATTGGAAGAGGATAGTCTTGAGCATTCCAGTGCGATGCTGGAACAGTACTGGTTTTCTTCCTGTGAAGCAAAAATACGCAAAGATTGTCTTGCACAGCGGCTAAAATCCGTTCTTTCCGACTGGGATATAAATACGCCGTTGCGTGTTCTGGATCTGGGAGGCTCCGGTCTGGGCCTCGCCCGAGACATTCTGCAGATTGTTCCACACAACCTAGTTCAGATCTGCATTCTAGACAACAATCATAAAAGCGCAGCCCGTTTGGCAGCTGGGGTTGTTGACGAGCCTAATATCACAGTTTTCGATGGGAGCGATCCGGACAAGAGCCACTTATGGGATGCCATCATGGCTGAGGGCCCCTACGACATTGCGGCCTCCTCTGGCCTGTTGCATGCAGCTTTGCAGAACGAACCAGAGCTTTTTGAAAAGCTTTCTGAACTACTATTGGATGGAGGGCAATTTATCGCAATTGAACCACCAACCGATATTTTTCACGATGTAACGTTCGGCCTGACGCCAAATTGGTTTGCAGCTTCCATTTCAGATCATTTCCCTGTTGGTCCACTTAAGACTTGCAAAGAATGGATAGATCAAATTGATGATAAAGCTTTCGGAAAGCCTGTCGCTATTGAGGCTATGAAAGAAGGCGCTTGTGTTGTTGTGCTGCAGGCGACAGCAATACCGGCTTTGGTGATCGCAACTGAGGACCAGGCAGCCAAGCTGCCGCAATCCCATTCAATCGTTGTTGTTGCTGGCAATGCGAAACTAGAGCTCGATATTGCAAAGGCCCTGCAAAACGACAATCGTTTATCGACATGCGACATCACAGTCATTGATGCTGATAACAGCCGTTTCAACTTAAACGAAGCAAGTGGCTGGGAGGCCGCACTTTTGGGTGTGCCACTTCTGGAAGCTGAGTTGAAAACCATTGTGCACCTTTATGGCCTCGCAGAGACTGGGGACAGTCCCGTCGATCAGGTCATGAAGCGCTGCGCAACATGCATTGGTTTCGTCAAAGCATACCCTGATCTGGCGGGGCAACTTGCCCTCATCGCCCCTGGTGGAAGTGGTTATAATCCGCAAACGGAAGCTCCAGCGCAAAGTGCTGCTTGGGCCTTTGCTCGTGTGTTTGGTAATGAAGCGCCGGAGTTGAACCCTGTCTCGATTGATGTCCGTTTAAATCAGGACGCCTCAGGTATTGCCTCCGATATTATTGAGGCGCTGCTGTATCAAGGTCATGAAACAGAATTTCACAGTACCCAGCAAAGCCACGCGGTATCGCGCGTTAAATCAGGGTTTGGTGCGGCCTCATTGCAAGCGGCAGAAAACGTAGAACTGTGCCTTACCGAGACTGGCTCAATCAATCATTTAAGCTGGCGCAACCAGCTCCGAGTTGAACCCTCCGAGGGTGATGTTGAAGTTCTTGTGGCTGCTACAGGCCTCAATTTCCGAGATGTCATGTGGACCTTAGGGCTGCTGCCAGAGGAAGCTCTCGAAGATGGTTATGGCGGGCCGAATCTCGGATTGGAAATTTCGGGAACAGTGACGCGTGTTGGCTCTGATGTTTCTGGGTTAACTGTTGGCGATAAGGTTGTTGCCTTCACATCTGGTGGCTACTCCTCTTATGTGACGTGCCCTCAATTTGCAGTAGCTAAACTTAACCAGAGCCAAGAGCTTATTTCTGCTGCGACCTACCCGGTTGCTTTTTTGACCGCTTATTATTCCCTCATCCACCTGGGAGACCTTAAAGCAGATCAATGGGTTCTTATCCATGGCGGAGCAGGTGGTGTGGGACTTGCTGCTCTTCAGATTGCAAAGCATGTGGGCGCGAAGATCATTGCGACAGCAGGAACGGAAGAAAAACGGGAAATCTTACGTCTGCTAGGCGCAGATTATACTATGGATTCCCGTAATCTTGAGTTTCCTGATGAGGTGATGGAACTCACCGACGGAAAAGGCGTACATGCCGTACTCAATTCGCTTGCCGGGGAAGCCATGGAAGCCAGTATCAACGTTGTTCGGCCGTTTGGACGCTTCCTTGAGCTGGGTAAGCGCGATTATTACGCCAATACAAAAATTGGTTTGCGCCCCTTCCGCCGCAATGTGTCGTATTTTGGTATCGACCTGGATCAGATCTTGCTGCACGATAGTGAATTGGCGCGCAAGTTGATTGAAGATGTCTTTGCCCTCATCAAGGACGGTACATTTACGCCTTTGCCTTACCTGAGTTTTGAAGGTCGCGACGTTCAGGATGCTTTTCGTCTGATGCAACGATCCGGCCATATCGGTAAAATCCTGATTACACCGCCAAAGCCAAATGAAATCAAGGTTCCTCAGGTCCATAGCAAGCTTAGATTTTCATCAGAAGGGCATCACATCGTTATAGGTGGTCTTGGTGGATTTGGGTTGGAGATTTGCCGCTGGCTGGCGGACAACGGCGCTCAGCGCATCACACTGACAAGTCGGTCTGCAACCATATCCGATTTGCACCAAAATCTAATTGAGACACTGGCTGGAAAAGGCATTTCAGTTTCCGCCGTGAGTTGTGATGTGACAGATAGAACTGCCGTTCACAACATGTTGTCAGCACACCGTGACACTGCGCCAATCAAAAACATCATTCATGCTGCAATGGTTCTGGATGACGGGATCATGCAGCAGTTAGATGAGGCCCGCTTCCGCAAAGTGCTCGAGCCAAAGGTTCAAGGTGCCAGCTTACTGAATGAACTGACGGCACAAGACGAGCTTGACCAGTTCATCCTATTCTCCTCTGCAACCACTTTGGTCGGCAATCCGGGCCAGTCCCACTACGTTGCAGCTAATGGGTATCTGGAAGGCCTTGCAAGAGCGCGCCGTCAGGCTGGTAAACCCGCAATAGCTGTAGGTTGGGGTGCTATTGGAGACGTTGGCTTCCTCGCCAGAAATAAAGATGTCTCTGGCAAACTCTCCAGACATCTGGGCGAGGCTACCATCAACGCACGTGAAGGTCTGGACATTTTACAGCTCTCGATGGAGCAAGATGATGGGCGGACGGCCAATGCTGTAATCTATATTGGCCGATTTGCTTGGGCTTCCGCACATCAATCACTGCCGCTGCTAAGCAAGCCTCTCTTTAAGGAGATTGTCGCTCGCAGTGAAGCTGGCAATGACGGTGAAGGCAAAACAGACATCATGTCCCTCATCGACGGTAAGACAGACGCGGACGCCAAGAAAATTGTGGCGCACCTGCTGGCTGGAGAGATTTCTCATATCCTCCGCCTGCCGGTAGAGGACATTTCCTTCCAACGCCCACTCGCAGAGTTAGGCATGGATTCTTTGATGGGGCTGGAACTACGCATGGGAGTTAAAAAACGCTTCGACTTGGAAATTCCGCTAACTTCCATCTCCGGAGGCACATGCCTGGATGATTTTGCAACGCAGATTTTACAAAAACTCCGCAAACGTGAAATCGGAGAGCACTCCAAAGAAGATGGCTCCCATTCGGTGTTGGCAAGCCAGCACCTCTCCAATGATCTGGATGAAGGACAGCAGTCTGTTGTTCGCGATATCCTAGATACCCAACACAATAAAACTGCACGAATTTTGAATTGATGACCAAACAAAAACAAATGAAATTGAGCAAGGACGATCGGCTGAACGCGTTAAGTGCAGTGCGCCGATCAAAAAACGCGGTTGCCAAGCCTAAAGCCGAGGAAACAGCGAGTGCTCTTGCCGTTGCGCCTAAGTTTGCGGATCTTCCAGGGTTTAAAGAAATTCGTCTACAGAAAGCCGTTGGTGATCTTTTGCAGATCAACAACCCTTTTTTTAGAGCCCATGATGCACGGGCAGGCGCGACAACGCAGATTGACGGCGAGACATACGTTAATTTCGCCTCCTACGATTATCTGGGCCTCAACGGGCATCCAAAAGTTCAGCAGGCAGCTAAAGCAGCGGTAGACCGCTATGGTATTTCAGCCAGTGCAAGCCGTGTCGTCGCAGGGGAACGGCTCATTCATGCAGAGCTGGAGCAACTTATTGCAAACATGCATGGCGTCGACAATTCTGTTGCCTTTGTGAGTGGCCACGCAACAAACGTCACCTGTATCGGGCAAATAATGCAGGCTGACGATCTGATTATCCATGACGCGTATATTCACAACAGTATTGTGACCGGAGCCAAGCTTTCCGGCGCTATGCGGCAGTCATTTCTGCATAATAATCTGGAAGCGCTGGAGGACATTCTTAAGCTCAGAGCACATAAACACCAACGCACTTTGATTGTTGTTGAAGGTGTTTACTCCATGGACGGAGATTTTCCGGATCTGCCACGCCTGATTTCTATTAAGAAGAAATATGGTGCATGGCTGATGGTCGATGAGGCACATTCCATCGGCATTATGGGTGAAACAGGGCGCGGTATTGGTGAGCATTTTCAGATTGATCCCAAAGATGTCGACATCTGGATGGGAACGTTTTCCAAAACACTCGCCGGATGCGGTGGTTACATCGCCGGATGTAACGATTTAGTGGACTACCTAAAACTGACAGCGTCAGGTTTCGTTTACAGCGTTGGCATTGCGCCGCCGATTGCAGCCGCTGTTTGTGAGGCTATTCGTCTAATGAAAGAGGAACCAAGCCGAGTTCAGGCCGCTCAATCTAACGGGCAATATTTTTTGGAAAAGGCGAAAGAAGCAGGCCTCAATACTGGAGAATCTAAGGGGTACGCAGTCGTTCCAATCATGGTTGGGGACTCCCTAAAAGCAGTTGTTCTGTCCGCTCGGTTACTTGACCGAGGTCTAAATGTTCTGCCGATCATCTACCCAGCGGTGCCAGAGAAATCAGCTCGACTTCGCTTCTTCATCACATCAGAGCATACGCAACAGCAGCTTGATCTTGCTATTGAACTTCTGATCGCTGAAGTTCAGCTATATGAGGGAAATCCGGTCTCAATTCAACAGCTCATGTCTTCCTAATTGCCCGCATCAACATCAGGTCTACCGTTCATAATTAAACCGCTGATTTGCTAAACGACGCAACTTCCATGGCAGAAACTTACCAATTCGAATGCCCAATACCAACGGCCATGGGAACGGAAAGAATGCTTTCTTTCTGGCTACGGATTTGCGAATTGCGTTTGCTGCCTGCTCTGCGGAATATTCAAACGGCCTCCAGCTTTTGAACTGATCAGCCATGGGAGTGCGGATGTATCCGGGGCAAATAACTGAGACAAACACATCCCATTCATGCAGATGATCCCGCATCGCTTCACCATAGGCAATGATGCCCGCTTTCGAAGCGCCGTACGCGGGTCCGTCGGAGATCGGCTGCATGCCAGCAAGTGAGCTGATAAGGGCGATCCGCCCGCTTCTTCGCTTTTGCATATAAGGGGCGATGGCCGTAACTAAATTAATAGTGCCACCTAAATTAGTCGAGACCTGTGCGTGCGCAGTGTTAGCCGTTTCAATTTCATCACCAATGCTATGAGAGCCCGTAATTCCTGCATTGGAGATAACCAGATCCAGCGGAGTTTGCTCTTCGATCTCGTCAATCCAGTCTCGCACCTGCTCTTGATCAGAAATATCTAGTATTTTCCAAAAAACAGTCGCACCTTGTTGCTCAGCAGCTCGTACAGTTTTCAAGAGTCGAGCCTCATTGCGGCCGGTTAGCCAGAGCACCACGCCAACACGCCCATATTCAAGCGCCAAGGCCTTCCCCAAGCCGGAACTCGCACCAGTAATGAGAATCGCCGTGGGTGAGTAAGTATACATTTTGCATCCAAATGTTGGGGGTTCACTCTTCTTTTGATATATGGGTGACAAAATTGCTACTCACTCTACTATTATTCTTAGTAACTGGCCACGTTCTCCATAAAAACCAACGTTTCACATGATTTGCGGCCCGGAGAATAATTGTATTTCCGCGCAATATCAGATAATAATAACCTGTATTTTATTAGGTACATACTGCATTATATGTGAATAGTATTCGCAATTTATTGGATAGAAGTTTATGAGTTCTTTTTCGGTATCAGCTGTAACAAAAAGGCTCTCAGCGATTTCTGGCCTAGTTAAGTCATTCTCAGTTGTTATCCCAGTACTTGCCTTGCTATCGGGCTGTTCTATCTTACCCTCTGCTGGCCCCATGTCCTCTGAGATACAGACAACCTCATCTGACAGGCGTGAAAATCCCTTTGATTATCATCTGATTGATCTTGATGATAAGGTCGTCTCGGTTCTGTCCTCGTATCGTTCAGAAGGACTGACGAAAGTATTTGCAGGCGGAAAATGGGCACCCAAGCATATTGTCGGGGTTGGTGATTTTGTTTCTGTTGTCGTCTGGGAGCAAGGCAATGACCGCCTGTTTGCGTCGGCCGGACAAGCCGGAGGTGTCGAACTTGGCCCCTTTATGGTAAATCAGAGCGGTTCAATAACGGTTCCCTACGTTGGTAAAGTTCATGCACGCGGCAAATCTGTTGAGCTTCTTCAAACGGCGCTCCAGATTGCACTGGAGCGTAAAGCCACCGCTCCGCAAGTGATTGTCACACTAAAACAAAATGCCAGCAGTCTGGTTACAGTAAACGGGTCTGTTCGCAAGCCAGGTCAATATCCGCTTGGAATTAATGGCGAGCGGTTGCTAGATGTTGTTGCAACTGCGGGTGGTAATGCTTCACCAGAAACCGAAAGTTACATTTCTATCGAGCGGAATGGACGTCAGGCACGCCAGCTACTCAGTGTTGTTTTTCAGGATAACGAAGAAAACGTCTTTATTCAGCCGGGCGACCAGATTTATGTAACCCATGATCCTCAAACCTTTACTGCATTTGGGGCGATTCCAAAAGTTGGAGAGTATCCAATTCAGGCTTCTAACGTCTCTCTTATCGAGGCATTGGGTCGGATTGGTGGGCTCAAGGATGGTTCAGCAAACTCCAAGGGTCTCTTTGTTTTCCGTTATGAAGACCCACAGGTTATGGCTCAGTTACGGACTGAATATTCCGGTACAAACTCTGGTAAAATTCCAGTTATATATAAACTCAATATGCGGGATGCTCGCTCCTACTTTAAGGCTCAGCTTTTCAGTCTGCGTGACAAAGACATAGTGTATGTTTCCAATTCGTATGGTGCTGAATTGAATAAGTTTATCAGAATTCTAAGCGGAACTCTGGCGATAGGCAAAGTTGCAACTCAGTTTTAAATATGAGCTCAGTTTGGCAAGAACTGATTTGGCTGTCTGCTCGGTACTCTGTGATGTGATTGGAAACGATTTCACCGTTTCGCGGCAGAGTATTTGAACAAAATACGCAATAAATCTCAATGTGATGTCTGAAAAGGTCGATGTTAATTATGGAAAAAGGGACAGAAGCAAAGGTTGCCGATATTAGACCTACGGCAAACCCTATTTCCGAAGCAATTCCAACTACTCAACCTAAAGACAAAGCAACTACTCAACCACAAACAGCTAATGCCCAAGCTAAGCCGTCAAAAAAAATTGCCTCAATTTTCACACTGCCAATTGATAATGCTCGGCAAGTAATCAAACCTATTTCTAAAGGCTTCTTCAGCTTTAGGGGACTACGTCCTCAGCAGTTAAGGCGGCGCTTACTTGCTTTGTCCTTCGCATTAATGGTCTTCCTACCTAGCCTATTAGGGACAGCCTACTTCCTTGTCATCGCATCTGATCGGTATTCATCAACCATTGGATTTTCAGTCAGAGGTATGGACGGGACATCGGCGGGAGGTGATTTTCTGGGTGCTCTTACAGGTTTAGCAAGCGTCGGCACTACCACAACGGATTCTTATATTCTAATGAGTTATCTGGAAGGTAGAGAAGTCGTGGAGCGGCTTTCAGAGGATGAAGGTATTCGTAAACACTTCAGCAAAGATAGTATCGACTTTATCTATCGTCTCGATCCTGCAGCTCCCATTGAAGATTTCGTCAGTTATTGGGGCAGTCTTATAACAACAAGCTTCGACAATACATCCAGCATCATAGAAGTTGAGGTGCAAGCTTTTACTCCTGAGATGACGGAGCGGATCGCATCCCGGGTCCTTTCTTATAGCGCTGGTCTTGTAAACTCTCTTTCCAAAGACGCAAGAAAAGATGCTGTTAAATTCGCAGAGGAAGAGGTTCTACGTGCTGAGTTGAGTTTGAAAATGACTCGAATGAGGATGAAAAATTTCCGTAATAATGAGAGCTCGATTGACCCGACGAGAAATGCAGAAGTTCAGATCGAACTCATTGCCGGCCTGGAAAAGAAACTTCTGGAAACAAGGTCCCGTCTTGCGACATTGATTGGTACAATTGACGAAAGCTCTCCTACAATTCGTCAATTGCGTAAGCAAGAAGAAGTCTTGGCCACTCAAATCATTGGAAAGCGAGATGAGATCAGTGGCAAAGCGCCTGCTCTTGACACATCTCCGGGTATTAGCGTCAATGATCGGCTCTCATCCCTCTCCAGTCTTTTGGCAGACTATGAAGAGCTGGTGTTGGAGCAAGAATTTGCGCAACAAGCTTACACGATTTCACTTGCTGGATTGGAACGATCAAGGGCCGAAGCAGATCGCCAACAGCGATATCTGGCGGTTTTCAATCCACCCTCAAAACCTCAGCAAGCAATTTATCCACGCCGCCTTATAAATTCTCTCATTCTATTTCTTGGATTAGTTGCAGTATGGGCCCTCGCTATTGTAATGACCTATTCCATTCGCGATCACCTGAAGTAGGCGGCTTGCTATGGACGGGGTACTAATCACTCAGGCACGTGTTCTTGGCGCTTTGGTATTAAGAGAAACCAGAACAGCATTTGGCAACACGCAACTTGGTTATCTTTGGGCAATTGCCAATCCAGCTCTGAGTACGCTTGTCCTTGTTCTAATATTTTCAACTATTGGTAGAGCTCCAGCATTCGGAACTAGTTTCGCGCTCTTTTTTGCGACAGGTATTTTGCCGTTTCAAACTTACTCTAAGCTATCCAAATCCCTTATGACCGCTGTAAGCTCCAGCAGAGGATTGCTAGGCTATCCGTTGGTAACCGAAACGGATATACTTATATCAAAATACATATTGATATCCTTAACCTATTTCATGATCATGATCTTCTTTTTTAGCCTGCTCATAGTTGCAGGAAATGCAACACATCCTGTGAGAATAGAACAAAGTGCGGTTGCTTTCCTTACATTGACGTTACTTGGGCTTGGAGCAGGTACTACTAATGCTGTCTTTTTTCGGTTGTGGCCGACATGGAAAAATTTGGAATCTATCATTAGCAGACCTCTCTTTTTTCTCTCGGGCATATTTTATGTACCAAGTGATTTCCCATCTGAAATTGTGAAGATACTTAGCTGGAATCCAGTTCTTCATGGGGTTGAATGGTTTAGGGAAGGGTATTACGGGAATTATGATAGTATTGTCTTGAGTAAATCCTACCTATTTGCATGTGTCCTATTTCTCTTGCTCATCGGGTTCTTTGGTGAACGCCTTTATAGGAAGAAATCTATTTGATGATCGAGTTTAAAGGTGTGCGAAAAACCTATAGGCTTAAGGGTGTTACAAAAGTCATTCTGAATGACCTAACTGCGACCTTCCCAAGAGGCAAGAATATTGGAATTCTGGGACATAATGGTGCCGGTAAATCTACACTTATGCGTCTTATTGCGGGGGCGGAATTGCCAGATAGCGGACGCATTAAGCGTAACGTGAAGGTCTCGTGGCCACTTGGATTCGGCGGTGGGTTTGCGGGCACAATGACAGGCATTGAGAACGTTCGATTTGTTGCTCGTATGTATGGCGAGGACACGGAACGAATGATCGATTTCGTCGAAGATTTCTCAGAGCTTGGTCCCTCTATGGCACTCCCAATACAGTCGTATTCGAGCGGCATGAAAGCCCGTTTGGCGTTTGGCGTCAGTATGGCGATCAATTTCAAATGCTATTTGATTGATGAAATCACCGCAGTTGGCGATGTGCGTTTTAAACGAAAGTGCGACGAAGTTTTTGAGACAAAGCTTAAGCATGCGAACATCATTATGATTTCGCACTCAGAAGCCACAATCAAAAAACACTGCGATACGGCATATCTTCTTAACGAAGGCGATCTCATCAAGTTTGACTCTGTTGATGCGGCACTTGCTCAGCATCGAACTAATCAACTTACATAACTTTCAGATTTGGGCGAAATGACGAGCCAATCAATTCTTATTTTGCAATCGCATCCTTCTGGTTTTTGCAAGACACTATTAAAAGCATTTGAGGACAGGAGAATTGACTGCACGGTGGTCAATTTATCGCTCAGTGATTGGTATTTTCGTGTCGGGTCCGGAGCCCAAAATTATTGGGGTTCTTTGAAGAAGTGGCGGAAAGAACTAGAGACCATCATTGATTCAAATGGCATCACCGATATCATCTACTACGCGGACCGGCGTCCTTATCATCGCATCGCTCATAGTGTCGCGATGGAACGTAACCTCAATGCCTATGTTTACGAGTTTGGCTACATGCGGCCAGGTTGGATCACGCTGGAACATGGCGGCATGGGTGCTTTTTCGCATTTTCCAAATGATCCGCAGAGCATACGAACTGCTGCCGCTGCCTTGCCCAACTTAGTCTCTTCCCAGCCCTTTCCTCATGCGTTTTTGCAAGAAGCAACAAACGAGATTATCTGCAATCTAATCCCCATATTCTTTCCCTATCTCTTCCCGCTTTATCAACGGGATAGATATTACCATCCACTACGAGATTACTTTAGCTACATCCCGCGATTAATGCGCCAAAAGCGCTTGGGGAAAGAAGCGCAGCAAACTATCGAGACGCTGCTGAAAGAGCAAACTGGCTATTTTGTTATCCCTTTGCAGATGCAGGGAGACTACCAGATCAGGCACCACTCTCACTACAAGCACCTATCCACTTTTGTTCGGGACGTCGTAGGTTCGTTTGTTTCCAATGCGCCAGCACAGGACCAGCTGGTTTTTAAAATACATCCGTTTGACAACAATGCAGAGAATTGGCCAAAGGTCATTCAAACCGTGGCTACAGAATTCCAGTGTTCGCATAGAATTAAAATTATTGATGGTGGAGATCTCACCACATTGCTGCGCCACTCTCGAGGGTGTGTGCTGGTCAACAGCACCGTAGGCATGGAAGCACTGAAAAATGGCATCCCGGTCAAACCCATGGGGATTGCTCTCTACGATATTGCCGGATTAACTGAGCAACGCTCATTGGATGAATTTTGGCAAGAGCCGACTCAGCCGAGCGCCGATCTCTATCATGACCTTGAAAAACTTGTGGGGCACACCATTCAAGTCCGTGGAAGTTTTTTCAATCCTGAGGGCAAAAAGCTGGCCGCACAGGAATTCGTCAAGCGCATAACTGAGCGCACCGTCAACGGGCGTGGAGCCTTTGTCGAAACACCGCCGCGCCTGGCGCAGGCGAAAGCAATAGGCGTTCCTATTCCTTTAGATTGTTACTGGAGTGATAAATGACTTCAGCAATTGATCGATGCATCCTCCTCTTGCAGGGGCCTCTTTCCAAATATTATGCACGTACAGCCCACCATCTCAACGCGATGGGCACCAGGACACTGAAGGTGCATTTTTGCGGAAGTGATGTTCATGACTGGGCGCAAGGCGAGGCAATACGTTTTACAGATAAGCCAGAAAACTGGGCGCTGTTTCTGGAGGCACTGATCGTTTCCCATGGGGTGACAGATATTCTGCTGCACGGAGACCGCAGATATTACCACAAAATTGCCATTGGCGTTGCCAAAGCGTTTGACGTGAATGTCATCGCCACAGAGCTCGGCTATCTTCGCCCCGACTGGATGACTGTTGAATATGGCGGGTGTTCTGCGCTCTCGCATTTTCCGCAGAGTAAGCAGGAGCTGCTGCTGCTCGATTGTCCCGTCAGCAAGGACGAACCTGCTGTGCTTTATCCTAGCAATTATGCGCAGATTGTCTTGCAAGAGCTTGGGTTCACTGCTTTCAACAGTGTCCATGCGCGCAAGTTCCCCCATTATAAAAACCATCGCACTGAGCCCCGCACACAGGTCTACGCTGGGTGGCTGAGGGCTCGCATGTTAGCCAAACGCCGGAACCGTGATGCCGTAGCAGTCAGGGAACAGCTCAGGCACAGTGGGGTCTCGTATTATCTATTTGCGCTTCAGCTCAACGGCGACTTCCAAATCCGCGATCATTCACCGTTTGCGAGCATCTATGAAGCTATAGAGACTGTCATTGCTTCCTTCGCCCAGAAGGCACCAGAAGGGACCTTGCTGCTACTCAAAAGCCATCCGTTAGAGTACCGGTTTAAGGATCTAATGAGAGCTCTAAAACACGCAAGTCGTAAACATGGAGTTGAGGACCGGACCCAACTGATCCACGGACAATCCATCAAAGAGCTAGCAAAACCCTCCCTTGGTCTGCTGACAATCAACAGTTCAGCCGGCATTGAGGCGTTGGAACACGGTGTGCCAACTTGTTGTATTTTGCCAACCATTTACGATGTTGAAGGTTTGACTCATCAAGGCAACTGGGAAGATTTTTGGACAACGGCGTCAGTGCCTGATCCAATTATTTTCCGCAAGTTCGTTGATGCGCTCAAGGCAACCATTCAGGTGCGCGGTACTCTTTATAACGCTAAAGGGCTGGAAGCTGCAGCCAAAGGCACGGCAGAGAAAATCTTATCCAGTGAGTATGAGGCACAACGCCGTAAGAAATCAGAGCCTCCACGCTTGGAAAAGGCTCGGAATATGGGCGTCACCTACAACGAATTTTTGTGATTTAGGGAAAGCACGTGCGGATCTGCCTCATCTCCAATGCAAGCGTCTATGCGGATGCAGTACTACATTCACTCCTTGCTTATCCGGAGTTAGAGATCTCCGGTCTGGTCGAATGTACAGCGGTTACGGGAACCGCCAATGACTGGCATGCGTATAAGCGTTTGTTTGCGCGTTCTGGGATTATCTATGCCGGATATTTGGGTGCAGTGACAAAACCCCAGTTTCGACTTCCTCACCTACCTAAATGGAAGAGTATGAAGGCATGGTCTCACAGTCTCAGCTGCCCAATTTTGGCAACCACCAACATTAGCACGCCAGAAACACTAGATTTTATAGAGCAGTGTACGCCTGACATTATCCTTACCGCTCATTTGGGGCAGATCCTACAGCCAGCCTTCTATGAGCTATTTGCCGGACAGACCTTCAACATACATCCGGGAAAGCTACCGGTGTTTAAAGGGCCCGATCCTGTCTTTCATGCCCTGTTGGAAAAAGAAAAATTGTTCACAATCAGCCTGCATGAAAGCATTCGCCAAATCGATGCGGGAAAGGTGCTTGCTGAAAAAACCATCCAACCTGAAAGACAGACCCTGTTTCGAACCAACCTTGAGCTCTTCAAATTCGCCGGAGAGCTGATAGCCTCACATTTCCTTAGTAAAGACGATTGCCTGCCAGTGCCGGAGAACCGTCCAGCCAACTACCGAAGTTGGCCCACGAATAGCGAGATTCTCAAATTCCTCGCCGCAGGCAATAGACTTTGACCGTAACCGTTCGTTCAAGGCGAGAGCACCCAAAAGGGTTGTGTCGCAAAGTTTTTCTCTCGACTGATATTCTATCATATACTGGTTAGGAACGTAACCGTCCGCTCAGGACCGCCTTACTTGATTGCGTTTGATTGAGTATTTTCTTCTTCAGTTTTAGTTGAGGAGGCAAGTCATTGTTGGATGAATCGAGGCCACGGCGGTCGTGGACACGGGTAGAAAAGGCGGCAATCACTGCGCAAGTTGGGGTTGATGGAGCAACGCTGTTTGATGTTGCGCAGAGCCATGGTGTCGGCCGGTACTTGCTGACGCGATGGATGCCCCCTGTGTCAGGGATGTTGTCCGCTGTTCTATTTTTCTCTATTTTAAGGTGGGCGGGATAGGAAGATGACGTGGGATATTCACCGGAACGAAAAGCGGCAGTGCTTAAGCGGATGCTGCCACCGGGCAACATAGCCATTCGGCAGTTGTCGCGCGAGGAAGGGATTTGCGAGGCGACGCTCCATAAATGGCGGGCTGAGGCGCGCGGCAAAGGCCAGCTTTTGCCCTGCGCTGACACGAGCCCTGAGGGATGGTCCTCGCGTGATAAGTTTGCCGCTGTGTTGGAAACGGCGGCGTTGAATGAGGCTGATTTGGGCGAATACTGCCGCAAGCGCGGGCTCTATCCCGGAACGTGTCAACGACTTTGAGACAGTAGCTTTTGGATTTTAAACTTGATTTTCTTTCGTTGTCTTTGGTGGATTGATCGTAACCGCCCGCTCAAGGCGCCATGATTTGGGCTTGACGCTGTGATTTTGCGTCCGGCTTCCAGTTCCATGGCAGGAGCTCGTGGAGGCGGTTGATCATGTGATCGTTGATGCGGGGTAACCGTCCGCTCAAGGCGCCAAGGTTTGGGCTTGCCGCTGTGATTTTGCGTCCAGCTTCCAGTTCCATGGCAGGAGCTCGTGGAGGCGGTTGATCATGTGATCGTTGATGCGCTCGAGGATGTCGGTCAGATAGATTTGTGGGTTAAGGCCATTCATCTTTGCAGTTTCAATCAGCGTCATGGCGTCGGCTAGAGTTTCTCCGCCCGCCATTGATCCAGCAAATAAGAAGTTCTTACGGCCCAGAGCAATAGGTCTGACTGCGCGCTCAGCAGCGTTGTTATCGATCGCGACACGGCCCTCGTCGAGGAACAGGGTGAAGGCGTGCCAGCGGGAAAGGCCATAGCGGATAGCTCTGGCAAGGTTGGATTTGCCTGAGACGCGAGTAAGTTGAGCTTCACACCAGGCCTTGAAGGCCTGAGCGATGGGTTTACTGTGCTTCTGCCGTACCTCATGCCGCTGGTCTGGTGGTTTTCCGCTGATCTGGCGCTCGATGTCATAAAGCTTACCAATCTGTTCTAACGCGTATCTGGCCAGTTCTGATTTGGTGGCGGTGAAGATATCATGGAAGTCGCGACGCCAATGTGCCCAGCAGGCGGCTTCCTTTATCTTGCCCACCTCGTAAAGCTGCCTGTAGCCGGCATAGGCATCGGCCTGCAGGATTCCGGAGAACTCTTTAAGGTGATCCACCGGGTTTACGGCCTTGCGATCGGCTGAGAACCAATAGGCCGCGATAGGCGGGGCTTCTCCTGCGAAGGGACGATCATCGCGTACATAGGTCCAGATCCGGCCCTGCCTTGAAGCTTTGCCGGGACCGCTCGCCGCCTTGAACTGACGCCCCAGTACATCAATGGGTGTGTCATCGGTGTGTAGGCGATCTGAGAGCATCACCTCAGCTTTAAGCAGTTCGGTTAGCGGGGCCAGCGTTTTCATGGCAAGCCCGCACCAGTCCGACAAAGTAGAGCGGGGAATATCAATGCCGTGCCGGGCAAGGATCTCGTTTTGACGGTATAGCGGCAAATGATCATCGAACTTGGAGACCAGAATATGCGCCAGTAAGCTGGCTCCGGCACTGGATTTTTCAATAGGCCGGGTTGGCGCTGGAGCTTGCACGATTTTCTCGCACACCCGACAGGATTTCTTGGGCCTTGCTGTTTCAATCACCTTCAGTTTTGCGGTGATGAACTCCACCAGCTCAGATACATCCTCCCCGATGAGCCGCAGCTTGCCACCACACTCGGGGCACGCTTCTGGTGATTGCAGAGTAACGCGCTCGCGGTCCACATCGCTGCTCACCCGAGGTTTGCCGCGGGTTGGTTTGGGTGGTTTTTCAAGTGCGGAGGTGGCCAGTTCGGGCACGGGTAACCGCTCACCTTCCGGCTCCTGGCATGGGTGGGCAACCTCCAGGTTTTCCAACGCCAGTTCAAGCTGCGCAATCTCGCGGTCGATCTTTTCTGAAGATGCGCCAAAGCGTTGCCTGCGCAACTTAGCCAAAGCTTGTTTGAGTGATGCAATCAGAACCAGATGGGCTTGCTCATTAGCTTGTAAACTCTCAACCTTACCGCTTAAAGCTTCAATCTCACTTTGGGCGGACAACAGCAATGCCTTGAGCAAAGCAGGGTCATTAGGAAGGGGGTTAAGAGATTGGTTCATATGGGTATTTTACCTCATATATCTCCGATATCAAAGCAATGCCTTATTCAAAACCAAAGATATTCACCCCATTCGAGCGGGCGGAGCTCCCCAGCTTGGGCGTCTCCAGTCCATCCCTTCCCACAGCATGGCCAGCTGTGCTGAGGTCAATCTGGCTGAGCCATCGACTGGTGAAGGCCACGGGAACCGGCCCTTTTCCAGTACCTTGTAGTAAAGGCAAAAACCCTGACCATCCCAATAGAGCAGTTTGATCCGGTCGCCGCGCCGCCCGCGAAACGCAAACACGGCGCCATTTGCAGGGCGCTGGCGTAATTCCGTCTCCGCCAAAGCGGTCAGACCCGCAATGCCCTTGCGCATATCCGTCACACCGCACGCAAGATAAACCCGCACACCTGTTCCCGGGCCGATCATGTCGCTTCCACCAGCGCAATAAACCGGCGAACCTGCGCATCACTTAAGTCACTGGAAACCCTCAGGCTGCGACCGTTCCCGAGCCCAACCTCAATAACAACTGGTCCTGATGGTTCAGGATCAGTAACAACAACAGGCACAAGAAGGGGACCCTGCGGGTCTTCGCTTGTGTTGCTGTCGCCGTACTTAGCCATCCATCGCTTCAGCAAGCACCGGCTGACACCATGGCTCTGCGCAACACCGAACAGCGTTGCTCCATCAACCCCAACTTGCGCGGTGATTGCCGCCTTTTCTACCCGTGTCCACGACCGCCGTGGCTTCGATCCTTCCAACAATGACTTACCTCCTCAGCTAGAACTGAAGAAGAAAATACTCAATCAAATGCAATCAAGTAAGACGGTCATGAGCGGACGGTTACCTTCATGCCGCAGGTCTGGTGGTTTTCCGCTGATCTGACGTTCAATGTCATAAAGCTTACCGATCTGCTCCAGTGCGTATCTGGCCAGTTCTGATTTGGTGGCGGTGAAGATATCATGGAAGTCGCGGCGCCAATGCGCCCAACAGGCGGCTTCTTTAATGTCCCCGCTGTCATAAAGCTGCTTGTAGCCGGCATAGGCATCGGCCTGCAGAATGCCGGAAAACTCTTTGAGGTGGCATCGCGGGTTGTCAGCCTTGCGATTTGCGGAGAACCAATAGGCAGCAATAGGCGGGGCCTCTCCTGCGAAGGGGCGATCATCGCGCACATAGGTCCAGATCCGGCCCTGCCTCGAAGCTTTGCCGGAACCGCTCGCCGCCTTGAACTGGCGACCCAGGACATCAATGGGTGTGTCATCGGTATGCAAGCGATCTGAGAGCATCACCTCAGCTTTAAGCAGTTCGCTCAGCGGAGCCAGCGTTTTCATGGCAAGCCCGCACCAGTCCGACAGAGTAGAGCGGGGAATATCAATGCCATGCCGGGCAAGGATTTCGTTCTGACGGTATAGCGGCAAATGATCATCGAACTTGGAGATCAGAATATGCGCCAGTAAGCTGGCTCCGGCACTGGATTTTTCAATGGGCCGGGTTGGTGCTGGAGCTTGCACGATTTTCTCGCACACCCGGCAGGACGTCTTGGGCCGCGCCGTTTCAATCACCTTTAGCTTTGCGGTGATGAACTCCACCAGCTCAGACACATCCTCCCCGATGAGCCGCAGCTCGCCGCCACACTCGGGGCACGCTTTGGGTGACTGCAGAGTGACCCGCTCGCGTTCCACATCGCTACGCACCCGAGGTTTGCCGCGGGTCGGTTTGGGGGGCTCTTCAAGTGTGGAGGTGGCCAGTTCCGGCACGGGCAACTGCTCATCTTCCGGCTCCTGGCATGGGTGGGCAGTCTCCAGGTTTTCCAGCGCCAGTTCAAGCTGGGCAATCTCGCGGTCGATCTTTTCTGAAGATGCGCCAAAGCGTTGCCTGCGCAACTTGGCCAAAGCTTGTTTGAACCATGTGATCAGAACCAGATGGGCCTGCTCATTGGCTTGTAAACTCTCAACCTTTCCCTGCAACGCCAGCACCATGGCCTTGAGTAAAACTGGATCATCAGGAAGGGAGTTAAGAGACTGGTTCATATGGGTATTTTACCTCATATATCTCCAATATCAAAGTAATACCCCATTCAAAACCCAAGATATTCACCCCATTCGAGCGGGCGGAGCTCCCCAACTGGGGCGTCTCCAGTCCATCCCTTCCCACAGCATGGCCAGCTGTGCTGAGGTAAGTCGGGCTGAGCCATCGACTGGTGAAGGCCACGGGAACCGGCCCTTTTCCAGCACCTTGTAGTAAAGGCAAAATCCCTGACCATCCCAGTAAAGCAACTTGATCCGGTCGCCGCGCCGACCGCGAAACGCAAACACGGCGCCATTTGCAGGGCGCTGGCGTAATTCCGTCTCCGCCAAAGCGGCCAGACCCGCAATGCCCTTGCGCATATCCGTCACACCGCACGCAAGATAAACCCGCACACCTGTTCCCGGCCCGATCATGTCGCTTCCACCAGCCCAATAAACCGGCGAACCTGCGCATCACTTAAGTCACTGGAAACCCTCAGGCTGCGACCGTTCCCGAGCCCAACCTCAATAACGGCGGGTCCTGAAGGCTCAGGATCAGTAACAACAACAGGCACAAAAATGGGAGCCTTCGTGTTTTCACTTGTGTTGCTCTCGCAGTACTGAGCCATCCATCGTTTCAGCAAGTACCGGCCGACACCATGGCTCTGCGCAACATCAAACAGCGTTGCTCCATCAACCCCAACTTGCGCAGTGATTGCCGCCTTTTCTACCCGTGTCCACGACCGCCGTGGCCTCGATTCATCCAACAATGACTTGCCTCCTCAGCTAAAACTGAAGAAGAAAATACTCAATCAAATGCAACCAAGTAAGGCGGTACTGAGCGGACGGTTACGATGCGGGCAAGGACATCTGTGAGATATTCCTGCGGGTTGAGACCATTGAGTTTGGCGGTTTCAATCAACGTCATGGCGTCTGCCAGAGTTTCTCCGCCGGCCATTGATCCGGCAAATAAGAAGTTTTTACGGCCCAATGCAATAGGTCTGACTGCGCGCTCAGCCGCATTGTTGTCGATCGCGACGCGACCCTCGTCGAGGAACAAGGTGAAGGCGTGCCAACGGGAGAGGCCATAACGGATGGCTTTGGCCAGCGGTGATTTGCCTGAGATGCGGGTAAGCTGAGCCTCGCACCAGGCCTTGAAGGCCTGAGCGATGGGTTTACTGTGCTTCTGCCTCACCTCATGCCGCAGGTCTGGTGGTTTTCCGCTGATCTGACGTTCAATGTCATAAAGCTTACCGATCTGCTCCAGTGCGTATCTGGCCAGTTCTGATTTGGTGGCGGTGAAGATATCATGGAAGTCGCGGCGCCAATGCGCCCAACAGGCGGCTTCTTTAATGTCCCCGCTGTCATAAAGCTGCTTGTAGCCGGCATAGGCATCGGCCTGCAGAATGCCGGAAAACTCTTTGAGGTGGCATCGCGGGTTGTCAGCCTTGCGATTTGCGGAGAACCAATAGGCAGCAATAGGCGGGGCCTCTCCTGCGAAGGGGCGATCATCGCGCACATAGGTCCAGATCCGGCCCTGCCTCGAAGCTTTGCCGGAACCGCTCGCCGCCTTGAACTGGCGACCCAGGACATCAATGGGTGTGTCATCGGTATGCAAGCGATCTGAGAGCATCACCTCAGCTTTAAGCAGTTCGCTCAGCGGAGCCAGCGTTTTCATGGCAAGCCCGCACCAGTCCGACAGAGTAGAGCGGGGAATATCAATGCCATGCCGGGCAAGGATTTCGTTCTGACGGTATAGCGGCAAATGATCATCGAACTTGGAGACCAGAATATGCGCCAGTAAGCTGGCTCCGGCACTGGATTTTTCAATGGGCCGGGTTGGTGCTGGAGCTTGCACGATTTTCTCGCACACCCGGCAGGACGTCTTGGGCCGCGCCGTTTCAATCACCTTTAGCTTTGCGGTGATGAACTCCACCAGCTCAGACACATCCTCCCCGATGAGCCGCAGCTCGCCGCCACACTCGGGGCACGCTTTGGGTGACTGCAGAGTGACCCGCTCGCGTTCCACATCGCTACGCACCCGAGGTTTGCCGCGGGTCGGTTTGGGGGGCTCTTCAAGTGTGGAGGTGGCCAGTTCCGGCACGGGCAACTGCTCATCTTCCGGCTCCTGGCATGGGTGGGCAGTCTCCAGGTTTTCCAGCGCCAGTTCAAGCTGGGCAATCTCGCGGTCGATCTTTTCTGAAGATGCGCCAAAGCGTTGCCTGCGCAACTTGGCCAAAGCTTGTTTGAACCATGTGATCAGAACCAGATGGGCCTGCTCATTGGCTTGTAAACTCTCAACCTTTCCCTGCAACGCCAGCACCATGGCCTTGAGTAAAACTGGATCATCAGGAAGGGAGTTAAGAGACTGGTTCATATGGGTATTTTACCTCATATATCTCCAATATCAAAGTAATACCCCATTCAAAACCCAAGATATTCACCCCATTCGAGCGGGCGGAGCTCCCCAACTGGGGCGTCTCCAGTCCATCCCTTCCCACAGCATGGCCAGCTGTGCTGAGGTAAGTCGGGCTGAGCCATCGACTGGTGAAGGCCACGGGAACCGGCCCTTTTCCAGCACCTTGTAGTAAAGGCAAAATCCCTGACCATCCCAGTAAAGCAACTTGATCCGGTCGCCGCGCCGACCGCGAAACGCAAACACGGCGCCATTTGCAGGGCGCTGGCGTAATTCCGTCTCCGCCAAAGCGGCCAGACCCGCAATGCCCTTGCGCATATCCGTCACACCGCACGCAAGATAAACCCGCACACCTGTTCCCGGCCCGATCATGTCGCTTCCACCAGCCCAATAAACCGGCGAACCTGCGCATCACTTAAGTCACTGGAAACCCTCAGGCTGCGACCGTTCCCGAGCCCAACCTCAATAACGGCGGGTCCTGAAGGCTCAGGATCAGTAACAACAACAGGCACAAAAATGGGAGCCTTCGTGTTTTCACTTGTGTTGCTCTCGCAGTACTGAGCCATCCATCGTTTCAGCAAGTACCGGCCGACACCATGGCTCTGCGCAACATCAAACAGCGTTGCTCCATCAACCCCAACTTGCGCAGTGATTGCCGCCTTTTCTACCCGTGTCCACGACCGCCGTGGCCTCGATTCATCCAACAATGACTTGCCTCCTCAGCTAAAACTGAAGAAGAAAATACTCAATCAAATGCAACCAAGTAAGGCGGTACTGAGCGGACGGTTACGATGCGGGCAAGGACATCTGTGAGATATTCCTGCGGGTTGAGACCATTGAGTTTGGCGGTTTCAATCAACGTCATGGCGTCTGCCAGAGTTTCTCCGCCGGCCATTGATCCGGCAAATAAGAAGTTTTTACGGCCCAATGCAATAGGTCTGACTGCGCGCTCAGCCGCATTGTTGTCGATCGCGACGCGACCCTCGTCGAGGAACAAGGTGAAGGCGTGCCAACGGGAGAGGCCATAACGGATGGCTTTGGCCAGCGGTGATTTGCCTGAGATGCGGGTAAGCTGAGCCTCGCACCAGGCCTTGAAGGCCTGAGCGATGGGTTTACTGTGCTTCTGCCTCACCTCATGCCGCAGGTCTGGTGGTTTTCCGCTGATCTGACGTTCAATGTCATAAAGCTTACCGATCTGCTCCAGTGCGTATCTGGCCAGTTCTGATTTGGTGGCGGTGAAGATATCATGGAAGTCGCGGCGCCAATGCGCCCAACAGGCGGCTTCTTTAATGTCCCCGCTGTCATAAAGCTGCTTGTAGCCGGCATAGGCATCGGCCTGCAGAATGCCGGAAAACTCTTTGAGGTGGCATCGCGGGTTGTCAGCCTTGCGATTTGCGGAGAACCAATAGGCAGCAATAGGCGGGGCCTCTCCTGCGAAGGGGCGATCATCGCGCACATAGGTCCAGATCCGGCCCTGCCTCGAAGCTTTGCCGGAACCGCTCGCCGCCTTGAACTGGCGACCCAGGACATCAATGGGTGTGTCATCGGTATGCAAGCGATCTGAGAGCATCACCTCAGCTTTAAGCAGTTCGCTCAGCGGAGCCAGCGTTTTCATGGCAAGCCCGCACCAGTCCGACAGAGTAGAGCGGGGAATATCAATGCCATGCCGGGCAAGGATTTCGTTCTGACGGTATAGCGGCAAATGATCATCGAACTTGGAGATCAGAATATGCGCCAGTAAGCTGGCTCCGGCACTGGATTTTTCAATGGGCCGGGTTGGTGCTGGAGCTTGCACGATTTTCTCGCACACCCGGCAGGACGTCTTGGGCCGCGCCGTTTCAATCACCTTTAGCTTTGCGGTGATGAACTCCACCAGCTCAGACACATCCTCCCCGATGAGCCGCAGCTCGCCGCCACACTCGGGGCACGCTTTGGGTGACTGCAGAGTGACCCGCTCGCGTTCCACATCGCTACGCACCCGAGGTTTGCCGCGGGTCGGTTTGGGGGGCTCTTCAAGTGTGGAGGTGGCCAGTTCCGGCACGGGCAACTGCTCATCTTCCGGCTCCTGGCACGGAGGGCCCGGGGTCTTTGCGCCGCTCGACGCCAAGGCAACCCGGGCAGCCTCAGTCAGCCAAGTCCGATCAGCAATTAAGCGTAAGAGGCGATCAAATCTTCTGGTTCGCTCGTCCTGCGCCCATTTCGCAAGCTTGTGTTGCATGTCGCTGATTATCAAAGGTCTTCACCTCGTTGTGGTCAGTTAATGTGCAGCCCTAAGCAGCTTGAACTGTTCCCCTTCGCCATGTGACAGGCTTTCCCTATCCCGGACTACTACGGGAACTCCGCCAGCGTGGCCGTCATCGGGGTGAACTCCCTTGCGAGTATTAAATATACCAACCTCATTCGGCACACGCCTTCCCTCGTTCCTATGTTGGACTTAAAGCGTATTGGTTAGGCTGCCGGCCGTAGTCTTTTCCCTTGCGTCCCGCAAGTCGGCATCGGCCATCGCCAACAAACTGCATAAGTTGACGACACCCTCGAAAGCGTTTCTGGAGTACGCTGTCGGTTTGCGCGCTTCCGGTCATGAAATCCATGGCGCGACCGATGTTCCGCCTGTTAAGCCATGTAGGCGGAGGCTACAATTCAGCCCCTCAGATACGGTTTAGCCGGTTCGTGTTCCTCAACCTTCCAATACTCAGCCTGAAGATGGGTCTTGACTTAATGGCTTCGTCGCACATCTCTTTATCCCACGGGCTACGTCACCTTGCCAGTTCACGACAAATCACCGCCGCTTCGGCTCTCGCCCTTTCGCAGTAAAGGACGGTCTGTTAAAGGAAACCCCTCCTTTCACTAGAATTCCAAACATAAGCGCCCCGGTCGAAACCAGGTTCGAGGCGCACCCAGCACCTTGTAGTAGGCCCAATGGGCACATAGCTGCATATTTGGCCATCTTGAGGAACAAGTGCTGAACATCACTATTTAAGACATGTTTGCTCGCCAAAGTGACTTTTTCTTCAAGTTAGGAAAGAGTTGCAATGGATCAGACTTTTAGTCTTACGTGGGGACTGTCATTCGACGACCTCACTTTCATCAATGGCTACAATACGCGGACCCGCCTCGGCGTTGCACTCCAACTCAAACACCTTCAGCACTTTGGTTACTTTGCAGATGAAGATATTCAGGTTGGCGAAGAAGTTTTAAACTATCTGAGTGATCAGCTCGGTGGTAATCGGCCTGTCACATTTGACTATGACTTTCAAAGCCGTTCCGCGCGTCGCCACATGATGGAAATTATACAGTTTCTCGATTTTGAGCGGATGTCGGATAGGCATAGAACTCTGCTAGCACACTGGCTACGACGCGAACATTGTGGTCACGCCAATGGTGTTGAAGACCTGATTTCAATTGCCTACCAGTGGTGTCTTGAGAAGAAGGTGTTTGCGCCCTCCCAAAAGATCATTGAACGTGTTGCTCGTTCTGCACGCCGTGAGTTTCAGAAAGAGTTACTGCAAAAAATTGTCAGTCAACTTTCTCAGGAAGCCATTGTAAAGATGGAAACCTCATTGGTGGAGCCGGATGCTTCCACCGGATTTTCGCGCCTGAAAGATGATATCGGTGGGGCTACGCTGGACAACATTCTGGCCGCAATTGAACGCCTTCAGTTTGTTGAGGGCTTACAGCTTCCAGAACATTTTCTTAAGGAGGTTGAGTGCTCCTTCATTGACCGGATCGTGCGACGGGTGAGTGCAGAAACGGCTTCGCAGATGCGTAGACACAGCGTTGAGCGCCGATTAGGCCTGTTCGCACTTTATCTGATAGTCCGCAAGTCCCAGATGATTGATCGGGTGATTGACCTTCTGGTGGAACAGATCCACCGGATCAATGTAAAATCAAAGCGCAAGGTGATTAAGGATATTAGCCGTGAAATCGAGAAGGTTCATGGCAAGGAGCGCTTGCTGGCAGAGATTGCCATGGCCTCCATGGAACACCCGGAGGGGCGGATCTGTGATGTGATCTATCCGGTCGCCGGGCAGCAGAAACTATCAGCGATTGTCAAAGAGTATCGCTCAAAAGGAACTCTGGATCGTCAAATTCAGTTTGTGATGCGTGGGTCATATGCCTCACATTATCGCCGTATGCTACCACTGCTTCTTTCTGTCCTGGAATTCAGATCCAACAACGCAGCTTGGCGTCCTGTGCTGGAGGGGCTGACCTGTATTACGAAACTGCAGAAGGCAGGTAAGCGGTTTGTTTCTGAGGATGATGTTCCGGTGGAGGCCATTCCAACTAAATGGCGTGGCAGCGTGATTGATGACAAAGGCCGCGTGAATGTGATTTCCTTTGAGCTGTGCCTCCTGACCCAGTTGCGTGAGCGAATTCGTGCCAAGGAAATCTGGGTAGTGGGAGCAGATCGTTATCGAAATCCGGATGAAGACCTGCCAAAGGATTTTGCCGAGCGCCGCGACACATATTATGCGGGACTGAAGCTGACACGAGATGCAGAAGCATTTGTGTCTGAGGTCAGAAAGACATTGGAGGATGAGCTACGTCAGCTCAATTCGTCCCTGCCTCGCAATGACAAGATCAGGCTCCGTTGGACCGGCAAGAACCGGATCTCTGTCAGTCCGTTTGAACCTGCGCCGGAACCCAAAGGACTGGTCTCTTTAAAAGCGGAAATCACTCGTCAATGGCCGATGACGGGACTATTGGATACGCTTAAGGAAGCTGCCCTTGGAACGGGATACTTGGACCGCTTTGAAACCTCTGCAAGTCGTGAGGTGCTAGCTTCAGATGTGCGTGACCGACGACTGTTACTTTGCCTTTACGGTCTTGGCACAAACGCAGGCCTCAAACGTATTGCCGGTGGTCTTGCCGATGTCAGCTACGAAGAGTTGCTGCATGTGCGCCGCAATTATATTTATCCTGCCGCTTTAAGGGCTGCCTGCGCGCGCGTAACTGATGCAACCTTGGCAATCCGCAACCCCGCTATTTGGGGGGAAGCCGGGACAGCTTGTGCAGCAGACAGCACAAAGTTTGGAGCCTGGGATAGGAACCTCATGAGCGAATGGCATGCTCGTTACGGCGGCAGAGGTGTAATGATCTACTGGCATGTGGAACGGCAGGCAACCTGTATCTATTCTCAGCTAAAACGCTGTTCATCCTCTGAAGTTGCTGCCATGATTGAGGGTGTTTTGCGTCATTGCACCGACATGGAGATCCAGCGTCAGTATGTGGACAGCCATGGCCAAAGCGTTGTCGGCTTTGCGTTTTGTCACTTGCTTGGGTTTGAGCTTGCCCCACGCCTTAAGGCGATCAGTCGGCAAAAACTGGCATTGCCTTCAAACACTATGCGCAGTGAGCTTAGCAACCTGCTGCCGATCCTGTCCAGTGCCATCAATTGGGAGGAGATTGCCCGCCAATATGACGAAATGGTCAAGTACGCCGCAGCCATGCAGCACAGAACCGCAGATCCGGAAGCAATTTTACGCCGCTTTGCCCGCTCCGAAGTCATGCACCCAACCTATAAAGCGCTGACTGAACTGGGCCGAGCCATCAAGACGATCTTCTTGTGTCGGTATTTGCGCTCGGAGAATTATCGCCGTGAAATCAACGAAGGGCTCAATGTCGTAGAGAACTGGAACAGCGCCAACGGCTTTGTGTTCTTCGGCAAGGGCGGGGAGATTGCTAGTAACCGCATTGAAGATCAGGAGATCTCGGCCTTGTCTCTGCACTTGTTGCAGGCCTCACTGGTTTACGTCAACACCCGCATGGTGCAATCGGTGCTTTCAGATCCTGTTTGGGCTAGCCGACTTGCCGCAGAAGATTACCGAGGTCTGACACCACTGATATACAGTCACATCAATCCTTATGGCCGTTTTGAGCTTGATTTGGAACAGCGCATTGACTTTGAAAGTCGATTAGTTGCGTAAATGAACGCACTATGGGTATACCCGTGGCTCACACTCTGAAATGAACACAGAGTGAGCCCGGTATCTTGTTCATTTTGGGTTAAATTTGTGTTAGTGAACAGAAATGGCTCATGGCATACCCAAAATGAACAAATTTATGTCTCGCATCGGTTACGCTCGCACCTCTACCACCGATCAGAATCTGGAAGCGCAAGTTCTTGCATTGGAAGCAGCTGGGTGTCATCTGATCCGCTCGGAACAGAAGAGCGGGCTTCTCTCAAAGAGCGTATTGAGTTGCAGACAATCCTGGACTTTATCCATCCGAGCGAAACTCTGGTGGTCACCCGCATTGATCGGCTTGCCCGGTCTATGCATGACCTGCAAGTTATTGCACGGCGCTTGCAAGACAAGGGTGCTCATTTGTTTGCGACTGAGCAGCCTATCGACACCTCAACGGCTGCCGGCAAAGCTTTCTTCGATATGCTCGGTGTCTTTGCAGAGTTCGAAACCAATCTGCGCCGCGAGCGACAAGCAGAAGGCATTGCGGCGGCAAAGACAAGAGGTGCTTACAAAGGCCGCCCGCCACAGATTGATACAAAGAAGATTGAAGTGCGGCTTGCTGCTGGCCAGAGCCCAACGGAGATTGCCCGAGAGCTCGGCGTCTCTCGAGGAACAGTTTACAAGGTAAAGAACCGATGACCAGCCAACGTGAAAAACATGTGCGCATCACACCCCGCCTGAGCGAAACCCTTGAGAAGGAAATGCTGAAAGCCTGTCGTAAAATTGCGGAAACTCATGGGCTGGAAGTTGAGCAAGGTGGGAAGCGTCTCAAATCCAGAGGCGATGCTTTTGAAATGGTGCTGCGGGTAAAGGTTCCGGTGGCAGAGGGCCAGGATGAGGATTTAGACAAAGAACTCTTTGAACTTCTGTGTTCGCGATATGGCTTAAAGAAGGAAAACTACGGCGAGATATTTAGTGATGGGGAAGAGCGTTTCCGCATTGCTGGCCTGGATACTAGGCGTCCCAAATACCCGATCTCAGCGAAACGGATCTCTGATGGGCGACTATTTAAGTTCTCGCCCGAACAGGTTCGCGTGCTGCTTCAATCAATAGCTAAAGTTCGCTGATTGTTCCTCAAGATGGCCAAATATGCAGCTATGTGCCCATAGGGCCTAGTAAAGGCAAAATCCCTGACCATCCCAGTAAAGCAACTTGATCCGGTCGCCGCGCCGACCGCGAAACGCAAACACGGCGCCATTTGCAGGGCGCTGGCGTAATTCCGTCTCCGCCAAAGCGGCCAGACCCGCAATGCCCTTGCGCATATCCGTCACACCGCACGCAAGATAAACCCGCACACCTGTTCCCGGCCCGATCATGTCGCTTCCACCAGCCCAATAAACCGGCGAACCTGCGCATCACTTAAGTCACTGGAAACCCTCAGGCTGCGACCGTTCCCGAGCCCAACCTCAATAACGGCGGGTCCTGAAGGCTCAGGATCAGTAACAACAACAGGCACAAAAATGGGAGCCTTCGTGTTTTCACTTGTGTTGCTCTCGCAGTACTGAGCCATCCATCGCTTCAGCAAGTACCGGCCGACACCATGGCTCTGCGCAACATCAAACAGCGTTGCTCCATCAACCCAACTTGCGCAGTGATTGCCGCCTTTTCTACCCGTGTCCACGACCGCCGTGGCCTCGATTCATCCAACAATGACTTGCCTCCTCAACTAAAACTGAAGAAGAAAATACTCAATCAAACGCAATCAAGTAAGGCGGTCCTGAGCGGACGGTTACAGTTGAAACAATTTCTTCCATCAATCATGTCCATGCGGAGGACCTTCCAAAGTCACTGCCGACATTCGTTATTTTCTCACCAGCGCCGAGGCCTCGCCCGTTGTTCTTGCCGCTGCGATCCGCAATCATTGGGCCATCGAAAGTCTGCACTGGGTGTTGATGTTGGATTTCGCGAGGACGACAGCCGCATTCGCGACCGTAACGCGGCCGCAAATTTAAGTGTTCTGAGGAAAATTTCTATCAATCTCGTCAAAGCCGACACAACCCGCACAGGCAGCATAAAAAGACATCGAAAAACAGCAGGCTGGAATAATGATTATATGCAAAAAATCATAAGCTTATAGTTTCATGCGTTAGCCGTGCTCCTTCCCAATCTCACGGCTGACCCAGATCGTCAAATCACCACGATTACGAAGACTTTCGTTATAGTCACGCCAGTTCGTGACACGATATTTCTTCTTGTCAAATTTGTGACGACGGCTGGC
>NZ_FNLB01000006.1:4515000-4608722 GCF_900104145.1 Pseudovibrio sp. Tun.PSC04-5.I4 | reverse complement strand
GGTCGATTAGGGCTGGCTTGGGCCGCAGTGGTTTTTGCAGCTCTTTGGGCACCAGTCCTTCAGACCACGTTTGTCCCGGCGCGTAACCCCAGCCCATACCCACGTCTTTTGGGTAATTTATCAGCTCACCCGTGCCCGGATCTGTAGTGATTGTGTAGGCAATACTTGGGGCCACGTCTGGTCCGTCTTTCCCAAGGCGTTTGAGTTTGGCCTTGGAGACGGGCCGCACACCACACCCACACAGCCAGTCATTGGGCGGGTAATGCGTGTTCCACCACGGATCATTGGCAGGTAGCACCAACCCATCCCACGCCTTATGAGCAGCCCGCGCTGTCACAGGTATGCGCTCTAACGCATGGACGTATTGCCAATAAGGGAAAGCCTTGCGCACCGCCGGTTCGTTCATCTGCTTGTAACGACCGGCAGCATAGGCGGTTTTCAGGTTGGTCTCATAGATCACTCGGGCACGCCATACCCGCTTGCCGTTGTGATCCCAGCCGTGCGCTTCACGATTGCATCAAACTCATCCTGAAACCCCGGATGATACGTGTCATCCTTATCCAGCCAGCCCTTAAGCGGTGTGCCTTTGGCAATGGCACCATCAATGGCCTTTTGGAAGTCTTCCAGCAGCGCGTCTTTTGTTGCGCCTGCTACGACAAACGAGCGATCATGAGCGTGATGCATGGCATCACTCCATCGCTTTGTGGGCAGTTTTACCTTCTGGCGTTGGAACTCCAGCGCCTCAGTAAAAGGTTCAGCAAACTCAGCGCTTGCCTCATCCTGTTTATCTAGTTTTTTTTTGAGCCTGTGGGCGTGATGCCGGTCTCATCAATGATATCAGAGCGGCCCTGAAGCTCGGCAAGCATAACCGCATCACTTAAAAGGTTGCCAAGTGGATCAACCTCAAGCCCCGGATAGGTATCAAGCAAGGCTTGTGATGCGCCCGCGTAATCTTCCGCCTCTTCAAGCTTGACTTTGATCTCGTCAATCCAGTTATGTATCTTTGGCCCTGCAAGCTGTTCCAGCTGAGTAACCAGATGATCAACGGGACCTGCATCACCTGTCGCAAATTCTGAACTTTCCTGTTTGCCGCCGCGTTTGGTGGCTGGACCATCGGCAGTTAGCGGATCTTGTATTTGACAATCTCTGTTCCCAAAACATTACCCAGCCATTGATCAACATCCTTAGGCTCAAAGCCTTGCAGGCGCGTGGCGTCCAAAATACGTAAAGCAGATTGCTGCACCCAGCGCACTTTGCGCTCAACATCCGCCTCATCGCTTTGGTTGCGAGGCCGGGGCCGCCAGACCTTGGGCGGGTTGGCAGCAGGCCAGTTGAGTTCACTAATCCACGTAATGAGTGTGGAATTCAGGGTTTCACAAATCTGGTCGCTGTCATCATCAACAATACCATCGGTTTCATCGGCATGAGTTTGGGAGGCGGCACGCGAGCCTTGACCTTTGACACCTGTTGCAAGGGTTGATCCCAGAACAACTTCTGCAGTCTGCTCATCCCAGTAACGGCACCAGGCTTCATATCCTGCCTCTCCAGAGCGGGTGGCTTCCAGAAAATCAACCTCAGTGCCAATGGGGGCAACCAACGCACCCTGGCTAACCATTTGGCGCAGCACGCCAAGCAGTTTGTCCTGCTCTTCCTTAGATGTTCCATGAGCGTATTTGCCAAAAGGGATTGGACTTGCGAACTTGTCCATGAACTTCATCCAGAAGGCCACGCCCTCGCGCTTGAACAAGACATGCCAGAACAACACAGAACCAAGCCCATGACCAAACGGATTGTTGGCGTTCGCATCAAAGCGATGCACTATGAACTTGCGTTCTGGCAGTTCCTCGCCTTCTTCGCGGTTATCGAGTGTCAGCAATCTGATGCGCCAGTCCGCATCAAACGTAAACCGCATAGGGTTTTGATCCTTTATTTTGAGCGGTGCAATCATGCCATCTGTATTGCGGAACCAGACGATCTCGGCAACGGAAAACCCTTTTAAGATTGCTTTGAGAAGCGCTTTGCAGATTGCATCAAATGGCAATGCCTTCAGGATCGCCTCAACCCCTTCAGCAGCCGTGATATCTATCGCCTCATCACTTGCAGGCTCAACCTGCCATTCACGCCGTGTGACCTTGGAAATGCGCTTGGAAAGAGCGGTGCGTGCCCGTGCGTCCTGCAGAACCTCATCATATAGCTTCAGGCCTTTTTTCTCGCCCTTGGCTTCAAGCGTTGGGTCCTGAGGCTTTAATATATCGGAGTAGTTTTCAATCGTGATGTCGTTTCGTGCGGTCGCAATCAGCTGTCCGCCCTTAATCGGAACACTGGCCGGGGCGGCCTGCTTAGCCAGATTGCTATCAGCCTTAGCCGTTCCGTTTGTTTTTTTGGTTTTCTTACTCATAACCGATAGCCTCCAAGGAGTGAGCCGTGTGCTGATGGTGCGGTGGTAAAGCTGGTTGAACTCAGCGTGGTAAAGGCCATCTCCAACGTGTGTTTCCAAAGCATCTCAAGGCAATCAGGGCCATCATCATGGTCCGCATTGGGCCATTGCTGGAGTTGATCAATGAGAACTTTCTGTGAATTATGCAGCCGGATGAGGCCGTCCTTGATGGGGATTTGAAGTCGCTCAATCCTCAGGTTCTTATCTGTAATGGGCATTACCGGATAAGCAGGCAGCGCCAGACCAGACAGGGCGGCCTGCTTCATCAGTTCAGTGCGCAGCATCTCCTGAAACTGTACCGCTTCCACAAACCACATCTGACAGCCGTATTCGCGGTGGAACGCCAGCGCATCAGCAATAATCAGGTCAGGCGTGCGTTTGCGAATGGAGGCTTCCACCAGATCTATGCGACCGGTTTCCTTGTCATACCCGCCCACCAGAATTGCCGATGGATCCCGGTTCTTGTTGAACTTGCCAAGAGAGGGATCAATCGCGCCGAAGAACATAAGTTGCGGCTCAACGCGAACAAAATAAGTAATGTTCTGGAACGGGTTATCATCAGAGACAGGACGGTTCTGATATTCGCTTTCAAAGGCTGAGTGTGATCCTGCCCGTTCTTTCATCAGATAAAGCAGAGTGTGGTTGTCGGGCCAGTTGAGAACCGCACCTCGGTCTAATTCTGTTTGGTGTGCACAATAAAACGCATCTGCGGCAGGCTCGCCTTCGTTTAAGTACACTTCTTCCCATGTATCCCACAGGTCTATGCGTTCCGGCCATTCCAATACCGCCCGAAACTCAGTCTTCTGCCAGCCCGGTTTCTTGGCAAAGCGCACAATAACCGCATCAAAGTGCAGCACAGTGCCTGCATAAAGCACGTCCATGGAGCCATCTGTGGGGCCAAGCTTCAGCACAGCTTTTAAAACCCAGCTTTCAAGCTTGTCGCGCTGTTTGGGGCTGGTCACATTCTCATCGTTTTCAATATCATCTAAAATAGCAAGGTCAGGCCGGTACGGACCATGGCGGCGACCACGGATCTTCTTGCCCGTACCAAAGCCTTCCACCTTGATGTTGTTAGCCGTGATGATGTCACCTTCGCGCCAGACCCGGCCCGGCCCCATGGCCTTTGCAAAATCATAGGCAAGGCGCGGATTGCTCTCTAACTCAGCCTTGAGTGCTTCGAGCATGACGGCGGCTTGTTCAAAGGCATCCATAATAAGCACGATGTAATGCTTCAGGCCCATGACAATGCAATAGAGTGGGAAAATCAGACTGATATGAGTGGACTTGGCAGACCCACGCGGGGCAATCACCAGTTTCCGTTCGCCCTTGTTTGAGTAAACAATCAGTGGCAGCTCTTCATAAAGATGCTCATGCAATCGGCTCGGGGCTTTAGCCAGATAATGAGGAAAGTAAGTTTCGGCAAAAAAGCGATAGCCGGTCGCAGGATCTGCCACACATGCGAGGCGGCTTTTGCGGGCTTTAACATCAACCGGGAATGCCTCAACTTCCAGCTCTATCTTCTGGCGGAAATCCTCCGCCATCTCAGCAAGCGATGTTTTAAAATCCTTAGCGCTGAGCTTTTTTGTTTTCGCGCTCATCCATAGGCCTCCGCCAGATAGTCACCGAAGGGTTCAAGCACTTCCAAAAAGATCTGGGCATGGCTGGGATGATGTTTCTGGATGAACTTTGCAAGGCGCTGCAACACATCCTGCGCAATACCGAGTTCAGATAATTTAGGGGCAACCCGTCCAGCAGAAGAAACCATCTTGTTAAAAGCGTCTGAGAGCGAGGCCATGAGTTTTACTTTCTCAGGAGGCTCAATTTCCCCAGAGGCCTTGATCTGTTCAATGGTCATTTGGAACATGGTGACAAAGTCCTCAACCACAGTCGCAACCACCGCTTCCAGGCCTTCTCCAGCAAGCGCGTTTGCAGAGCGGGCCACGTCCCAGTTATCACCGTTCGTTGCTGCCTCTTTCTTCCACCGGCGTAAGGTGCTCTCACTGACACCGATGGTAAACGCAACAGTCGGGATTGCCTGCCGTTCAAGTATGAACAAGCGCCGGGCCTTGCGCTTCTGGTCTGCCTTAGATGGTTTCTTGCTCATTCAGGCACCAATTTTATCTTTGATGAATGCAATGCCAATAGAGACCACTGAGGCGGCAATTACACTATTGACAACCGATTTGGTCTCCACTGCACGCAGGCGCGTATCATGTTTATCAAGGCGATCATCCACGCTATCAATTTTCTTATCGATGCCCTGCAGGAGCCCTTTAATCTCTCCAAGTTCCCGCGCCAGATGTTCCGACATTAACGAGCCCTCCGGGTGTTTGCGCCGCGTATGGCTTTTTCAAACGGGCGGGTGAGGAAGTAAGCGCCGACAATCCATCCGGCCCACTCATTGAGTGGTTCTGGCAGCGCGGCTACATTCCAGTCAAAGTGAAACAAGCTGTCGGCAACAATGGCCCCGGACCAGATTACAATCGGCCAGGCGAATGCTGGACGGATCATGGCCGTCACCCACCAGCCTTGCTCTGCCAGCACGATGTCGCGGGCTGCACGGCGGCTATCCAACTCGGCGCGGATCTCTTCACTTGTAACAGTTGCACGAATACGAAGCGCTTCGTTTTCGCTCTTGGCTTGGGTTTCAAAGAAACCCAGCACCCGGTCGAGTACGCCGCCGCCAAGTTTATTCAAAGCCCACACAGCACCTTTAAACAATAAGCTCATCCTACATGCCTCCAGCTCTGTGCATCTGCAAGGCGGCGCTGTTTGATGCCCCGTGCCAGATACCAGATTCCAAATCCGGCAGCAGCAATCAGCACCCACTTGTTGCCCGAGACAAACTCCATCAGCGGGGCGAGCTGATACCGAAGCTGGCTGAGCTGCTCAGCGCCGGTGCCAAATCCTTCCAGTAACCCTTGAGTGGTCTCGCCCATGGCGCTGGCACCAAGGCCTGTACCCATCAGCACTTGCCCAATACGCGTCTGGCCATCTGCTTTTTTAATGGTCTGGGAACCGTTCTTACGCAGGTCTTTCACCGAGAGGGTGCTGCGATCCTGTCCGGCTTTCTGATTGTGGGGGACGGCTTGCTCCAGTGTCGTCTCTGTTAGGGGCCCGACAACGCCATCCGGCTTTAAACTGTGATCCACCTGAAGCGACACCACAGCCCGCCGCGTGGTCGGGCCGAAGTCACCATCAACCGGGCACACATAACCAAGCGCGGCCAGACGTTTCTGCAGGGCTTCAATCCGGTAACCGGAGGAACCGAGGCGCGGATAACCCGTAGCAAGACTTTGGGCGTTAGATCGCGGCTGATCTTTCTCTAAAAAGCCAGAGGCCGGGGACGCAAGGGCGGCAAACTTTGCATAGGCCTGCTGGAGCAGACCAGCGTAATAGTCAACCTGACCTTTGCCGTTATAGATCCGGGCAATCGCGCGAAAGTCTTTGGCTCGCAGAGCATCGCGCAGGCCGGAGTTTTCGAGAAAGGCAAGAAAGGCTTTCACCTGAGCTTCGGTACTGGAGGCCAGCCCTAAAACAAATTCCTGAGCACTGCGATACCCACACTGCGCAAAGTTAAAGCCCATGATCTGGGCAAGACCATAGGAGCAGGATTTAAGGGCAGCGGTAACATCAAGATCCGCCATGGCTTGCAGACGGTCCCAGCGGGCATCAGAGCCGGACTTACCAAGCCCTTTGTAATTTGCTTTCTTCCAGCGTTTTGCCGCAAGCCCCAGCGCCACAGCTCTTCCGCGTTTGGATTTGGGAAGTTCACGATAAAAGACGTGTTTTTCTGGAAGGAGGATCAGGCGACCGTCGCGGTCGTAAGACGCTCCCTTGCTTTCAACGTCCAGAACCGCTTGTAAAACAGCCATCTCGCAGCCCAGCCGGTCAGCCTCGCGGCGCAAGAGAGTGTCTGTGTGTGTTTCAGCGCCGTTGCTGCTGCGTAATTGTTGGACAATAGACATGAGGCCCGCCTCAGTTTGATAAGTACTGGGGCGAGCCTCATAGTTTCTTGCAATTTTTGCGACGGAACAGTTCCGCAAGTTCTGATCTAATCATGGGAGGCGTTCAAAAAATCCTCCAGATCGACCTGGCGGTCATCATGAATTTTCCGCCGTGGCAACGGCTTGCCAGAAAGCAGGTTGCGGACATGGCGTTCTGAGACTTTTAATTCCAGTGCAATCTCAATTGTGCTTTGGCCTTCACCGCGAAGCTGAAGGGCTGCCCGGCGCGTATCTGTTCGGCCAATATGGGTTGGGACATAAAACTTGTTGCCTGCAAAATCCTTGATCAACCGCTCTGCTTTCTCCCTGTCAATGCGAGCAAGCGGATTGTTTGCACTCCAACGGGCTGGCACCTTAACCTCAACGCCGGGTAGTTTGTTCAAAAGCTCCTGCGCAACATCATCACCGCAAATAGCTTGAACATCCTCCATGTCTTCTGTCAGGTGTAGCGGAGCAAGCTGATCAGACATGACGAGCCTCCTTGTTAGAGGCAAGCTGAGCCTCGGACACCATCACGGTCACCACAGCGCCGCCTTCCAGAACATAACGCACACCATCGCGGCGCAGACCTTTTGCACCAACCTGCAGGGCGTTCTCAGTTTCGCGGTAGATGTGTAGGCGCACCATCTGGACATCAATGTCCAGCACCCGTTCCAGATAACGCAGCACCGCATGGTCGGTCACAGGGACAAATTCAGCCATATGCGCACCCTCCAACCATCACAAAACCCATTGCGAATATAGTCGCAACCTGAGAGAGTAAAGACCAATTATTGCACGCTCTATTAAGAAGGTTATGTTTGTGTGTTTTATGCTCGTTCTTGCTGCTCTGCTGGTTGCCTCTAACGTTCAGGCTCAAATGCCAAACCTTGAACCCTGGCAAGAAAAAGCAATGGAGAAGGTTTTCGAATACCACCGCATCGAAAAAGCGCAGTGGAATACACTGGATCAATTTATGCTCCACTCCTCGTCCGTCGGGATTGCTTGGAAGGTCGTGATTGAGGACCTCATGTGCAGGGGATTGTTCGCAAGTATCGGAAAGCCCGAAGGGCATGAGTTTGTTGTTTCTGTTTATCATACCGATACCAACGATTTTCTCGGAATTGCCCGTTGCCGCTAAAATCATCCTGCCAGCCTCCCTTCAATTACTTTGAGAGCTTCAATCAGGGGGCTGGCTTGCGAATAGGTCAGCCACTCGGGATCATCCACATCACTGCGTTTCTTCACAAAACTGCGTAAGGCGTCCTTGTAGGGCGTTTGCCAATACCCCAGACCATCAAGGCTTTTTGCAAGAGCAAACAACATGCGTACATGTCCCTTGTCAGATGCGGGACGGAATGAACCGCCCCGTTTTACAGGTTTCCAGCCAAGCCGTTTGAACTCGGTAACGACGCGCAAACACTGTCCCTCGCTTAGGCCTTTTGCACTGCGTTTACCCGTCACCCGCTCCAGCACATCCCGGTAACTGTCCTCATCAAGTGCCAAGGCCTTCTTTGCAATATGAATTTGTGCAAGATACCGGCTCATTGAAATTCTCCTTAAGAAATTGGCTCGGCCATGCCGAGGGCGTGAAGGTAGAGGTCGAGAATACTTTCTTCTTCCTCCCGCTCGTGTGGCTTGCGTTTGCGTAGGGAGACAATCTTGCGCATGACTTTCACGTCAAAGCCGTTGCCTTTGGCCTCTGCGTAAACATCCTTGATGTCGTCAGATATTACCTTCTTCTCCTCTTCCAAACGCTCAACGCGTTCAATAAATGTGCGGAGTTGATCGACTGCGACGCCACCTGTATTGCTCATGATACGGCTCCTGTGCGGTTGGCTGGGCACCCGATGGGACACCCGTTTTTCATATCAGTTGCGGTGGTATAGTGCGGGGTTGGACCATCATTGTGGTTTACTGAAACTGTCCCGGTGACGAGGTGTCCGCGACGGCTCCAGTAACCCCTGATGAGTTCGAGGCGCTCTTGTTCACGTTGCCGGTCATATCTCATTTGCTGATAGTTCATGATACCCTCACGCCTTCGCCAGATTGATGGTAATCTGCTGCCAGTCATCTTCCGGGCCTTGCCGCTTATGCACGGTGAGGTAGGTTTTGCTACCAATAACCCGCATGGCTTCGCGCAGGGTCTTCATGGCAGTTACCCAGCGCGCATCTTCGATTTTGAGCCGCATCAGCCGGTAAATTTCAGTCCGGTTGATCTGTCCGTCATTGTCAGTATTAAAAGCATCCGTAATCAGTGCTCGGATTTCAGGGCGCGCACCCGCAGACCATTCATTCAGGCACACGTCAATCTGCTCTTTTGCTTGTGTGATTTGCGCGCCAAAGGCATGTTGTGGCTGCACTCGGACGCTGACCTTGAATTGCGCATCAAGCGAATAATAGGTCTTGTTGCCCTTGGCTCCGCCTTTGGTAAAGCCTTCTTCAGCACGGGCAGCATCCAAATTGCCAAGGTCATCATAGGTGTGCCCTTTAAAACGAGCCACTTGGCTGGCCAGCCGTTGCGCGTGGTGGGCAATTGTGCGCACACACTCATCTTCCAGAGCGTCAGTATCTGCCACCAGCTCCACTGGGATCAGTGCTCCCATGCCATCGCGCATATACCGGTTACCCTCAAGCTCAACTGTCCCAGCGTTTATTGCCGCTTCCAGTGCGGGGTCCATGGTATGAGTTGAGCCGTTCGCTTCATGTGTCATGGTCATTTCCTTTTTGAATACATTTTGGGTCCCGGCTCAGTGTCGGGAAAATAACAATCTTGGGATCGTTGAAATGAGCGTCTTCAAGTGGTGTCATCTTGCTTTTTGCAAGGCGCTCCAACTGCTCAGCCAGTTCAGTTCCGGTCAGCAGAGTTTGTGCAAAAAGGTCATGCGCTTCCGGGTCCATGACCTCATTGCAGCGTGAAATCAGAAACAGAGCACGCAGTTCTTTCAGGAGGCCGCTTAACATGCTGCATCCTGTCCAGTCCGGGAGGTATTCAGCGAGCAGCGCTGGCAGGCGGCCCAATGACGCAGGGCTGCAGGATCACTTTGGGGGACAGACCGGCAGGAATATTTTTGACAATCCTCAAAGCTGATATCTTTGCCAAGATGCGGGCACATAATCCGGTCACAGAACCGCTCAACAGCACGGCGCTCAAAGCGGTCTACGCGCCCGCCATTGTCGGTAAGCCGTCCAGCCAGATAAAGACTGACAGCGGTACGTGAGACGCCCATGGCATCCGCCACTGCCTTTTTACTGCCAAGCGTTGCTACCTGTTCTTCAATTAGGTCGTGTACGTTTATTTGCATGCCACAACCTCCCCATTTGAAGTGAGGTTGAAATCAAGTAGGATAGCCTTTTTCTGACTCCAGACCGGAGCAAGCGGGCCGGTATCGCGGATCAGTCGAAAGCGTCTGAAGCCATTTGAATAAGGCTTGGTACTCCTTGCCTTAACTGGCAAGATTGTCAGATACCCGGCCTGATACAGCGAGCGAAGATAACGCTGGAGATTGCTTTCTGGTTGTTTGTCAGAGGGCTGAGCTGCCACCAGAATAATATCTGAGACCGTAAATGCACCTGACATTTTCATCACGTTCCATGCCCGTTGCCGTAAGGAATTTCGGCGTGGGCTACGGCGGTGTATTTGCACTCTTGTGCTGCCACCTATCGGAATGACCAAGCCCTCATCAGCAGCTTTTTGACCCGATTGTGTAAGCTGGTAACAACCACGCTCTACACGTTCCAGATATCCTTTTATGATCAGAAAACCCGCAGCCTCAATGATCTGTTTGCGGGAGAGCGAAAAAGTGGCATCAGCGTCCAGCATATCAAGCGTCTGGCAGTCCCCACCTTTTAATTGATGCAGGAGTGTCGTGGAGATCAGGGAATTAGCCATCACAGCGCCCCCGGAACCATGATGGGGCGGTTTGAGGAGCGATCATTGATGATTGCAACACCAGCCATCTCTCTCATGGTCAGGCCCTCCTCACCGGGAGGATTGAGAAACCCGTGGCGTTCAATATTGGCAATGGCTTCCAAGATTTCACGGTTATAACCGCCAGATACTTTGTGAACGAGCTTCAACAGATCATCAGCGACGCGAACCTCACAGCGCCCGTCAATCAGCCCCCGCACATCTCCTTGACTGCATTTTTCAAATCGAACTTTCTGTGAGACGCGGGAGGCGACCTGCGGAAACCGTGTCAGGTTATCATTGACCTTGCCCATACCCACCAGAATGACGGGCAGCTCAATCATGTCGGATATATCGCGGATGGTTTCCAAAATTGCCGATTTACTGGAGACATGATCCGCCTCATCAATCACAAGACCAAACGTCTTTCTTTCATTGCCAGCGGTGTCTCGTCGCCCGGATAGTTCTTCAAGCGCCTTGCAGTACTTTTTCTGGAAAGCATGGGGTGGGTGCACCCCCATTGTTTCAAGCAGTTCGGTCATAAACCAGCTCGGTGTCCATTCTTTCTTGGCCCGCAGGTATATGCTGCCCGTCTGGCCGACCCAATTTTTCAACGTGGTTGTTTTGCCAAGTCCCGGCAGTCCGTCCACGACCACCAGACAAGCCTCCTGTGCGCCCCGTTCAGTCAGGGCAGTCAGCGCGTTCAAAAAGCGCTGCACGTTGGAGGTCTTTACAAAGTCATTCCGCATCTGTTATTTCCTTGAGGGTTGGTTGGTTGCGTTAAGCAGCGGCACGGAGGAGAGTTCGAAGGCTATCTGTGTCGATGCCAAGCGCTTCAAATAGGTCCAGATAAGTCCTGTTGGTCATACAGTCCGACAGGATTTTTTTGTCGAGATCAGTCATCTTTTCAGGATTATCCAGGACCCAAACGGCAAGCTCTTCTTTGGACTTAAATACTGGCCTGCCGGATCTGGTTATAGGTTGTGGTTTTGGTGCCTCAATCGGGTCCGCCAAATGAACGACGTTCTCCGTCCTTGCTGGTGGTTCCATCACGACTGAAACGAGGTCGGCATCAGTACTGGCTTCAAAGCCGGGAGCCGAGGCAAACACTTCCATTGGCTGCTCGCCGGAGTGCTCCATGAGATAGCCGGGGCGTTGTTCCTGCTCGACACGGCGTAACCTGTTTTCCAGTCGCTTTGTTGCCGTCTTGGCCTTCTTCTCGCGGGCGGTATCGATAACCGGCTTGGGGAAGTAGGCTTGGCTGTTGCCCTCAAACTTGGCAGTGCAGATCAGTGCGCCCGGTGTCTCAACACCTTCCACATAATCAAGCTCACGCACCCACACCTGATGAGCATCAAGCATGTCGTAGCAAACCATAACCTCACGGTGGTCATAGCGCTCCAGCTCCAAAGCAAAGTAGCGGTTCGTCTCAATGGTAACGAGACCGCGAGTAACCTTGCGCCGAACTGCAGGGCGGGACAGATCGTCCGCATCTTCCTGACAAAGCCGCACAGCCTGAAAGTCATTTGCTTCAAACTGAGCCCAGCATTCATTCGGCGACATACGCCGCTTGCGACCGGTGATTGGATCGCGCATCTCGGCAAGGCCAGAATGAGGGCGCTCATTGTAATATTGCAGGGCGCTGTCAAAGATTTTGAGGAAGCCATTCCAGCTGATCAGAAGGTCTGAACCGCCTTTTTCCTTCAGGTCTTTCTTGATGGTCTTATGCAGCTTTAAAGCCGCTTCCCGGTCCAGATCCGTACCTGTATAGCTTGGTAGTGTTTTTGCCAGGCGGGTGTAAACTGATCCATTGAACCGCTCGATAACACCGCGAGCCTGTGAGTTGTAGGCGATGCTGTGCTCTTTGTGCGTACCAAGGCGGGCTAACATGCCCACAGCAGCCTCATCCAGCAGCTGGTTTTTGTAACCTTTACCGTTATCAACGTAGAAGATAGCTGCCACACCATTCGACATACTGGCATTACGCAGGGCTTCAGATACGTCATAGGCTTTTTCATTAAGCCCGATGGAGTAGCCCACACATTTGCGGGTCGCCACATCCAGAATTGAGGTGATCTCCGGGCGCATTGGATTGCCCGAAAATGGATGTGCGACAAAGGCATCAAACGTTTTGCCATCACCGGTATAAATATCGGTTGGCTCCAGCCCCTCAGTAGAGCGGCTCACATAGACCTTGCGGGCTTTGAGTGCCAGTACACCTTCACGTCCCTTATAGGCAGCAATCGGGTCTGCTTTCTTCAGTTTCGTTAGATATCGTTTCACCTGATCGTAACTGGGAGCGTGTGTGGGCTCAATCAGACTGGCCCGGTACTGGTCCAGTGCCAATGCTACCGTTGGCTTGCGCGGGTCCGCATAAAACTTCAGGAAGCCCGGCGCCCATTCGTAACGGGAAGCATTGAGCGCATCCTGTTTACGTTTGCCGGGGATCAGGCCAGCAAAGCCGCATTCCTTAAACGCCTTGCGCCAGTTGTAAATAGCGCGGCGGGAGATCCCGGTGCCCTTGTCCTTGGCAGTGCGAACGAGCTCAAGTAGCTGGTTTTCATCCGGGGTCAGCACCTCTTGGCTCAGCAGTACTTTCACCTTGACGGCTAGGTCACACACGGCCTTGTCATAGGCCATACCGCGCATGACCAGTTGTTCCAACATCTGCAAAATTTGTTTGCGGGCTTCAGCAGCACGGCGCTGAGCGCCATCGGCATCAGCAAGAGCCACCTTTGTTTTTGCGGGTGCGTTTGTCTGCACAACATTCACAACCGCGTTAAGACGCTCTATGTTGAAGCGGGCTTCTAACGCTTTGCGAGCTGGCTCCGGCAGCAGATCAATATGGTATTCCCAGCCACCGCCACGGCCAGAACGTTTGCGGGCAAGAGAACCGGAGGTTTGCCAATCAGAGCGCTTAGCTAACAACTGAATAGCGCGCTCTGTCAGAGGTATATTTGGTAATCGCATATCTGCAAGTTCTTGAGCGTTATACCACTCGCGCTTTGCCCCATTGTCCAACAGGGCTAGAACTGTTCCGCTCATGTCCGCCCCCATTTACGCCAGATGGAGATGCGGATAAGCCTGTCAGAGTATGGCCGGATTTCGTTAGGGTTGCTGTCACAAATGATGCAAAGGATAACCGAAAATGTCGCTTTCCAAGTATGCTGGCGCAGCAAGACAAATTGTCGATGAATTTCGCAAAATACTGCAGGTAGAGGAGTGCGCCGATCAGCTTCGAACTTCCCCCGAAGACGCCTAGCAGTAAATTCTTGTCTACTCATTCGCAAACAATGAGCTGGTCCGTAAGGTCGCCACGCAGTCGCCTTGACGTCTAAAAAAGCTCCTAGCGTAACTCCATCTTGAGAAACGGTTTTCAGCCATTGCAAGCGCGGCAAAAATCGTTTTTGAAGCGACGGCTGTACTTTCAAAAGCTGACTTTTATCTGCACCCCGATGCAGAGTATCGGGAGGTGATTGGAGATGTGCAGAACCTTCTGGCTGCACCTTATGTAGATGCCGATTATCAACAACAGCTTGCCCATCCTTATAACTCATGATCTCTTTCATTTCTGGCCCCTCATTTCATAATCTATTTGCCGGATCATCTTTTGGATGAGCTTTTTCTGTTCTTCCATAACCTGCCGTTCAATGAGTGGCAGGTACTTCCGGTCAATCACGACCATGTCCGTGCGAGCCAGAAACTCGTTAAGCAACTCTTTTGATTTCAAGACGGAAATGAGACTGATTAAGCGATACCCGGAAATGTTGCTGGCTTCCCGCGCTTCGCTCGCCCACGCATCCAGACTGTCACGGCTGATAGATTCCCCAAGATGTACAGACAGGGCTGCTGCAATCTCCTCACGGCTGCGTCCGTCTTTTTTCATGGCTTCAGAAAGAGTGCGGCACACCTTGCCGGAGGGTGTTGCGGAACGAACCCGCGCTGGCTCAAAACGGGCTTCCACCTGCGGTGGCTGCCAGTTCAGCAAATCATCAGTTTGTTGGCAACGGATGGTCCTCATAGCGGGTATCCCGCCCGGTAAGAGGCCACCGCCACACACAATACCCAGACCCAAAGAACAAACGCTGAAGTGAACACACCAATGGCAAGCGCACTTGCAATGTCTTTGATGTGATTGTCATGTCCTGCGCCATAATCAAAGCGGCTGTAAAACCGCAGGGCAGCGCACTGTGTCAGAGGAACAGTTCTCATGCCGCCACCTCTGCCTCGGAGAGAGGAGTGTCAGCATGCAGCAGCTTTTTCTGACTTGCGCTAGGCCCGTGCAATTCGCTATCGTAGATCACATGAGGTGAGGGGATCTTTCGACAAGGCCATAACTCATCCACTGGAATACCAAGAAATTCAGAGATAACACTTGCACCTATGCCGGTTCCGGTCTTAAGCGCTCTGGAAAGAGTGTTGCGGTGGACCTCTTTTTGTCGGGCCAATTGCTCGATGGTCATTCTATGCCGATGTAGCTCGGCCTTTATGGTATGTTCATCCCAAGTCATTTGGGAATTGCGCTTAGCCATTGGAATATCCTCATTAAAAACGGTCTGTTACAGCAGCCGTTTTTTTTGAACCTTGAACCTGTGCACCCGCATAATGTGGTTGCATGTTGCTTATGGAGTTACTGTATCTCCATTTATGGACATTTCAACTCCATAAATGGATTTCGGAGTTCAAAAACGGATTTTATTCCGTAAATTTGCGTCAAGTTATTGATATTAAATCGCAAAATTTGATTTTTGAAGTGTGGATACATTACCGAAATTTAGTTCGGAGTTTTGAAATTGAAGTCCGAAATTGAAAATGAATTTCAAGGTCGTTTGGGTGAGTTGATTGCCAAGGCTGGGAAAGACCCATTTGTTTGGGCAAAAGAGGTTGGTATTCCTGGCGCAACCTTCAATCGGATATGGAATGAGAGTAAAATTCCGAAATACGATCATTTAATTCGTATATCGGAATACTCTAAGGTTTCCCTAGACTGGTTATTGAAGGGGGTACAAACCAGTGGAGCAGATCTACCTTTGGCATCGATTGAAGGTAAATTTATTACTATCCCGCGCGTTGACGTTTGTCTGGCCGCTGGTAGCGGAGCTCTTAATGGCGATAGCATCGAGAAAATGGAAGACATACCATTCACAAAAAGCTTTTTAGGCGGAAAGCTAGGCAAAACTTCAACCGATGGCCTGATTATCCTCACTGCAGATGGTGATAGCATGGATCCGCTCATCGCTGATGGCGACCTGGTGATGGTCGACAAAAAGCGCAATACGCTGTCCGATGGCGTCTATGCGTTTGTTTACGGCGGACTGGCACGTGTAAAGTACCTTCGCCCAACCCTTCAAGGCGACATTGAAGTGATCAGCCAAAATCCGATACACGACAAAGAGCTACTAAAGCGCGCTGATTTGCAGGATTTTCATATCATTGGAAAAGTGGTGTGGTGCGGGCATCGCTTCAGCTGATAATTCTGCTCTATGCAAAAAGCCTGCGCATTTTTGACCGCTTTATGCACGCTTTCATGCCCATTTTGAATAGTTTTTGCGTAACACTGTGCAAAATTATTTTCAGCCGGTTATTCAAAATTATATTGTTTTTTCAACGGGTTCATTCGTTTTACCCGCCTATATCCCTGTGCAGAATGACAGCCCCCCCCACATGATCGCTGCACAACAGGCTCTTTGCTTAGAGATACAAAAACCCCGGCCCTCAAAAAGAGAGCCGGCTCGCTGAGTTTAGACAGTTGAGCGAAGCAAGATTCGCCCCAGAAACTGACATTATGCACCACCAGGAAACACTGTGAGCAGACGGCCCCGTCGCCGCCACAGTCCGGCTTTTAAAGCGAAAGTTGCCCTTGCAGCTATTCGTGGAAAGAGCTGCACTGGCGGGATGAGTTGCATCCGCAATATCCACTTGTGGGGCCAGATGTTACAACCTAACCGCCCAACCCCAAAACGCTCCCAATTCAGCTATGCCTTTGGCTTGCGAATTGCTGATCCTGCATCTACGACAAGTGGGCTCAGGTCAGTGCTTCCGGTTTTGAGAATTGCGAACAACTGAGAACGCATGCGTGGTTCCCAGAAGCTATTGATATGATCAGCAATACCCGCCACGGCTTCTTCATGTGGTTTGTACTTGAAAAAACTGGCGATTTGGTTGGCCATGTAAATCAGTTTGTCAGGCGACATGGTGTTCCCCTCCTCCGGCAACCCTTTGCGGGTGTGTTAAAAGTTCAAAATCTTCATCACGGACAACAGTTGCAAGCGTAATATTGGCCTTGTCCGCCAACTCAACAGCAATTGCCGTCGGAGCAGAAATAGAAATGATCATTCCGCAACCAGCAACAGCAGCCTTTTGAACCAATTCGATTGATAGCCGGCTCGTCATAACAATTGCACCAGATGCGATGTGTTCCCCGCGCTTTGCAAGAGCACCTATCAGTTTATCGAGTGCATTATGACGACCAACATCTTCACGCGCAGCCACAAGGCCACGGGTAGGATGGTACCATCCAGCAGCATGAACTGAACGTGTTTTAAAATTCAGCACTTGCTGTTTTGTCAGCATATGAACCGCATTTGCGATCTGCTCTGGAGAAAGACAAAGCTCGGCTGAAACAGGCTCAATATCACGCATAGCCATATCGAGGCTTTCAATACCGCATAAACCACATCCGACCGGCCCAACCATGGACCGGCGTCGCTCAGCAAGTTTTCCCGCAACATCGGAAACAAACCGCACCTGCATGTCAATGCCGCGTTCACAGTCCAGCCTGTTGATGTCTTCAATCTCATCCACGCTGCTCACCAGCCGCTCAGCTAAGGAGAAGCCGATAACGAGATCATCAAGATCAGCAGGCGTCGCCATCAGAACAGCATGGGAACTGCCGTTGCAACTGATCGCAACGGCGGTTTCCTCAGCCAGTTCCCGCTGTGCGGGAGAGAAGCGGCCTTGCTTGTAAGCAGCACCTTCAAAGGTGCGATGCATGACCATGCTCATTCTGCAGCTTCAATCCGCCGCGACCGGGTACTGTGTTCTTCATATTGCTCCTGCCACTCCGTTGGGCCATTGGAGGGCGATACCTGAACTGCCGTTACTTTGTATTCGGGGCAGTTCGTAGCCCAGTCAGAGTAATCGGTGGTGATGACGTTTGCCTGAGTTCCCGGATGATGGAAGGTCGTGTAAACAACACCAGTTGAAACGCGATCTGTGATTTGTGCACGAAGGCTCGTTTCACCTGATCGGCTTACCAGTTTAACCCAGTCACCATCTTTAACGCCGCGTGTTTCAGCATCATGGGGATGGATTTCCAGAACATCCTCTTCATGCCAGACCACATTGTCCGTACGCCGTGTCTGAGCGCCAACATTGTATTGGCTCAAGATACGCCCCGTCGTCAGCAACAGCGGGAACCGTGGCCCAGTCTTTTCATCAGTCGCAATGTAGTCAGTCCGAATGAAACGGCCCTTCCCTCGTACGAAACCATCAACATGCATGACCGGCGACCCTACTGGGGTCTCATCGTTACACGGCCACTGCACTGATCCCACCTGATCGAGTAACTCATAAGTCACATTGGCAAAGCTTGGGGTTGTGGCTGCCACCTCTTCCATAATCTGCGAAGGGTGAGTGTAGCTCCACTCGCCGCCCATGGCATTTGCGAGCAGCTGGGTTACTTCCCAATCTGCATAACCATTCTTTGGTGCCATGACCTTGCGCACGCGGTTGATACGTCGCTCTGCATTGGTAAAGGTCCCGTCTTTCTCCAGAAAGGTAGATCCCGGCAAAAACACATGCGCGTAGTTTGCAGTCTCATTCAAAAACAGATCATGCACGATGACGCAATCCATTGCTGCAAGACCAGCAGAAACATGTTTAGTATCCGGGTCAGATTGAAGAATATCTTCGCCCTGTACGTAGAGCCCTTTGAAGCTTCCTTCCACTGCTGCATCAAGCATATTAGGGATACGCAGGCCGGGCTCGTCGGATATGGTGACATCCCATAGTTTTTCAAAGATGTCGCGAGCATCAGCATTGTTGACGTGTCTGTAACCCGGCAACTCGTGGGGGAATGAGCCCATATCGCAGGCCCCCTGCACATTGTTTTGACCCCGTAGCGGGTTCACGCCAACGCCGACCTTACCGATATTCCCCGTCAACATCGCAAGGTTAGCAATACCAATAACCGTAGTCGATCCTTGACTGTGTTCCGTCACACCAAGGCCGTAATAGATCGCTCCATTACCACCTGTTGCATAAAGCCTTGCCGCACCGCGTATCTCGTCCGCCGCAACACCAGTCAACGCCTCAACAGCTTCCGGGCTGTGGGCAGTGTCCTTTACAAATTCCACATAGTCCTGAAACTCATCCCAATCACACCGTTCACGAATGAAAGTTTCATCAAACAGCCCCTCAGTCACAATGACATGAGCCAGCGCCGTTACAACAGCCACGTTGGTGCCAGGTCTCAGAGGGAGATGGTGCGCCGCCTCAACATGTGGTGACTTCACCAGATCGATCCTGCGTGGATCAATCACGATCAATTTCCCACCTTCACGAAGTCGTTTCTTCAAGCGAGAGCCGAATACCGGATGACCATCGGTCGGGTTCGCACCAATCACCAAAACCACATCGGAATGCTCAACACTATCAAAATCCTGAGTACCGGCAGACGTTCCAAAAGTCTGACCCAGCCCATACCCTGTTGGCGAATGGCAAACGCGGGCACAAGTGTCCGTGTTGTTGTTGCCAAACACGGCACGGGTGAGTTTTTGAACGAGGAACGTTTCCTCATTGGTACAGCGTGAAGAGGTGATTACGCCGATTGAATCCTGACCATGCTTTTCCTGAATGCCGCGTAAGCGTGAAGCTGCAAAGCCTAAGGCTTCATCCCAGGAAACTTCGCGCCATGGTAGGTCAATGCTCTCCCGGATCATCGGATTAAGAATGCGGTCTTTATGAGAGGCGTAACCGTAGGCAAACCGACCTTTGACACAGGAGTGACCGTGATTGGCTTTGCCGTCCTTGTAGGGCACCATACGCACCAGTTCGTCACCGCGCATTTCAGCTTTGAAAGAGCAACCAACACCGCAATAAGCGCAGGTCGTTACAACCGAATGTTCTGGCTGGCCAATCTCAATCACGGACTTTTCTTGTAAGGTCCCCGTTGGACAGGCCTGAACACAGGCGCCACAGGAAACACATTCAGACTCCAGAAAGTTCTCGCCCATACTTGCAGAGACGCGCGAGTCAAAGCCGCGTCCCTCAATGGTCAGCGCAAACGTGCCCTGCACTTCCTCACAGGCCCGTACGCAGCGCGAGCAGACAATACATTTTGCCGGATCATACGTGAAGTAAGGATTGCTCTCATCCTTTGGCTTCCAGCAAGCATTCATCTCGCCGCCGCCATCCCGCATTTTGAAGTGGTTATTCCCCTCAGCCCCGTAACGCACATCACGCAGGCCAACCGCACCAGCCATATCCTGCAATTCACAATCGCCATTAGCGGCGCAGGTCAGGCAATCAAGCGGGTGGTCGGAGATGTAAAGCTCCATGACGCCCTTGCGCAGGTCTTTCAATCGTCTGGTCTGAGTGCGCACCACCATCCCATCTGCCGCAGGCGTCGTGCAAGACGAAGGCGTGCCTCTGCGTCCCTCAACCTCAACGAGACAGAGACGGCAGGAACCGAACGCATCAACCATGTCCGTTGCGCAAAGCTTAGGAATCTGAATCCCAGCCTCCATAGAGGCGCGCATCACTGAGGTACCCTCAGGAACCGAGACATCAAATCCGTCTATATTAAGGGTTACAGTCTTTTCCGACACGCACGCCGGTGTACCAAAATCGATTTCCTTGATCAGGGTCATAAGGTCACTCCGCTGCTTCGGTGAAAGGCTTAACGTTAAAGTCCTGCGGAAAATGAGTAAGCGAGCTCATCACCGGATAGGGCGCGAAGCCACCAAGAGCGCAGAGCGAACCCATTTTCATCGTGTTGCAAAGGTCTGTGAGCAGCTCTACTTGCTCGTCTGGACGGTCACCGCTGGCAATCCTGTCAATAACCTCAACACCGCGGACAGACCCAATTCGGCATGGCGTACATTTTCCGCAGCTCTCAATAGCGCAGAATTCCATGGCAAAACGGGCTTGCTTGAGCATATCGACGGTATCATCAAAGACCACAATACCGGCATGTCCGATCATGCCATCACGCGCCGCAAAGGCCTCATAATCAAAAATGGTATCAAACAAAGCAGGTGGGAAATAAGCGCCCAACGGACCGCCAACTTGTACAGCCTTCACGGGCCGGCCGCTAAGCGTTCCCCCGCCGATATCATAAATAAGTTCGTTGAGGGTCAACCCGAAGGCCGTTTCAAAAAGCCCACCATGTTTGACATTTCCTGTCAACTGGATCGGAATTGTGCCGTGCGACCGCCCGACACCGTAATCTCGATAATAAGCTGCCCCACGATCAAGAATGATAGGCACAGATGCAAGCGACATCACATTGTTGACGACTGTCGGGCACCCAAACAGGCCTTCAATCGCTGGAAGCGGCGGCTTTGCACGCACAACACCGCGCTTTCCCTCAAGGCTGTTGAGGAGCGAGGTTTCTTCACCGCATATATAAGCACCCGCACCAACCCGCACTTCCATGTCAAAAACATAGGAAGAACCGAGAACCGAATTCCCTAGAATTCCTGCGTCACGGGCAAGGATGATTGCCTCCTGCATGATTGCAACTGCATGTGGGTACTCTGAACGCGTATAGATATAACCCTTAGTCGCGCCAGTCGCTATTCCGGCAATAGCCATCCCTTCGATCAGAACAAACGGATCACCCTCCATGATCATCCGGTCGGAGAATGTGCCACTGTCGCCTTCATCAGCGTTGCAAACTATGTACTTTTGCTCACCCGGAGCATGAAGCACAGTGTTCCATTTAATACCAGTCGGGAACCCAGCACCGCCACGACCCCGAAGACCACTATCCGTCACGTCCTTGATGATCTCAGCGGGTTCCATCTTCAGCGCTCTTTCAAGCCCTAGGAAGCCGTGATGCGTTTTGTAGTGTTCCAGAGACAATGGGTCCGTTATCCCGCAACGGGAAAACGTCAGACGGGTTTGTCTCTTCAAAAACGGCATGTCTTGAGTTTGCCCATGACAAAGCGGATGGTCTCCACCCTCCATGAAACTGGCATCAAGCAACTCAGAAATATCGGAGGGCTTAACAGGACCATAGGCAATCCGGCCCTTCCCGTTGTCAATCTCGATCAACGGCTCCAGCCAGTGCATACCATGAGAGCCATTGCGAACGATTTTCGCATCAATCCCACGTGCGCTAAGCTCCGTAGTCAGGGTCTGAGCAACTTGGTCTGCCCCCACCGCAAGCGCGGCAGCATCACAAGGAACGTAAATGACAGGTGTCATTGCTTCATCTCCCCAACCAAGTTCCACATGCTAACTTCATCAAGTCGTCCGCGCAGCTCACCATCCACCATGGCCGCTGGCGCACAAGAGCACAGTCCCAGGCAATAAATCGGTTCAAGAGTCACCTGCCCGTCTGGGGTTGTTTCATGCCAGGTAATCCCAAGTGCCTTTTGCAAGTTGTCAGCCAAAGCCTCACCACCCATGGATTGACAGGCTTCCGCGCGGCAAATTTTCAAGACATGCCGCCCCGCAGGTTCACGCCGGAAATCATGATAAAAGCTCACAACCCCGTGGACTTCTGCGCGACTGAGGTTCAGCCGATCTGCAATAAGGCGGAGAGCTGCGTCAGAAACGCAGCCAAATTCTTTCTGCACATCATGCAGGATAGGTAAAAGCGGACCCTCTCGGTGTTCATGCGCATCCAAAATTGCTGCAATCCCATCGGCTATGTCCTGTGTTTGCGTCTGCAAGGCCATAAGTTCCTCCCTCCTTACACGTCAATATAACGAGTTGGCACAAAATGTCGCACCAGATCAATATTGCTATTCCGTTGGGCGATAGGAAAATCCTATCAAACAAATGACGCTGCGATTTCCGTTCCTTGCGATAATCGCGTAATTCGACTTAGAAAAGCTTCAATAAGTGGGCCGCGCGGTTCACGTTGCGTCGCAACCAACCCAACCATGATACTCGCGTTTGGCGTGGAGATTGGGATGACCTCAACACTACCTGACGCCAGTGTTTGAGCAACTCCTTGAGGAAGAATAGTTCCCCAACGCCCAGTACGAACATGCGCAAACAAGCACATGATCGAATCAGATTGCAGTGTCGGCGTTGCGACAACATCAGCATCACACAGAATTTCGTCGATAATTCGTCTGCATTGCATATCTGCAGTTAGCAGGCACAAAGGCACTTGGCTGACATTGTTCAACGTCACTTGCCCTCGTCCGGAAAGCGGACCGTGTGTAGCGGTCACAAAGCAATAACGCTCACGATAAAGAGGCACTTGTGTCACCCGACCCAGCGGCTCGTTATCAAGATAGGTCAGTCCCACATCAATTTCCAGATTCTCCAGAAGGGACAGGATTTCAGAGGATGGTCGCGAAAGTATGGAAAAACCTAGTTTCGGATTTTCCTCGCTAAACGGGGTCGTCAACTCAGGCACATAGGTCAACGCGGTCGGAATTGCAGCAATGCGAAGGGTGCCGGTCTGACCATCACTCACCCCCTTTAATTCCTGTTTCATAGTCCGCGTATCAGCGACCAGTTTACGGGCCCATTCCAAGACGCGCTGGCCTTCCGGTGTTAATCCCTGAAACCGCGATCCACGCAAAACCAGAAGGGCTCCAAGTTGCTCCTCAAGCTGCTTTATGTTTGCAGATAGCGTTGGCTGGCTCACACCGCAGTCTTCTGCCGCCTTGCCAAAATGTTGCTCACGAGCAAGAGCGATAAACATCTCCAACTTGTCGATCATGACCAGTCCCTCCCGAGCAGACATGTAGACGCGCATAAAACGTCAGGATGCAAATATCATGGGCATCAACCCATCGTAAGCATGGCATCTACGATGATCTTTATGTGGTGCTTTCATTTATCAGGCAAGTTAGCATAGTGAAGTTTGGAGTGATTACAAGCAACCCAGCCAAGACCTAACGCACGACACAAGCCTCTGCATTTGATCAGAAAACAGCTTCCAACGCAGATCTAAAAACGTTTTATGACCTCAGTGAAATTTTCGCCGTACTCTTCTAGCTTTGCATTTCCGACGCCGGAAATATCTGCAAACATGCCAAGGGTGCGTGGTTTGTGCGCGACCATTTCCAGCAAGGATTTGTCGTTAAACACCATGTAAGGGGCAATGCTTTTCTCTTTGGCAATTGAGAGGCGCAGTGCCCGCAACGCTTCAAAGAGGTCCTGATCTGCTTCGGTTTCAAGTTCCACTTTGGGGCGAGAGGATCTGCTGCTGCCGGTGCTTTTTGTCCGCTCTACTTCTTCAAGCTTCAACTGAACCGTCTTACCGTCCAGAAGTACGCCTCCGCCGGCCTCAGAGATTTTCAGGGCGCCGTGTGCTTCCGCGTCTGCAAATATATGTCCTGATGCAAGCAACTGGCGAACGATTGCTTTCCATTGAAAATCAGTGTGTTTCTTGCCAATACCAAACGTTTTGAGCTGATCATGGCCGAGATTTTCCATACGATCACTGCTTTTTCCAAGCAGCAGATCAATCGAATACTGCGCCCCGAAGCGCTGCCCGGTGCGTTAGATCGCTGACAACAGCATTTGCGCCGCCTCGGTTCCATCAATCGTTTTGGGAGGATTGGAACAGGTGTCACAGTTTCCGCAAGGTTCACAATTGTCACCAAAATAGCGAAGCAGCACAGCACGGCGACAAGTCGCTGTTTCACAAAATGCAAGAAACGCTCTCAGCTTGAGCCGTTCAATGTTTTTCTGTTCATCAGGAGCATTACTCCCGTCGATCATCTGATTGAGCTGTACAACCTCTTGCAAGCCATAAACCATCCACGCTTCCGCAGGTAATCCATCCCGCCCAGCCCGGCCGGTTTCCTGATAATAGGCTTCAATATTCTTTGGCAAATCCAAATGAGCAACAAAGCGGACATTGGGTTTATCGATCCCCATCCCAAAGGCAACGGTCGCGACAATAATCAGGCCATCCTCTTTAATGAAACGATCCTGATTTTCCGCACGAACTTCAGCAGGTAAACCGGCATGATACGCCGCCGCTTTAAACCCCTGCTCTACCAACCAACTCGCCGTTTTTTCGACCCTGTTCCGGGAAAGGCAATAGACAATACCTGCCTCCCCTTCATCCCGACCCTTTAGAAATGAGAGTAGCTGGCGTCTCTCGTTGTTTTTGGTTCCAACAGTGTAAGTGATGTTTTCTCGGTCAAAGCCAGCACAAAATACCTTCTCAAGTTTTAGCGCCCTTGTGATGTCACGGCGTGTTGGCTCATCGGCAGTCGCTGTAACTGCGATACAGGGCACATCGCTGAACCGGTCTCTGACACCAGAAAGCGCCTGATATTCTGGCCGGAAGTCATGGCCCCACTGGGAAATACAGTGCGCCTCGTCGATGGCTAACAGATTAAACAGGCCGCGCTGATCTAAATCCGCAAGCAGCTCCAAAAAATCAGGTCGCAGCAAGCGTTCCGGGGCGACGTAAACCAAGTCCAGTTCGCCTGCTCGCAAAGCTCTAAAAGTCTGCCCAAACTCCTCAGCTGACAAGGAAGAGTTAATCGCAGCAGCCCGAACACCCAACTGGCGTAGTGCAGTGACCTGATCCCGCATCAACGCAATTAAGGGAGAAACAACGACACCGACGCCCGGCCTGCAAAGTGCTGGGATCTGATAACAAAGAGACTTCCCGCTCCCCGTCGGCATAAGCGCACAAGAACTCTGACCAGAAAGAGTTGCTTCTATGATTTCCTCTTGCATTCCTCGGAATTGATCGTAACCGAAGACCTCTTTAAGAACGGCAAGGGGCGCGAGACGCTCAGCGCTTAAACTAGAAGAACTCATCATACTCTCGCGCTTACACCATCTCTTAAAATTTTTGTATGTATACCCATTGTCACAATGGGTACCGGCAATTTATCAGATCACCACTCAGTTGTAGCTCAAAGGCACATAACAGCTCTACAGCAATCCATAATGAAAATCTGCCGCGCAATGGTGGTTTTTTATGCTTATTATCTCGAATAGCAGCAGTCACTCACCTTAAGCATCTGATTAAATTCAGATACCACCACAGCATTCGAAACTATAATACGCCACGGAAAAACAACAAATATAGCCTAAACCAAGTACGCCTGTTGGCGCGCAACCTTCTAGTCTCCGGCCTAAAAACTGCTAGTTGAGACGTTCTATAAAACCTATCAACTAACGCATTTACAACGCCGTACCGGGCGCCCAAAATTTATGCGAGATATCCAATTTTGAGAACAGGTAAGGCTTCTTCATATCCTCACAATATAAGGCATCGGCATCCATGTACGTTACCAAAACCGAAGTCTCATAAAGACGTAATCGTCCGGTCGGTACTGCCTCATTTAGTTTAGCTTGATGGAGTTTTTTCTTCTTCAGTTTTTAATGAGGCGGCAAGTCATTATGAGAAAGATTGGGGCTACGACAGTCGTATACGAAGGAAACGCACGCCAAAGCAATCGAGATCCCTCTTCCTTCAACTGCATTAACTACCATCTCTTTGCACCGAGATAACTTTAGGGCTTTTTCCCAGAGTTTTCTTCAAAACTCATTTTGCAAAGATAGTTCCGCATACATCTTCTTGAACCGGCGAAGCTCGTCCTCCGTGAATTTCATCGACTAAATCCTAGGCGCTTCAAGGCCACCATACTTAGCCGTCATTTATAACAGGAGGCCGCGCTCATGCTATGTTCACGGCAGAGCTGCGCAACAGGAATTCCACTTTTCCCCTGCTTCAAAATAGCAATGATCTGTGAGTCGCTAAAACGAGATTCCTTCATAAAATCAGGCCTCAATACGAAGTAACATTACAATAAGAGGCAACACTATCTCAACTTTTAAGCACGATCAATTTCAGGGGGATTACAGCCTCGTATGAGCCCCAAAAAGTTGTATTCTCATCGCATATATGCGTAGTTTTGATAACCTCTTAGCGACGGTAGCTAGGCATTCAGGGATCGAATGGGTTTCTTGTCAGATACAGACTAATGGAAATCTTATTGAAAAATCTAATAAGGAATATTCGCTTGCACTCTGTCTATTCTGCCAATTCAGGGCACATGCAAACGGCAGTGTTGGTGATAAAAGCGAGTAAGCTGTCTCTGCACTTGGAAGTTATAGGTAGAGCAGTTTCTGCTAGCAAACATACTAAATGCTTTGCATGATCAGTTTAGTCTGGATCTCGGGAAAAATCTGTATATTCGAGCAACGTGCGACCCGGGTATCTGCCGCAATAAAAATGCGCCAAGTTACGGGGCCTCTCCAACCTACTCATAGAACAATCTCCTCTAGAGGTTGCTTTATCGCTAAATCCCCTGAAGAATTTTTGGTTCACATTGAAAGTTTTTTAGTGAATTGCCAGAAAAGCTTAAGCTTTATGGCCAGTTTACGGTACGGTTAAATATCCCATGAATTTATCAAGTCTACAGAAGAAAAACCGCCCATTGGTGGCTGAGGCCTTTGCTGCGTCCCGGTCCGGGTATGCGGGGGTCGGGGTTTTAAGTCTGGTCATCAACCTGTTGATGCTGACCGGCCCAATGTTCATGCTGCATATCTATGACCGGGTGTTGGCGAGCCACAGTGTGCCGACGCTGGTGATCATCGCCAGTTTTGCCGGTATCCTGTACCTGTTCTTTGCTTTGCTTGAAGGCATCCGCGCTCGTGGGCTTTCGCGGATCTCGCAGGAGATTGACGCACGGCTGTCACGCACCGCATTTTTAGCCAACATGCGCGTGCCGCTGCGCATGGGCAATGCCGGTAAGAACGTGGACCCAATCCGCGATTTGGAGACCATGCGCCAATTTTGGGGTGGCCAAGGTCCGGCTGCGCTCTTTGATATTCCGTGGATGCCGATCTATCTAGGTCTGGTGTTTGTGCTTCACTTTTGGCTCGGCATGCTGGCTTTGGGCGGGGCTGTGATTATCCTCGCTCTTGTGCTGGCCAATGAGTTTATGAGCCGCGCGCCGGCACGCGAGCTGTCGATGCAAAATGCGCAGCGCAGCAACACCCGTTCAGGCGCCCGCCGTAATGCAGAAGTTGTGCGCGCCCTTGGCATGAGCTCCACGATGACCGCCAAGTGGGATGAGACCAACGCCAAGTTCTATGACGCGCAAACCAAGGCTGGCGATCGCGCTTCTTTGTTTGCAACGGCCATCAAAGCCTTCCGTTTCATACTTGGCTCTGCGGTTTTGGCTGTGGGTGCATGGCTGGCGATCCGTCAGGAAGTCTCTCCGGGCGTTATGATTGCAGCGTCCATCATCACCTCGCGTGCGCTGTCTCCGGTGGAGCAGGCTGTCGGTCAGTGGCGTATCTTTATCGCAGCTCGCCAATCTCGTGCCCGTCTTGAAAAAGCACTCGAAGGTCTGAACGAGACAGCACCTGAAACGGAACTGCCGCTGCCAACCAAAAGCCTCAATGTGCAACAGATCGCAACAGCCCCTCCGGGAGCCCGCGCGGTAACCTTGACAGGCGTAAACTTTGCGCTCAACGCTGGGGATGGTCTGGGTATCATCGGCCCGTCCGGATCCGGTAAAACCAGTCTGGTCCGTGCCCTTGTTGGCGTCTGGCCAATCCTACGCGGATCTATGCGTCTGGATGGCGCAGAGCCTAACCAGTGGTCCGAGGATCGCCTCGGCACTGCTGTTGGCTATCTGCCACAGGATGTTGAACTGTTTGACGGCACCATTGCGGAAAACATCTCCCGTTTTGCACCGGAGCGCAGTAACGACAAGGTATTGGAAGCCGCGCAACTTGCCGATGTACACCAACTGGTGACCAGCCTGCCAAATGGCTATGACACGCAGGTGGGTGAAGGCGGTACGCTCCTTTCTGCCGGGCAACGCCAACGTATTGGACTGGCCCGTGCACTTTACAACAGCCCGTTCCTGATCGTGCTGGATGAACCAAACTCCAATCTGGATTCAGAAGGGGAAGCAGCGCTCACCAGTGCTATCAAACTGATGCGCGAAACCGGTAGTATCGTGATTGTGGTCGCCCACCGTCCAAGTGCCATATCTGCGGTGGATCTGTTGCTTGTGGTCAAAGATGGTCAACAAGCCGCCTTTGGCCCGAAAGAAGAAGTCTTGCCCAAGATCAGTGCGCCAGCTGCCGCTACTGCCAAATCCGGACCGTTAAGCGTGGTGCCACATGTCTGAGCAAACAACACTTTCCAGCATTCAAAAGTCACGCCGTAAACATATGGGCTGGGGCCTTGCCCTTGTCGGTATTCTGGTGATTGGCCTTGGAGGCTGGGCCTCTGTTGCGCAAATTAACAGCGCGATTATCACCTCCGGCTCCATCGTAGTCGAAGGGCAGGCCAAAAAGGTTCAGCATCAGGAAGGCGGCATCATCGGTGAGATCCTCGTTAAGGATGGCGATAGGGTCAAAGCTGGCGATGTCCTATTCCGTCTGGATGAGACGGTGGTCAAAGCCAATCTGTCAATCACCCGCAAACGGCTTTACCAGATGCAGGCGCAGGAAGCGCGGCTATCTGCTGAATGGCGCAGTAAACTCAAAGTCACCTTCCCGAACAAGCTTACGATCCTTGCGAAAACCGATGCCATCACATCTGCCACCCTTGAAGGAGAGCAGGCTCTGTTTGCCGCCCGCCAGCAAGGCATCAAAGGGCGCAAGATGCAGCTTGGCGAACAAATTTCTCAGCTGGAGCAGCAGATTGTCGGGCTAACGGTGCAGCGCGACGCGAAGGCGGAAAGCATTGATCTGGTTACCCAACAGCTCTCGGACTTCTCCACCCTATTGGAAAAGCGCTTGATCAACGCCTCGCAAGTGACGGCCATCAAACGTGAACGAGCGGAGCTTGTGGGACAGCGCGGCGGGTTAATCTCGCAGGTTGCTCAAACCAAGGAAGCCATTAGCGAGAAGCGCATTCAGGTTCTGCAGTTGGATGAAGAGTTCCTCGAAAAGGTACTCTCTGATCTTCAGGAGATACGCGCTCAGATTGCCGAGCTAGAAGAACAAGAAATCACCGCAGAAGATAGACTGAAGCGCATTGATATCCGCAGCCCGCAATCGGGCTATGTGCATCAACTTAACGTGCATACGGTTGGCGGCGTAATTGCACCCGGTGACATCCTCATGCTGGTGGTGCCGGAAGACGGCAAGCTCATCGTAGAGACCCGAGTGGTTCCAACAGATGTGGACCAGTTGCTGCCGGGACAAAGCGCTTATGTGCGCCTTGCTGCCTTTGACCAGCGCACCACACCGGAACTTGGAGCGATCGTGCTTAACGTCGCACCAGACCTGACACGCGATCAGGTCACTGGCGAACAGTTCTACCTGGCCCGGTTGAAGATCCTGGAAAGCGAACTGCCCAAACTCGGCGGACAGACCCTCGTCCCCGGTATGCCAGTAGAAGGCTTCATCCAAACCGGAGAACGCACAGTCCTCTCCTACTTCATCAAACCCCTCCGCGATCAGATCGCCCATGCTCTCAAAGAGAAATAGGGATTTGGTCTGCCGTAAGTTTTGCAACTCACCAGGACCATCCTCCAATAATAGGGTGATCTTGGCAGCGCCTATAAGCGTCCGTTTGAGGATAGATCATCGTTACACTGTATATTAGATATCCTTGATAAGTCAGTAATCTCCCGTTAATGGAGTACCGGCCGGGATCGTGCTGAGATAGAAACATCTTTCCCGACCCGTGACCATACCCGCCAATTCCCGAGGCGATAGTTCAGTTTCCTTCAAAGCCAGTTTGACGACCTTGTGCCTCACCTCGTCAGGAATGCGGTTCGGGGAATGCTCAACTTGGGCAGTGTTTGCCACGCTGACAGATGGGAGTTTTCAACCAGTTGGATAACCTCAAGCTTGTCCGACGCGGTATACCTCATTCTTGGTCACCCCATCCCCGCACATGTTTTTTTGAGCAGCCGAAGTTCGAGCGTTTGCTCGACAACGACCTCCTTCAAATCACGGGTTTCGCGGTGCAGATCCTTGACCTCGTCGGATGTGGCAGCACGCGCTGTAACCGGCACTCACAGCTTCCATGAAGCCCTTCAACCACTTGTAATAGATACCTTGATGCAGGCCTTCACAACGGCACAGTTCAGCAGTGCTGCCTTCACCACGCAACCCATCCAGCACGATCCTGAAATTCTCTGCGGATGAATAAGGGTTGTGGGTGGCGCGTTTAATATCTTTGACGATCTTCTCGCCTGGACTATTGCGTATTCCTGTTGTCAATCTCATCTTCCACTCTTCAGTGGTTCCGATGAGCAAAGAATACTTTCTTATCCAATACATTTATTGGGGGTCATAAGCGCTGAGGTCAGACAATGCTGTGTCTTTGAACGGAAAAATCTGAGTTAAATTTCGCGTAGGGCGCACGTTTCAAGATGCCAATTTATTTTGTAACTACATAAATGGGGACGTAACCGCCGATAAATGTATGTAATTATTATTAATTACCTAATTCTAAAGTGAACAACCCGCTCTTAAGCGGGTTGTTGCTATATTAATATTACGCGAATGCGAAATCGTCTACTCCAAGAAGACTGGCGTCGACACCAGTAACGGTGATTACACTGCCTTCATACGTAATAACGGCATCAGAACCGACACTTGAAATCGTCAGATCTTCGAAAGAAGTTGCACCACTTTCAAACTCGATAAAATCAACACCATCGGTGAAGTCAGTAATTTCGTCGTTACCCCAGTTTGCATTGAATACAAAAGTATCGCTACCGGAACCACCAGAGAGTGTGTCGTTACCAAAACCACCATCAAGGCGGTCGTTACCAGCATTACCGTAAAGGGCATTGTCTGCAAAATTGCCAATGAGGATGTCATTGCCGGAACCAGCAATGGCATTCTCAATCACGGTACCGCGCATAATGGTCATGTTTCCTCTCAGACCATTAACGTCAGAGTAGGTTTCTGCCAACAACGAAATCTTCTGGTTGGCATTGACCGAACTGAAATCGATAGTGTCTTCTCCACCGCCGTCAATGATGGTGAACGTTGCAGGGCGGAGACTTGCGATTTCGTCGTAATATCCGCCTGCTGTAGAATTTTCACCGTAGATGGTGCCTTCTGTACGAAGATCAGTTGCTGTTCCATACAGATCCTGCATCGCAAGAATGTCAGCAATCATGGGCGTAACCACATAAGCGGTGCTGGCATCAATTGCAGTGTTCTCGCGCTGGGAGAAGTAGGACATAACTGTCCCCTGCCAGGAGTCATTATCGTAGTGGTTGCTGACCCCATAATTAGCGCTACCGTTGTAGTTGCCGGCATGGCCAAGACCAAGTGCATGCCCAATCTCATGGACGTAAGTCTGGAAGGAGTAGGAATCCAGATCTGTACCATTTCTTGCTAGCCACGATGTGTGGACGTTGACGTTTGACGAAAAGATAGTTCCCCGAGACGTTTGCGAATTAGAGTATGCGCCGCTCCGAGTATCGCTGAAGTTGATTTGTGCGCCAGAGTTGACTGCGTCAAAGTTAATGCCAGTGACCATAGTCCACGATTCAAGGGCTTTAAGCGCGAGATACTGGCCAGCACTGTTTAAGTTACCGATGTTAACAGAGATCGACCCACCTGGCTCAACGTCAAATGCTCTTCGGTTACCGTTCCAAAACGTGTCTGTGAGTTGGTTGGCGATTTCATCATTCGTGAAGGAACCGGCTGGGACCGCAATTTCTGGATCACTAGTAGGCTGAGGATCAACTGGATCCGGGTCAACCGGATCTGGATCAACCGGATCTGGATCAACCGGATCTGGATCAACTGGATCTGGATCAACTGGATCTGGATCAACTGGATCTGGATCAACTGGATCTGGATCAACTGGATCTGGATCAACTGGATCTGGATCAATTGGTTTCTCAGTTGCGACGACGTTTATTTTGTACCGTCCTCTATAAGAACCACCGCCGGAAGATACACCAATGAAATATTTGCCGCTGGAGGTCGCGGTGAAGGTAATCTCAGAGCTCCGGCCTTCGCCGCTATCATCATCAAACGCTATTTGGTTGCCGTTACTATCATAAAGAGCAAGGACGGTATCGCGGACACCATAGTAACCTACGCCAGCAAGGGAGATGGTGTATTCTTGGCCTGCGACTAAGTCGACTGCAACTGCGTCTCGATCACCACGGTAGCTCAGCGAACCAACAAATGATTCACCAGGCGTGAGCGAATAGGGAGTCGCACGACTGAAGGGCGCATCCCACCGTTCAAATTTATAGGATGAAGATCCATAGGGAACTGGGCCATATGGATGGCGGCCATAGGGAAACGATCCGTAGCCTCGATGATACGAAAAATTCATGTAAATCTCCAGATTAAAATAGATACAAGATAGTAAAAATAGAAATTTATACCTATGTGCAACTAGAAAAATATATTGATCCGAAATTAACAACAATAATATGGATATGCATAAATATTAAAATACATTAGTGAAATATATTGTTATCTATCCTAGTACAAATGAACAATAATTTATAATTTCCTATCTAAAACTAAGTTACGTTGATAATTCAATTCAAACTTTAATGTATATATCACGATATTGCAGGCGACATTACTAGGTTCAAGATGTTCTAAATATATTGGTTTATCATTCAAGCTCTTTGACAGGAGGGCTTGATGAACAGCGGTCTTTCTGGCTTTCAGAATGTAATTTGCGCGGATACACAAACTTTGTCGCTGGTCGCTTTACGGATGCCGACAGGACAGAGAGCTGGCTCAGGGATTTTAGACAGCTGGTATAAGTGGATTTAGTTCCTGAAACTGATATGATGCCAAGAACAGAAGTCCACCTTGAGCAGGCGTACTCGCCGGAACCATAGCCCGGCCTTTAAAGCGAAAGCCACGTTTATTGCACTTCACGGAGAGAAGACCTTGAACGAATTAGACCAGGACAACGATGTGCACGCGAACCAGATCAAAATTCTCAGTTCACCAGCATAGATTTTATGGATGGGCTCAAGCGCGAGAAGGTCAAGATCTCTATGGATAATAAGGGCGTCCAGCACGATAATGTTTTTATCCGCCAGTCCAATCGTTAATACAGGCAGGATGCACAACAGAAAAACCTGCATAGTTTATGTGTTGTCTTGAATCTGGAGCCACGAGTAACTATATATACAAAATGCGTTTACAGCCGTCATTGGCATCTGTTCTTCCGGCTTACCGGTTGCTAGGTTCCCCCCTGATTTTGCGAACGTTGCAACCCATGTGCATGTTGTGCATGGAAAACACACCCTCTCGCCTCCGGCTCCGGGTATACTTACAAGGTATCAATCATGACTATCGGCACCGTAAAATTCTTCAACTCCACAAAAGGTTTTGGTTTTATTTCTCCTGAAGATGGCGGAAAAGACGCATTTGTTCACATTTCTGCTGTCGAAAGAGCAGGTCTTTCCGGTCTAGAGGAAGGTCAAAAGATCTCCTACGATCTGGAAAATGGCCGTGACGGCAAGGTTTCTGCAGTGAACCTGCAACAGGCTGACTAATTAAAAATCAGAGCCACGCTTATTGTGTGGCTCTGACCTCAGTGGATGGCCTGAAACCGGCTTTGAGTTTCGAAATCACCTGTCGAAAATCGCCTCACGCTATCAGCAGAACAGCTCTGCGCTTGGACTCTTGTGGATGTTTGATCTACTTTATGAAGCCCTCCTGATCAAAATAACCAGAAATCCTTCGATTTTCCCCACACTGTTCACAACCAAAACTGCCGGTTTTCTCAAATTCCTTTGACGGAACTGGAAAAACATGCTTACCGCATTCGCGTGATATTGGTGCAAATCCGCATCTTATTTCTGAGTAATCTCAAACACCCACTAATACTGATAGCCAAGATTTTCACGGGTAAATCGTAGACTACGAAGGCTCCGCAAACAGCGCGGAGTGTGCTCGCAGTGAGATTTGACGGGGGTTCCGCTGACCCCAATCCGTATAAAGATCAGCCATTATGGTTCCCGAGTATTCTTCAGCCATTTGAACGGTAATGGCGCCCTTACCTTGTTCACCAAACACCACCACTTCATCTCCCAAGACGACATCATCGAGATTTGAAACATCGACAACGATGGTATTCATCGAAATTTTCCCGAGTACAGGTAAACGGCACCCACTGATTAAAACCTGACTGCGCCCTGCAAACTGGCGTAAAAACCCATTCGCATATCCTAAGGAGACAGTGGCTAGTCTCTTATCTTGATCCAGTACAGCTTGACGATCATACCCAATGGTGCTGCCTTTCGGGAAATTCCCAAGACCTGTCACACGCGCTTTTAAGGTCATGGTTGTTTTAAAACCAAGCTCGGGTTTAACAATGCCATAAAGGACTGCGCCGCATCTCATCATATCAACGTGGGGGTCAAACTTGGAAACCAGCGTCAGTGTACTGCCCGCATGGATGAGCATCTGGCTCCGTTGCAAGTTGCTATGACGCAGAACCCAATCCACATCCTCATGAAAGCGCGTAATGCTGGCGGATAATTCTTCAGGCACGTTTGACGGAAAATGGGTACATATGCCCACGATATGCTCCGATAAGAGCCTGATAATCTCACGGCAGGCCAATTGTTCAGGAGAACTGGAGAGTTCCAAACCATCGCGGGACATACCGCCGGCGTTCAAGGAGAGGTGGAAGTCTATCTTGACCCCCTGTTTTTGCATGAGCGCCCTAAGCTTATGGGCAGCCTCAACACTACTTATTTGTTCTTGAACACCATATTCGATCGCCTCTGCAATCTCATCAAAAGTAGCCGTACGCAGACGCATTATGGTTCCGGTAAAACCGGCAACACGGACTGCATGAGCCTCCACATTCGAGGTTATGCCCACACAGGTAATGCCATGGCGGACAAGGATTGGAACGATATTTTTTATGCCATGTCCATAAGCATCCGCCTTCAACACTGCGCAGAAGTGTGTTTGATCTGGCAAGAGACTTAAAGCAAGAAGCAGATTCCTCTCGATATGAGCGCAGGAAATCTCGCACCAAGACGAAAATAATGGCGTCGTTATCATTAGATATACCGATCTGAGAACTCAAAGTGCCAAGTGCGCCAGCCACAAATCGTGACCGGCACCTGACATCCATCAGCCAAACACTAACTCTGGCAACCAGAGTGCAACCTGAGGAATGAAAGTTGTGATGATGAGTGTTGGCAGCCATGCAAAGGCAATCATGATAAGCGTTGGCTTTATCATTTTGTTGACGGGTGCATCTGTCACACGAGCGCCGAGATAAAGCAGCGGTGCAGTCGGAGGCGTGATATTTGCCATCCCAAGGTTTACGCCCAAAACGGCTGCAAAATGAATAGGTTCCATACCCACACTTTGAACGATGGGCAGCAACAATGGAGCTGAAAGCAACAGACCGGAGATATCATCCATCAACATGCCAATCAGGATCATCACAAGATTAACCATGAGCAAAATAATGATGGGGTTATCGGAAACAGAATAAATCAGCTCTTTGGCAAGTGCCGGAATGTTTTCAAACACCAGAAACTGGCTTACGATCAACACCATAAACACCATCATCATGACAACGCCAATGGTTGTACCGGCATACCGAAGTGTCGGGAAAAAGTTTTCTTTGCTCAAACCGCGGTAAATAAAGAAACCGATTGGAATAGCATAGATCACAGCCACACCTGCCGCTTCTGTGGGGGTCATTACACCGCCATAGATGCCGCCAAGGATGATAACAGGCATGAGAAGCGCTGGAATTGCCTTGAAACTACGGCTGCGAAGTTCAAATGTGAATTTGCCTTCAAAACGCTCTGTTTTCAAACCCTTCACATTACGCAGCATGAAGAAATTCACGATGCACAAAAAGCAAATCAAGAGCACGCCTGGCACAACAGTGGCCAGAAAACACTTCAGTACAGATTGCTGCGTTGTCCAAGCATAAAGGATCTGCGAGGAACTGGGCGGGATCAAAAGACCAAGCGGACTGGCGCTCACGATCAGGGCTGCGGCCATCCCTTCAGGATAGTTTGCCTTGCGAAGATGTGGCATCATAATTGAGCCGATGCACGTCAACGTTGCCGCTGCTGACCCGGAAATGGCACCGAATATTCCGCTGGCGACGACGGCAGCAGCACTGAGCCCACCGCGCATATTGCCAACCAAAAGCTCTGCCAATGCCACCAGAGGCGCCGCAATGCGGCCCCGCTCCATGATAGCTCCAGCCAGAATAAACAGAGGAATGGCAAGCAATACCAGTGAGCTGACTTTCCAATGCCCGGTTGGCATAAAGCCACTCACATCATGACCACCAAACATGGCAATGAATAACAACACTGCCCCGAATGCCATAGGCACGCTGACGCCGATAACCAGCATGATGCAGATAAGAATAAGGCTTCCGATAATAATCATAGGGCTGGCTCTTTGATTTTGTCTTGTTCAAGCGCGGGTTGTATCGGCTGAGGTGTTTCGAAAACCTCCAAAGCCGGTGCATCCTCAGCCATTTTTGGGCCAGCTTTTAACAGCACGATTAGATGCAACAGGCTGTAAAACGCCATAGTCGCAAAACCGACAAGCATAGCAGACCGCGGCACAAGAAAGGGAATGCGTAGGGCGATTGTGGTGCGCCAGCGGGGATAGCTGCCAACTTCGTCTATAATCATCAACAGGGACCAATAGACCAAAGCCATCGCAATAATGAACTCAATCGCGCCAATAATTGCTGAACGAATATGGGCTTTGCGGGGATCTTTAATGACATAGGTCAGCAAGTCTGCATTTACATGAGTGCCATCATAGGTGCCCATAGCGCTGCCAGCGAAGTACATCCAGAAGCAAATGATAAGCAGCCATTCCTCATAGGCAAAAAGGTCAGATCCAAAACCATATCGAAAGATCACGACGAGAAAAAAAGTCCCGGCCATAACGATGCAGCCAATGGCAAGTAACCAGGATTTAATTGTAACCAACCGGTTCACAAATTTCGAAAGACCTGGGGAGAGCTGTTGTGAAAGTTCTGACATGAATGCCTATTGTGCTGGCTGTTTTCAGGTGGGCACACGGGCGGCATAAACCGCCCATGCGATATAAATTTGCCTGTGATTATTTGTCAGCCATCAAAGCATCAATAACGTCTTTGCCGACAATCTCTGCAATCTGTGGCCAAACATCAGCACGTACCTTGTCTGCAATTGCAGCACGGTCTTCATTTGAAATTTCCACCACGTCGTAACCGCTCTCAGCCAGTTTGGTTAAGTACTGGGCTTCGTTATTACGGCCCCATGCAGCGTAGTCGGTTGCAGCCTTATCAAATGCAGCCTGAACAATGGTCTTTTGGTCGGCGTTCAGTTTCTCCCAGGTTTTACCGGAAGCGTAGTAAGTGGTGTTTTCTACGACTGCATTGTAAGGAATGAAAGCTTTACCCACGTCTGAAGTAGCAAAAGCGCTGTAGGCCAGTTGGGCTGTACAACAAATTGCACCATCTACTGTACCAGCTTGAATGGCAGGGAAAATCTCGCCCCAGTTCATGGTTGTCGCATTAAAGCCGATGGATTCAACTGTGGCTTTAATAACGCGCGAACTCCACACGCGGATATTCATGTCCTTATCACCGGTGTTGTTTGCATTGGCTGGAACACCGGTTGCAACAACGCCGATAAAGCCTTCGGGTGCATTTGCCAGAAGTTTCAGGCCTAAGCCATCCAAACGCTCAGCAAAGATTTTGTTAAACGCAGACCCCTTGTTCAGGTACACTTTTTCAGCTTCATCCCAGCTGCTGACAAGGTAAGGCAGAGAGTTAATCTCAAGAACGGGATCACTGTGTGCATAAACAACAGCATGCACCAGGTCTACGTTTCCGCGTGCAGCAGCCTCAAACAATTCTTCACCGCCGCCAAGCTGTGCAGCCGGAAACACGGTCACATTCAACCCAACATTAGCAGCCTCAATATCGCCCTTGATCTGGTCAAGGAGGGTGTTTCCGTAATGCTCAACTGGCACAACGCCCGCCAGCTTCAATGTCATATCAGCCGAAGCTGCGCTGCTCAGACCAATGGTGAGCGCGGCAGCTGCCACAAACTTTGAAAAATGTTTCAATATAATTTCCTCCGGTGCTGCACTTGCGTGCGATATTTTTGCGCTGGTGAGAGCCCACTCATTTTGTAGGCTCCCCACGCTCCCTACGCATAACTTCATAGGACCAAGGCTGGACCTATTAGGCAAGTTCATATAATTAATGCTGATATAAATTTGAGTAATATACCTATGAACAAAACCTTAATTGAACGCTTCTGCAGAAACCTTGACTGGAATCTTCTCTACACATTTCTGGTCATTGTTGAAGAGAAAGGCGTGACGCGAGCTGCCAAGCGACTTTTGGTAACGCAACCTGCCACGACCAATGCACTTAAGCGTCTGGAAAATCAGTTTGATTGTACGCTGATAGATCGCACGGCCAGCGAGTTTACATTGACCAAAGCAGGGCATTTACTCTTTGAAGAATGCCTGGAGATTTGCAGTGGCGTCGCGCGTATAGCCGAAGTGCTAAAGGATGTTCGCGAGGAAGTCACAGGCCACGTTTCCATTGCCACGGCAACACACGCCGAGTCACCTGTTATCGACGCGGCATTGATACGTTTTCACAAAGCTTTTCCTAAAGCCACGTTATCAATCAACGTCGCGACAAGTGGCGATGTCGTCACGCTTGTCAAACGCAAAGCAGCCTCCTGCGGGATCGGACTGACAACAGCGAAGCAATCCGGCCTCAACTACGACCTGATTTATCGTGAGCGATTTGCCCTTTATTGTGGTCGAAGCAGTCCCCTTTACGGCAAGGCAGATGTTGACCGCGATGAATTGGCAAAACAGCCATATGTAACCTTTCCAACAGACGAACCCGGCGGCGAAATGAGCGAGTTTGCTTTAGCCCGAAGCAAGCTGGGCTTTAACAAAGCACCTGTCGGGCGCTCCTATCATCTAGAGGAGTTAAGGCGCATGATTGAAATTGGCATCGGAGTGGGACCCTTCCCCATACATGTGGCCCAGCCATTTGTTGAAATGGGGCGGTTATGGCGGATCCCGTGTATTGAAGATTTGCCCATCTACAAGGTTGCGCTGAGCTAACGGTGAATCTTGGTGACGGAGTGAATTGCGGCGTATCATAGCAAGTGATTGAGGCTTGCTTTTGACTCCAGAGGAGCTGATACGCCTATGACAGATGATAGTGTTATCCCGCTTGTGCAGCCAGGGGAATTTCAAGATGCACTTACGGAAGTTTTGCGTTCGGGTGCACAGCAACTTTTGCGAGCGGCCATTGAGAGTGAAGTCATGAGCGTGCTTTCGCTTTACTCGGACTTAAAATTACCAGATGGCCGTCAGCGGGTGGTTCGGCATGGGCATTTGCCAGAGCGACAGGTCCAGACTGGCGTTGGGCCAGTCACGGTCAGCAAACCTCGGATCCGGGATCGAGATGAGAATGCAGAAGAGAAAATTCATTACCATTCCAATCTGTTACCTAATTATCTGCGCCGTTCAACCAGTCTTGATGAATTGATCCCAGCGCTCTATTTGCGTGGGGTTTCTACCAATAATGTTCAGCAAGCTTTGAGTGCTTTGTTGGGTGTTGATGCCCCCAACCTTTCACCGGATGTCATCCGCGGCCTTGTCAAAAGCTGGCGATCTTTATGGGAAGAGTGGAAAACCAGAGACCTGTCAGCGCGCAACTACGTTTATATGTGGGCAGATGGCATCTATCTGAAAGCCCGGGGAGAACGGGAAAGTCGCTGTATTCTGGTGTTGATCGGGGCAACACCGGAAGGCAAGAAAGAGCTGATTGGCTTTGATGATGGCTACCGGGAAGATACTCAGAGCTGGCGGGAGCTACTGCTTGCTCTCAAAGCTCGCGGCTTGCAGATCGAACCGAAGTTGGCTGTCGGTGATGGTGCTCTGGGTTTCTGGGCGGCATTGCGGGAAGTCTTTAGCACAACAAAAGCTCAACGCTGCTGGGTCCACAAGACAATGAATGTCTTAAGCAAAATGCCTAAATCCTTGCAGGCCAAAGCAAAGAAAGATCTACAGGATATCTGGATGGCAGAGAACCGCGTAGATGCTGAGACGGCTTTTGATCTTTTCATAGAGAAATTTGAGGCCAAATACCCCAAAGCCACGCAATGCCTTGCCAAGGATAGGATCGAACTGTTGGCTTTTTATGACTTTCCTGCTGAGCATTGGGGGCATATCAGAACCACCAATCCAATTGAATCAACCTTTGCGACTGTGCGCCACAGAACAAGGCAGACCAAGAACTACCTCTCCCGGGATACTGCAATGCCAATGGTCTTCATGCTGATCAAGGCAGCGGAGAAGCGCTGGCAGAAATTGAGAGGCAAAAATCAATTGCCTAAGATAATACAGGGTGTCATCTTCAAAAATGGCATCGAGAGTGATGCAAACCAAAATCACGCCGCCTGAAACCCATCACCAACTTTTGCGGTTAGCTCGGTTGCGCTCATCACCAATCCAAAGACCAGACGAAATGCAGCAGAGGCAGCCTTCATCGAAATTCTACTGGATGAAATTGCGAGAACACCGTTGGAGCTGCGCAGCTACTTAGACTGATCCGACGATAATTCTCAGGATTGAGGAGACATAACGCCTCCGCCGAAGTCACAACGGAGGCGTATTATGCAATCAGAGCTCCAACAACTGATCAATCAGCTCAAGAAAGAGACCTGTCCCAACTGGAATAATCTCGTCTGGAAAATCATAATCAGGATTGTGCAGTTGCGGTTGATCCTCGCCGGACCCTAGGAAGAACATCGCAGATTTTGCTCCATCCAACCCAAAGCGGCCAAAATCCTCTGACCAGCGCATAGGATAATCCAGTTCGCGAAGCACCGCGCCTCTCGCCCTTGCAGCGGTGATGATGCGATCCCGGCAATCAGGGTCATTCACGCCTGCTAAGAAGATGTCATGCCATGAGATATCCACCTCAAGACCAGTGGCGGCAGCGGCAACACATTTTTCGGCATTGGCAACCATAGCTGCCATCAGATCGTCGCTGATGCTGCGGAGTGTTACACGAACCTCACCAAACCCCGGCGCAATGCCAAAGGTCGGCTCCCCTAAACGAGCGTGTGTTAGGGTACTTAGTGAGAATTGATCATTCATCTCCCCGCCCTGCCCTAGGCAAGCAAGCTCTGGCATAAGGACCGATAGGGCGGGACCGGGAGAAACACCATCCTCCGGCGCAGCTGCATGGGAGCTTTTCCCGGTCAGCACAATCTGCATACCTCGGGAGGCACAGTTTGCAACACTTCTGCAAATGCTCACCTCACCCAAAGGGCGGCCCGGCAAATTATGCAAGGAAAACGCATAGTCTGGGCGGAATTCGGCAAACTTAGGATCGGCAATAACAGCAACAGCTCCAGCCCCGGTTTCCTCTGCAGGCTGGAACATAAGGATCACCCGCCCCATGGCAGGGCGCTTTTCAGCGAGCATCTTGGCAATGCCCAAGACCATGGTCATGTGACCATCATGCCCGCAAAGATGCCCTTTGCCCTCAACGCGCGACCGATAGGCAGCCCTTGATATTTCCTGAATTGGAAGACCATCCAACTCACACCGGATCATCACAGTCGGCCCACCAGCTTTCCCTTTATATTCGGCAAGAACTCCATGCCCACCGAGCCCGCTAACAACACGATCCGCCCCGATCTCACGAAGTTGCCCGGCAATATATGCGGCGGTCTTTTCTTCTTCCCCGGAGATCTCAGGTGCTGCATGTAAAGTATGGCGAATATCAACAAGATCAGTGATTTGGTGCTTTGACAAAGCTTTCATTTTTTCTCCCCCAAATCCAGTTATGGCTTCGCCCGCATCAACATGCCAAACAAGTCCCGCGGGTCATCCGGGTCCGCAACCATGTCCAATTGCTGGTATAAGTCGGTCCCAACAATATTATCGCGCACATACCGTAGAGCGGAGAAATCCTCTACAGCAAAGCCAACACCATCGAATAAGGTAATTTGCCGGTCATCACGACGCCCCTTCACCTCACCGGAAATAACCTGCCACATTTCAGTGACCGGAAAGTCCTCAGGCATTTGCTGGATTTCGCCTTCAATACGCGTCTGCGGCGGAAATTCAACAAAGACATCGGACCGGCTCAAAATATCCTTGTGAAGCTCCGTCTTACCCGGACAATCCCCGCCAATTGCGTTGATATGAACCCCCGGCCCGACCATGTTGTCTGTTAAAATAGTGGCACACTGTTTGTCTGCCGTGCAGGTGGTGATGATCTGAGCACCTTCGATAGCGTCCTCCGGCGTTGCACAAGCAACCAGGGTCAACCCCTGCCCGGACAAATTTCGAACAAGTTTTTCAGTCGCCTTGCTGTCGATGTCATACAAACGCAAGGTATCTATACCCACTAAACTCTTCATGGCCAGCGCCTGGAATTCGGATTGAGCCCCATTTCCAATCATTGCCAAAACCTTGGAATTCTTCGGAGCAAGGTATTTGGCAACCATCCCGGAGGTTGCTGCCGTACGAAGAGCAGTAAGCAGCGTCATTTCAGAAACAAGCACCGGGTAACCAGTATTCACATTTGCAAGAAGGCCAAAGGCTGTGACGGTCTGTAGCCCCTCCTTGGTGTTCTTAGGATGCCCATTGACATACTTGAACCCATAGACTTCCCCATCGGAGGTTGGCATCAGCTCAATCACACCTTCAGCAGAGTGACTTGCAACGCGGGGCGTTTTGTCAAACAACTCCCACCGACGAAAATCATCTTCCACATATGTCGCAATCCCTCCAATCATTTCCTCAACACCAATGGAGTGAACAAGCTTCATCATGTTGTCGACACTCACAAAGGGAACCATTGCAAGATTGGAAGGGCTTGGGATTGTCATTGTTACTTCCTCGATAGGTGTATTGTTTGTCTGATCAAACAGTCCTGCCGATAGACAAGTCAGGCAGCACATAAAACATGTATTCGAACACCAATAAATTATGACTTCAAATACCAAAGCCTGGGTCGAAATTACATAGACGTCACAGCGAGTAAAAACGGATTCCGCGATATAATTCAAATTCATACTATGTATATCAGTATAAATCTTCAAAATACCCCATATTTCGCACATGGATTTCCGGGTCGCAAATCTGATAGTAGATGAAATTGGACTGTCGCAGGAAAAGTGGAGAGCCTCCTCCTCCCTTTTTCACGCTGCGTTTCAAAGGAAATTGGCGATTGATAGCCTAACGCTGAGTGGGATTGTAAAAGCCCTCGATGCATAGGCCAATTGCCTTTTCTACTTCTTGCCGCATTTGAAAAATGCGTTCACCACAACATTTTTTCCTCAATAGTTTTAAACACGGTTTCCACCATGGAATTATCAAAGCAATCGCCCTTAGCGTTCATGAAAGAGGTGATTTCATGTCTCGTTGAGAGCCGCAGATAAGCATCAGAGCAATACTGACTGCCCCCTATCCGAATGATGGATGAGGCCATCTAGAGAGGAGCATATCGCCAGCGCCGTTTGAGTGCCTTACTGCCAGATCTGCCTTCATTCGCTGGCTAGTCATCCAGCCAACAATGCGTCCTGAGAACAGATTCACGACAATCGCCAGATACAGCCAACCTTCCGCCGTTCAGACCCAAGAAATGTCCGCTCCCCACTTCTGACCAGAGCCGGGGCATGAGAAATCCTGCTCCAATAGGTTCGGGGCGACCGGATTGTTATGATGGCTGCCTGTGGTCCTCATTGTGCGTCGGCAGAGTTTTTGGGTCCAGGAGCTGGAAAACTAAGAGAGTTTGGCTGATCTGGTTGGTTTGATTATGCGGCGTGTTGCCTGTGATGCAAGCGGCGCATTTCGAGTGTCTTTCGTTTGATCCCTTCCCTTTGTTTTAGAATAGCTTTGTCGCGCCCGAAGTAGACGTCGGCGGCCGTGAGGTTGCTTAAACTCTCATGGTTGTAGTGAGTGATGAAGACTTCGATCTGGTCTTCAAGGTCACCCGGCAGGGCGTCGTTTTCCAGCAGAATCCGGTTCTTCAGAGTTTGATGCCACCTTTCGATCTTTCCCTGGGTTTGGGGGTGATAGGGTGCACCGCGCGTGTGCTTCATACCTTTTCCCTGTAACCATTCTGCCAGATCACCAGAGACGTAGCTGGAGCCATTATCGCTTAATAACCGGGGGTTTTGGGCAACGTGAACCTGATCGCAACCTGATGCCTGCAGCGCTAGATCCAATGTGTCGGTCACATCTTCAGCCCTCATGTTGGTGCTGAGATAGAACCACCCCCAACTGAGAACCTTGAGATAGGTGAAGTCCGTTTGCCAGAGCTGATTGATGGCTGTCGTTTTGTCTTTGAACTCACTCGCTGCCTTGATGACGATGAAGGCGGGGCTGGTGATCAGGTCGTGTGCCTTCAATACGCGGTAGACAGAAGCCTCTGATACAAAATACCTTTCCCGATCAGCGAACGTAACCGCCAATTCCCGAAGTGATAGCTCCGTCTCTTTCAAAGCCAGCTTGACGACCTTGCGCCTTACCTCGTCAGGAATGCGATTCCAGACGTGCCTGGGTTTGGGAGATTGATCATTCAGTCCAGCCTCCCCGCGCTGTAGATAACGCTCATACCAACGATAGAACGTGGTGCGGGGAATACCGAGCTTGGCCAGTGTTTGGCGAGCTGACAGGTGGCCTTCGTCAACCAACCTGATGATCTCCAGCTTCTCAGATGCGGCATACCTCATTCTGGGTCGCCCCCACCGTCGAACATGTTTTTTTTTGAGCAAGCGGAGTTCAAGCGTTTGTTCAGCCACCACTTCCTTCAAATCGCGAGCTTCCCGGCGGAGGTCTTTAACCTCTTCAGTATTTGCCGCACACGCCGTGTCACCAGACAGACGCCGCTTGCCTGCTTCCATGAAGTCTTTCGACCACTTGTAGTAGATACCTTGTGATAAGCCTTCCCGGCGGCATAGCTCAGCAATACTGTCTTCACCGCGCAGCCCATCCAGCACGATCCTGATCTTTTCTTCTGATGAATAGGGTTTGCGGGTGGCGCGTTTGATATCTTTGACGATCTTCTCGCCAGGGCTATTGCCTGTTCCTGTTGTCTAGTTCATGTCCCACTCCTCAGTGGTTACGATGAGCCAAAAACACTCTCTTATCAAATACTGCTATTTGGACCCATAGGGGCTGACGTCAGACAATCAGGCGACAATGCCTATTTTAAAGAGGCTACAGCAGGTAGCACCCTCATTCCCACTCTCTCTGCATTATTTGCACTATTAGAAGATTATGGGTCGACTGGGCGTTTAGCAGATCTCTGTTCAAAAAACTACAACATTGCACAATGCAGCTTTGGGCTCCTGATGAGCAATCCGAACATGATCTTTTCTCTGGCGGGCAACTTCACGGTATTACTATTCCTGATTTACCTATTACCCATGACGGTAAGGAGTTATTAGAAATCTTAACTGTAGTAGTTTCCGATCATGACAAAACAAATGAACTTTCGACAATGAAGCACGGAATCTACCCACTCATTCTATTGGCATGCAGGCACTATAACTTTCCAGTACCACCAACTTTTTGGATTCCATCAGAACTGTGTGCTAAATTTCTGAAGAGTTGCATCAAATCACTTGCTTCCATACAGCTTCCTGCGCAAGTCACCCCCGCAAAATCCAGACACAAAAAAACCGCTAAGCCATTGGCCTAGCGGTTTGAATTTTGGTTGCGGGGGCAAGATTTGAACTTGCGACCTTCAGGTTATGAGCCTCTTATTTGGAACATTCGAGTATTTAATAATATCAATGGGTTAACATACAAGCTGCTGATACAGCTTAGCAACTCCCACGAAACTCAATGAGAATGTACGACACCAAGCGGCGTAATGTACAGTTCAATCCAAATACAGCTGTTGACGTGGTGTTGACGCAGAACACTAGTCGGCCTTTTGACCCAAACCTGTCTGGTGCGTTCCGTTCTGTCCCTCACTGACGAAGAAACACTTCTATTTCCAGCTATCTCATTGATGCTCATTTGAGACATTGCGGATAACTAGCCAGTTACGTCAATTTAGTCACTTGATTGATTGTAGATTGAATATTATTTCAATCTCTAGCTGCTGCCTAAACAACTGCTACCACTCAGGATGGAGACATGAACCGACCTATAAGTGAGTTCATTGTGATCTTCATTCGCACTGTATTGAGGTCGAAGGGCAAGAACATCAAGTAGCTGAGATGGTGTCTCGACAGCAAACACTGTCAAACTTGGATCGTGATTTCAATTCAATCTAAAAATCAGCGAGTATCAGATGGCCTGTTCGCACGTAGCCAATAACGAAGACAAGGACTGTCTCAAAACATCAGACGCTTGGGATGCTTTCATCGCGAGTGAGTTACAAGCATCATGTAATGCTTATCTGGAAAAACCTGCTTTCCTCCTTGGACATTCTCGGGCTGAAAAGCAAGTGACTGCAGATTATGCCGATCGTGAGCTATTGGAACTCGTACAGAATGCAGCTGATGCCGCAAGCGATGCTGGCGGAACAGGAAAAGTGCTCATTGAGGTTAGCGAGGGCGCGCTTTTCGTAGCTAATACTGGCAAGCTCTTTCAGATGAGCGGTTTAAAATCTCTTATGACCGCACACACCAGTGACAAACCGACAAAAGCAGCACTAATGATTGGAGCTAAGGGGCTGGGGTTTCGCGCTATCTTGAACTGGACTGAAGCGCCAATTATTTTCAGCGGGGACCTCGAGCTTGGCTTTTCGCGCTCTCACGCACATGCAGTGGTTGCCGAGCTTGCCAGGAAAAATGCGGAGATTGCAGCAAACTTCGCCTCAAGCAACACAAATCAACCTCCATTGCTTGCATTTCCCGCGAGAGGGGCGGAATTAGATGTGCTCGAAGAAGACAAGCTTTCACTTGTACTTAAACGCGCACGCCAGTTACGCGCAGATGGTTATGACACAGTAATCGCTGCGCCGCTTCGCGACGGAAACGCACTAAATCGCGCAATCGACCAGGTAAGAGAATTCGAGCCGAGTTTCTTGTTATTTGTTCGCGCCATCCAGTCCATCCGCATCCGTTTGCCAGACCACAATGAGAAATGCTGGACGAAGATAGAAAAAGAAGACGGGTACATATCCCTGGTACTCAAAAGTCATTCAGAAACCAGTACTCAAGACTGGATTTTAAGGCACAAGTTTGGGAAAGTTGGTGAAGGCGAGTTTGAGAGAGGTTTCGAACTTGCAATTGCTATCCGTACTGGACAGGATAACAGCTTCGAAAAACTTCATTGTTATTTCCCCACTTCGCTTCCTCTTCCGTTTTGCGGGTTATTTCACGCTACGCTTGAGCTTGATTCTAGCCGAAAAACAATAAATGCAGAATCTGAACTAAACCGCAAAGTACTGGCTGCACTCGGCCGTTTTCATGCAGAAGTCCTTGACGACTTGCGCGAAGCCGGAAGAATTGAAGAGCCGCTCCTGTGGCTTGTCCCAGGTCAAGCTTTCCCCGATCCAATTAAGCCAATTGCAGATGCAGCTTGGGAACGCGCATCTACGCTTCCTCTTGTTCTTTGTAGGGATGACGTTTGGAGGACACCCGTAGATGCTAGGATCGGTCCGAAGAGATACGCTGACTATCTTCCGGCTCGCCTCTTTGGCCGCCTCGCAAAGGTAGAAGATAGTAGTGTCGAAGATCTGCTCCGCGAGCAATTCAAAGTATCGATAATGGACCCACAATATATCGTGAAGGAGCTTCGGCATGCAGAACTGAGCACTAGAGAAAGGGCAACGGCGATTGTGGGCCTTGCTCGTTTTGTGCCGGAAAACGCTCAAGACACTCGCTTATTTATCGACATAAGCGGTAAGAATATGAAGGCAACATCGTGTCCTTTCCCCGCTCCTTCCAAGGAAATGAAGCATCTAGCACTTCCGACATGGGCCAACGCTCGATTTATTTGCCCAGAGCTATGGACCGAACTTCTAGCTGTAAGCAAAGAAAAAAATATACGCGACACGATCCAAATGTTGAAAGGGTTTCAAGTAACTGAATACAGTGCAGATGCAGTTGTCGGGGCCCTGCGTAAAAGAGCGAATGAGCTACTGAAGAAAGGTCATGCCCCAGACAAATTGCAAGCAAGTTTCCTTGCGACCATTTATGCTCTGCACGATCAAAGCAGAAATCGCCCGCCCGGTGTCTTCAAAGTCAAATGCAAGGATGGATGTTGGCATGATATCACATCTGTCCACCTCTCTGAGAGCTATAGTTCGCCTGGAGAGATTACCTCTGCACTATATTCTGGTCACCCGGAGGTGCTTGTAGGCTCCCCTTCCGACAATGGCCTCGATGAAACAAACGATGACCTCGCTCAGTTCCTTGTTTGGCTGGGGATCAATCAGTGGCCACGAAAAGTGACCGAGGACTTACCTGTAAAATGGCGCGAGCACATAATTGGAGCTCTTCCAGAAGAATTCACTGTTTCCGATGGGAATACCATTAGGCAGGTCCAGCACAGTGATCTGAGGTGGGATTACAATTGCAAGGCAACCCACGAAACGGTTTTTGGGCTTGACCAAATTTTGATGACAACGCCAAGTGACGTTATTCTCGCTTGGTTAGCATATGATGATCGCCTTGATCCGCTCGCAGCGGAGCCTTCGTTTAAGGTTAATTTGCAAGCCCGCGAATCCGGTCATGCTAAATTTCGGCCTTATCTAGAGACATTGCCGAGCACAATTCACTTGGAAATACAGTCCAGGCCTTGGCTTGAATCCAAAGAAAACAAACACTGTGCGCCGCGAGACATGATGATCGCGCCTGGGGTTCTATCAGCCTTGTTCAAAGCCCCCCACAGCCATGACACCAACAGCCAATCAGAGTTCCCACTCAAAGCAGCCATATGGCGACGTGGTCTTGAACGGGCTGGAGTTGTACGGAATCTAGATGACCTGCCCGAGCAACAGATCTACCATTTATTACTTTCTCTGCCATCCCTAAATGTCAAACCTGAGGTAGCTGGCCGACTGTACTTGCAAATCCTAGAGCGAGACTCCTTTGATCCTAAGCTTGGGGGGCAGGAGCGAGACAAATTTATAACTGAAGGGTTTCTACCAATTCAAAACTCAGGACAACGCAGTTGGTGTGAGCGGCAAGGCGTCTACTATGCGCATCGCAATGATCTACCTGCGTCAGCAAGGACGCACTTACGGCTCATTGATCTACCTTCTAGACGTAATGCCAAGCATGTGGAGGCGCGCTTTGGAGTGCCCACGTTAAGCAAGGATGAACTCAACCTTCGACTTTGCTTAATCAACAAAGTCTCTAGCGTTCTCTCAGAAGAAATTGTTTCTCGTTACAACCGTGCAAAGCCATATATTCTAGCGTTTCGAAGCATTGGATTGTCATACACCGCAATCCATCAGCGTTTCAAATCCACCACCCTGACTGTGGCCAGAAAGGTCGAGATCGAGTTCAGCATCAATGCAGAGACGATTAAGGAACAGCTGGAACCGTGGCAACATAGCTTGGATAAAGAACAGATTGTGATAACCATAGACGACACAGGGTCACAAGATGAGATCATTAGCCAGAGTCTTCGAGCTATTTCTGATGGCATCGCTGAAATCTTTGAATTGCAAAATGGGGCGGCATTCTTCCCCTATCTCATGGCTTCATCTGAAAAACTACTTCTCAGTCAGCTCAAGCACGATCTGACGTCATTTAGTGAAGAGGAGCTCGTCTCCCTTATCAAAGGCACCGACCGGGCATTTGAATCACCTTATGCACCCGACGTGGATGCAGAGACTTTGGCATCTGGCCCTGCGCCTGGGAGCTCTCACCAGTCTAACGATGTAGATCCAACTTATCATCAGGCTAACAAAAGCCCAGAAGGGAAAGTGGAGGCTGATAACGATCCAAGAGCATCCGGTCCCGATGTTAAATTGGCGGTGCAACCACGGGATATGCCTCCATCAACATCTCCAACCACGAACGAAAAGCCTAAGCGAACGCTTCGGGTTGCTAGGCCAACCGGCCCCATCGGAAGCCCAAAAAATTCTGACAATTACCGCACAGCTGATGCGGAACACTGGACAAAGGCATTCGAAATTGAAGAAGGTCGTTGGCCCCTAACCGTGGCCCATCTCCAAGGGAATAGGTCATTTGGGTGTGATTTTCTCAGCTTTGATACCGAAGAGAAACGCGCCACCTTCAAAGAAAACCCTGACCAAATTGACTTAATCAACCGCTTCATCGAGACGAAATCAGGGAGCATAAAGTTCACTGACAATGAGTGGGCAGCCGCAAACAGCTTTCAGGATCGGTACTTCATTTACCAAGTATTTTTTATATCGGGCGGGCGTGACCTGGCTCAGCTCACTATCATCCAAAATCCGGTCGCGCTTCATGAAGCCATACGTATTGAGAGGGAACTGCAAATCGAAAAGGTCGTGGCCCCAGATGTGTACGACCTTATACCCAAGGCCAATAATGTTGATGATACTGATGGCGTAATTGAAGAGGCTTTGTGAGTTTCAACGGCGGGGTCTGAAAACAACCGTTTAATTATGTTGTTCAGCAACGTTTATCACTTACTATGACTATTACTTTGCATACCCTTTTAATACCTCAAACACCTATGAACGCCTATACGCCCAAAGGCGTCTGCCTCTAGGCTCTCCCTTGTGCACCTGCGCTTAACACCCCAAGACTTTAATCTTGCAAGTGCTAGCACACTACGCATTACTGGGATGGCATGTGAGGGGGAGTGTATTGTGCATAGTCGTCAACGCCTTACAGAAAAGATAGCACGCGCTGCAAAGCCAACCGTGCGCCAATATCAACTATTTGACACTGAGGTCCTGGGCTTTGCGTTGGTGATCTATAAATCCGGCTCCAGGGCGTTTAATCTGTCCTACCGTGTTAATGGCCGCCAACGCCGCTATACCATTGGCATGTGGCCCGCTTGGAGCGTAGTAGCAGCCCGAGAACGCGCCAAAACTATCCGCCGCGAGATTGAGATGGAGTGCGACCCGCTGGGCAACCGGGAAGCAGAACGTGTTGTGCCCCGAATAAGTGATTTGGTTGAGCGCTACATTGACGAGCATTTGCCTAAGTTGGCCGTCCGCAACCGAGCTGACCAGATTTCCATGTTGACCAAGCTGGTACTGCCGCAGTGGCGGAACCGATTGGTGCGCGAGATTTCTCCAGCAGACGTCAATAAGCTCTTGCTTGAGATGGCTGCTGGGCGTCACCGTCCCACTAAGAAACTACTGCTCCGATCTGCCCCCTGCCCGACACCAATCCGTGCTAACCGGCTTGGCGAGATCTTGCGCAAGATGTTCAACCTCTCTGTGCAATGGAAGATGCGTTCAGATAACCCTGCCCAAGGGTTTCACAAGCGTCCTGAGAATGCTCGCGAGCGGTTTCTGTCCTTTGACGAGATCAACCGTCTCTCTACAGCGCTGGAGAACAGCGAAGACAAGCGTGGAGCCGATGTAATCCGCCTGTGCTTACTAACTGGCGCCCGCCTTGGAGAAGTGCGTAATGCTCGTTTTGAGCACTTTAATCTGGAACTGCTCACCTGGTTTAAGCCAGCAACGACTACCAAACAGAAGCGCACCCACCGCCTGCCTATTTCCGCAGAAGTGGCTGATCTAGTGAAAAGGCGACTGGATCTTGTATTAGAGGACTGCCCCTGGCTCTTTCCAGGAGACGGTACTGGTAAACCCGTTCATGAAATGCGCCGGTATTGGCAGAGCATCTTGAAGAAGGCAGAAATATCCGATGTCCGCATTCATGACCTACGCCATACATTTGCGTCTCTTCTGGTCTCAGGTGGTGCGTCTCTTGAGGTTATCGGTCGACTCTTAGGCCATACCCAGATGAGCACTACACAGCGCTATGCCCATCTAATGGAATCTCCACTGCGTGATAGCGTCAATGCGGTGGCGGAGTATGTGAAACAAAAACCATCACAACAAGCACAGCAGGTTGCTGCATCGCCTCCCCCCAACATGCCTGCACCTGTCTCTAATTCTCCCGCTCCTTCTTCAGTGCCTCCCAAATGGGGCGAATACGGCGGCGGATGGTACTCATATCAGGCGCCTCTCCGGTTGGAGACGCCTCAATAAACCAGGCCTGCACTTCATTCGCCAACTCCTGCATGGTTTTGGGAACGCCTTCTGCAAAGATATGCACGCAGAGCGGTGCCCACATTCCCTCCCAATCATATTTCGGCTCACGACCACCTTTACCAGCGCGCTGGGCAAGGCCGTACTTCTCTTCAAAACGATAAAGATCGATGGCTGGAATCCAGAGTTCATCGGGCTGGACCTTCAAGCCCTGTTCTGGCTTGGTCACATAGAGCAGCTCAGCACAGTCTTGGTGAAACGGGATCACACGCTGAACCAAACAACAGCGGGAGCGCTTTCCTGTCGTACTCAGCATCTTGAACAAATCTGATCCAAACAGCTCCACCATGCCAAAAACGCGCCGATCACCACACGCGATATGCGGCGTACTGGTGACAATGCGAAAGCGGCCAACTTCTGCCCAACCAGCGATGGTGCCTAACGGGGCACCCCAGCGCGCTTCAGCTTCAAATAAGGTGAAATACTCCTTTGATGGCAGCGTCATTGGTTTCCCTCCCCTCGCGCAACCCAAACATCATGAAGAAGAAAAGTTGAGGCGCGAGGCAAATCACCTGCGTCTAATATCTGCTGTTTAAATCCTGCCTTGTGGCATCCAGCTTCTATTGGGCCTCATCAAAGAACACGCCGCCGCATGTATTTCACATTCAGTCTGCCGTTTAGGTCAGGATATTTCCAGCAGAACTTAAGACCTTTACCGGCTAACAACAGGCCAGTCTCTCAATTGTGCTGTCCCAACAAAGTTGATTTGACCAGTGCGTCAACCTTTTGAAATACTGAAAGGTTTTGCCGTCGCCAAGAATCTAAAATTACCCATTGATATTTAAGGGATATTCCAAACCCTCATGAACTAACAGAGGCGAATTCCACGCCTCATTACGCATCTCGAACTGCGTTTGGTAGAGGGTTATTTCGCCTCAATAGGCAGTGCTCAAATGTTTAAGCGCCTATGAACGCCCATCAACGCCTACGTGCCTATTGACCTTCCATGCTTAGCTTTTCCGCAAACCGTTTGAGTCTCAACCGGTCCTGCTTTGGAGGAGCACATGGAAGAGAGCATCCCTACCCCAGACCCTGAACAAACAGAGCCTAAGGCCGTCCTTGATGGCTGGATGACACGAGCAGAGCTTGCCAAAGAGCTTGGCGTTTGCGTCGACACGCTGAGCCGCTGGCAGACCATGCGCATTGGCCCACCCTGTGTGCGTACAGGGCGACGTGTGTTCTATCGTCGCAAAGCGGTCTTGGACTGGCTCAGGCAAAAAGAAATCCGCGAGAACCGGATCTCAAACTTATGAGTGTTCAAGCCATAACCTGGGCCTATCAATGCACTGAGATCACCGATCCGATCGAGAAGTTTGTGCTCGTCACTATCGCCAACTTTGCAGACGAGTACGGACTGTGCTGGCCATCGCAAGCCGCGCTGCAGGAGGCCTGCTGCTGCTGCGAGCGCAAACTGCGCAATTGCCTAACTCATCTGGAAGAGGTGGGCCTCATCACCCGCTATCAACGTCGCCGCGCCAATGGTTCTCGGAGGTCCGATATTTTCATCCTCACAGGCTTTGCTGATCGCAAACCCATCACCGATACAAACGACCACCCTGCCCTAGAAAACTTACCGGCGATCAAACCGGGAACAACCAACCGGCACCACGTGCCGGATGGCCCCTCCAGCAACCGGCACGTGGTGCCGCACCAACCGGCATGTGGTGCCGCTACCAACCGGCACGTGGTGCCCCCCTTGAACCGTCATTTAGAACCATCAAAAGAACCTTTTCCCCCTATCCCCCAAAACACCACCTGTGAACAACTTCGGGCAAAACCCAAAGTGCCAGCCAAGGAGAAATCCCATGAGCAATCTTTTCGATCCCATGAAGCCACCCAGCGCAAAAAATCCATTTCCCTTGTTTGGCAGAGAGCCTGGGATGAGGCTCTTACAGCATCTGGTAACCACCAGACCAGAACGACGCCAGGCGCAACGGACAACTCAGGAGATTGAGGAACTTGAGCAGCTTCTGGGCACACTCACACAGGCCAACTCACCTGGAGGGGCAGAACCGGTGAGTTTAGCTGTCGGACAACTTCTCAACCACTACCCGCAGAAACGCCTCCCACCAGAGGCCATCACTCAGCTCATCGAGGACTGGATCCAGGACTTGGGCAGCTATCCAACGGACGTAATCTTTGCCGCTTGTCAGGCTTGGCGGCGCAGCAGCAAGACTATCGCGCCTACACCCGGTCAACTGATGACCTTGACTGAGCCCATCATGGCAGCGCGAAACTTCCATATCCGGGTGCTGCATAGCGTTTTGGAAGCGCAAGAGGCAACTACCGAGAAGGTATCATGACACTCAGCACCACAGAGATCGTCGACCGACTGGAGCTTGCTGCCAGCACGTTACGGCGACTTCCCAACCCGCCGCGGTCATCTCCACGCCGCGATGGCAACACTTGGCCGCAGATCATCCATGATGTTCATGAAGCCTATGGTTACAACAAACCTCAAATCCGAGCGGTACCCAGCGCCAGGGACATTCAGCTCATGGAAGAAGCCATCGATTGGCTGCGATACGTGCCAGAGCCCGACGACAGGAAAATACTCTGGATGCGTGCGGAAGGCTTCCGCTGGCGACCCATCTGCATTCAGGTGGGGCTCACGCGCTCTACCGCTCACCGACATGCTGTGGCGGCTGTTTTGACCATACAGCGCACCATAAAACACCAAAGATAAGTACGATCATGCCTCTACCCTCTACATTCATGACCGGCTAATCCCATGGGTTTGTGGAGGAATTCGGTTTACTTGCATTGACACCTTGCCACATTCATCGCATGGTCATCTTGAGGCATCACAACCTCTACGAAGCGGTCACCGCAGCCGTTAATTGTCGGTCATTTTGTGTTCGGAGTTAGCTCTCCTTACGCAAACTCTCGCTTATGGGCGGGAGGGCGGTGAATATAATACCCCTCGCGGGGGAATAAACCCGCCTGTCTTCGTCAGGTTGTGAACCTCCCGCTCGCCAGTGGGTTGTCACAAGCCTTCTGCTGAGTGGTTTGTTCAACAAGCCAACGAAGAGGGCTTTGATATGACTGAAACTGGAAAAGAGAAATGTGCCCATACGTCCCTTCGCAATGAAGTGGATCAGCTTCGATTATCAACTAACCACCTCAAAAATCTAGTCTATTCCATGAGCGTGGTGATGAGCGAACGCATGGAGCATACCCAGGAATATGAAGCGTTGCTGACGCTGTTTGATACTGTGCGCAATCACATAGAAAATGTGCAAGGGAGTAGCGAGAGGATATCCGAGCTGCTTGAACCTTGCGCACTGGAAGTCTCAAAAGACTAAAAAGCATTGGAATGCTGAGAGGTTCCGCCTCTCATGGAATGTTCTAGCTTGGGAGGCACAGTGCCTCTCAGGCCTTTTTGGTTTGACCTGAGTTTTGAAAGCTCATCCATAGACCGGGAAGGTGCATCACTAGAGACCCGGAAGGGGTGCCCATGCCTCCTTTACCACAAACGAATCTTCTGGCGGCACCAAACTTGCCAAAAGACGAACCCCGCGCGGAGCGGGGTTATAATCCATGCACTGACATCCAGCTGGTTCAAATCAGACCAAGCTCTCGAAGTGTGGTCGCTGCGTCGAGGAGCTGGTCGGTATTCACTTCCACCGTAAGCGTCATGCTGTCTGCGTTAACACGGGCCTTGACCGCAGCCTTATCGTCGAGCTCACAAGCTATTGGGTCGCACGCCTCATAGGGCCTATGTTCATCAAAGCCTGCTTTAGCCAGATCGTGTGCTGCAATTCTGATTGTGCTGGTTCTCATAGCCCTTCCTCCGTTCGGGATAGGCGCCTTGCCCGCCTCTCACGACTGCAACCCCGCACTTCTTGGCGGGGTTCGTCATGTTTGGGGTGCAGCTGGTTTAGGCTTCTAGTTCTGCTGCCAGCTTCTCTCGCGCCGCAGACAGCATGTCCAGGTAGGCACCGCCCTTGTGCAGGATGATCTTGCCGGCCCAGAGTTCCTCAGTGAGCTTATCGCCAAAGACCTCGCGCATTTCTTCATTGGTGTATTGCAGAATTTCTGAGCTCCATTGCGGGTGTTCTGTGTAGATGTAATTGACGTGCATGGCGCTTGCTCCTCCTGGTTGCTTGTCCCTCCTACACATGGAGTAGCCGTGCTTATCTGAGTACCGTGGAATGCCATAGCGGCCTGCACAATCAAGGGCTTTGGTCTATCATACCCTAGGATTTGCGAGGGCACGGCGCGCCTTGAGTGTGGGCGGAGCGCTTCTAATAACAAGAGGGGCCTTATCTGCTGGTGCCGTCTGTTTCTGGCTGGCATCGTCTCACATCCACTTTGGGCTGGGTTCAGCTGCTTTGTGCCGCCTCCCCCTACAAATCACCCGAACTATTGGCGCGACAAAATCGGGTAGTTTCAGGCACATTGCCGCTATGCTCAGTGGAGCTGCGGCCCCTCCTCCAATCGAGTCAAGCCGCGCCAAACCACCCGTATAATCCGATACCAAGCATCCCCTAGTCCGGGTTTTGGGTCCTTCCGGGCCGCAACCGTATGCGGTGGGGCTTTGCGCACCAGATCGCCAGTTACAGGCGGATTTTTTGGGTGCGCAGTTTGGGTGCGCAGGTGCGCACTTGGCAAATTTTGCACCGCAACACAGCAACAATAACCTACTGAGACGATTAGTTTTCACCTCGCAGGGCATCAGTCGAACCCATCACCTCAGGGTGCGCACTTTGGCTACTCGGGTGCGCACCCTGATTTCCATGGTTCGCACCCAGCCAACAGGAGTTTCCAATTGCAAGTCGAGATGATGCCCATCGCGGCGCTGGTGCCCTATGCACGCAACGCAAGAACGCATCCCGACTGGCAGATTACCCAGATTGCCAGTTCCATTGCCGAGTTTGGTTTTACCAACCCGATCCTAGTCGGCGCTGACAACGATATCATCGCTGGCCACGGACGCTTGCTTGCAGCGCAGCGACTGGAGCTTAAGCAAGTCCCTGCCATTCGGCTTGCGCATCTATCTGAAGTACAGCGCCGTGCGCTCATCATTGCTGACAACAGGATCGCTGAGAATGCGGGCTGGGATGACGCCTTGTTGCGTGAAGAACTGGCCGCGCTCAGTGATGATAGTTTTGATCTGGATGTTCTGGGCTTTTCCGATGAGGAGCTTGGTGACCTTTTAGGTTTTGGAAGTGAGAACGCCCCTCCACTTCCGCATGGTGATGAGGATCATGTTCCCTCACCAGATCCAGTGCACGCCTCGGTTCCCGGTGCCATCTGGCTTATTGGTGGGCATCGTGTCATGTGCGGCGATAGCACAACCATGGAGCAAATGAGCGCGCTGTGCGCAGGTAAGTTGGTAGATGCGGTTTGGACCGACCCGCCGTACAACGTGAACTATGAAGGCGCGGCTGGAAAGATCAAGAACGACAATTTGAGCCGCGGCGCGTTTCGCAAGCTCCTTCTGGATGCGTTTTCCTGCGCTGCCTCGGTGATGCGTTCAGGCGCACCCATCTATGTGGCTCATTCTGAAACCGAAGGCAGGAGTTTCCGCCGGGCTTTTGTGGAGGCAGGGTTTAAGCTCTCCAGCTGCCTCATTTGGGTTAAGCCAGCTTTGGTGATCGGGCACGCAGACTATCAGTGGCGCCACGAGCCCATCCTTTATGGTTGGAAGCTTGGAGCCTCTCACAGCTGGTATGGCGGTCGCACCAACACCACCGTTTTTGAAGCGGACGGCAAATCCTTGCGAGTAATGCCAGATGGTAGTCTACAGATTGATCTGGGAGATCAGGTGGTGATTGTTGAAGGCAAGCACATGAGCATGCGTTCAGCTGATAGCACTGTGATCCACCACGACAAGCCGATCAGAAGCGCTGAACATCCGACCATGAAGCCAGTCTCTCTCATTCAGCAGATGCTGGAAAACTCAACCAAGCAAGGAGATTTGGTACTCGACCCGTTTGGCGGTTCCGGCTCTACCCTCATTGCCTGCGAAAAGATGGGACGTAAGGCACGGCTGCTGGAGCTTGATCCCAAATACTGTGATGTGATTGTGGCCCGCTGGCAGGAATACACCGGCCAGAAAGCCACACTTTTGGGCGATGGCCGCAGTTTTGATGAAATCAGAACATTGGTATGCGCTGATGGCTAAATCCAAAGGCCGTCCGCGCGCACTCCGATATGCGTCCAAAGCAACCCGCACCGTAATTCATCGAACAGCAAGTGCGGCAGCTCTGATCGGCCCGTTGGAACCTGGTCTGCACATCACCGGGCTTACAGCAGGACAGTTCTCCGCCATAGATGCCATGGAGCACATGGTCTCAGAACTGGGTCTCGCAGATGTACGCATCTCGACCTGGACCACTGGGATCTATGATGTGGAACGGACCCGGCAGATCCAGATGGGAGGCCGGATCAAAAATATCCGCATTCTTCTTGATCGCGGCACCTTTGAAAAATCGCCCAAGTTTGCTGGACCACTTATCGAGAAGTTGGGTGTGGAGGCATTCCGCTGTCTGTCCGTCCACGCCAAGGTGGTGATTGTCTCTGGCGAGCACGGTCAGGCGGTGATGCGCTCCTCAATGAACCTCAACATGAACCTACGCACCGAGCAGTTCGACATAGACGTGGATAACAAAGTGACAGCGTTCTACACAAGCTGGTTTGATGCCTTGTGGGAACAGTCAGCCCGCTCACAGGATAACAAGGCGATCATTCAGGCAGTCTATGACCGCTATCTTGAAAGCCCAGAAGAGCAGGAGTTCCAACAAACCTCCTTACGGTCACACTCGGCACAGGATATTGCTGTGTCTCTTGATGAAATCGATCATTTATGGACCTGATACATGGGACTGTCGCGACGTGCATATGCCGCCCACCGTAAAGCTTTGGGTTTATCTGGCAGAGGAGAATCCGCCGTTCGTAAAGCAATCCAGTTCGGCAGGGTCACACTAGAGGCCGATGGCAGCATTGATCCCGTCAAAGCGGATGCGGAATGGGAGGCATCGACAGACAATGCTAAACGCAGGCAGCACAAACGCTCCAGGGTTCACCCGCCTCAACCTGCGGCACCTACTGCTATTCCCGAGAGTGCAGACCCGATTGGCAGCTCCCAAGGCATTACATATGCCAAGGCAAGGGCAGCAAACGAGGCACTAAAGGCACAACGCTCCAAGCTGCTCTTGCAGCAGCTCAAGGGCGAGCTCATTGATCGTCGTGCGGCGGTAAACCATGTGTTTGATCTGGCCCGTAAAGAGCGAGACTCGTGGTTGCAACTACCAGCGCGTGTTGCCGCCAATATGGCCGCCGAACTTGGCGTAGATGCGCACAAGATGGAACAGTTACTCGATGAGGTCATTCGTGACCACTTAGCCCGGCTTTCCGAAATCAAGATAGAGCTCAGTGGGTGAGTATCAGGGCACAAGTGACATTCAAACCGCCTGGCTTTCGGGACTGGCTCCAGATCCGGCCCTTACGGTTACCCAATGGGCTGATGCCAAACGCTATCTGTCCTCAAAGGGTGCAGCTGAGCCCGGCAAATATGCAAGTTCGCGCACCCCGTTTATGCGCGCCATTATGGATGCACTTTCCCCCAGTCACTGGGCTCAGAAGATCATCTTTGCCAAATCCGCTCAGGTTGGCGCAACGGAGGCCGGCATCAACTGGATCGGGCACACCATGGAGGTGGCGCCCGCACCATTTTTAGCCGTGCAGGCTAATGAGACCACTGCTAAGCGGTTTTCCCGCCAGCGGGTGGATCCGATGATTGAGGCAACACCAACGATACGAGGGATCGTGGCCCCGGCCAAGTCGCGAGACAGCGGCAACACGCAGTTGGAGAAAAGTTATCCTGGTGGGCATCTCTTCATTGCTGGCGGCAACTCAGCGGCAGGCCTCAGGTCTATGCCAATCCGCTATGTACACCTTGATGAAGTAGATGCTTACAAAGATGATCTGGATGAGGAAGGTGATCCGGTCACATTGGCTGAAGCACGCACCCATACGTTTGGCCGGCGCAAGAAGATCTACATCTCGTCTACGCCAACCATCAAAGGGGCCTCGCGCATCGAAGCAGAGTTCGAGCTGAGTGACCAGAACCGCTACTTCGTGCCCTGCCCCCATTGTCTGGGCCTACAGCATTTAAAGTTCGAACGCCTCAAATGGGATTGGGGTAGTCCGCGTTCAGTTTGTTATCTGTGTGAGCATTGCGACCACCCAATCGAAGAACGCTTTAAGACTTGGATGATGGATCCTGCAAACGGCGCCTGCTGGCAACCAACTGCAGATCCTGAATTGATCCGCAAGGCCCATGAAGCTGGCATCATCGGGTTTCATATCTCAGGGCTTTATTCTCCCATTGGCTGGCTGTCCTGGGAAGCGATTGCCCGCTCCTGGGAAGCAGCCCAGGGTAAGGACGCACTTCTCAAGGCGTTCAAGAACACCACTCTTGGCGAGACCTGGGAAGAACAAGGCGAAGCACCGGACTGGCAAAAGCTTTATGAGCGCCGCGAGACCTTCAAACTTTGCACTGTCCCACATGGCGGATTGGTGCTTACCATGGGCGTTGATGTTCAGCGAACCGGGCGATTAGAGGCAGACGTTTGGGCTTGGGGCAGAGGTAGTGAGAGCTGGTTGGTTGATCACATCACGCTGGATGGCGATGTCACCAAGGTCGATGTATGGAACGAGCTCACCGAGCTTTGTGGCAGCACCTGGCCGCATGAGAGCGGTGTGCCCATGTCCATCGCCCGCGTGGGCATTGATACGGGCGATGGCATGACCGTGGATTCCGTTTATGCCTGGGTGCGCAAGATGGGTCGCGGCCAGGTGATCGCCCTCAAAGGCCGTGGCGGGTTTGACCGCATCGCCCCTGTTGATGGGCCAAGCTATGTGGACGTGACTGAGGGCGGGCGCAAAATCTCCCGCGGCGTTGCTCTTTGGAATGTGGCAGTTTCTGTCTTCAAGTTAGAGACCTACCGCTATTTCCGCTTGAATGTGCCCACCGACGAAGACCTTGCTCTTGGTAAAACCCATCCGGCAGGCTTTATCCACGTGGGTCAGGGCGTCAGTGCTGAATGGTTCAAGCAGATCACCGCTGAGCAGCTGGTTCAACGCAAGAACAAACGCACTGGGTTTGCCAAATCAGAATGGGTCAAAACTCGCGAACGCAACGAGGCATTGGATTGCCGCGTCTATGCCCGAGCTGTGGCCTGGCTGCTGGGCATCGATCGCTGGGATGAAAGCCGCTGGCAGGATCTGGAAGCTCAGCTCAAGCAAGCTCAGCAATCTGCCCCAGAACCAGCAGGCCAACCGCAACGGCAGAAGCGATCCCGCAAGATCAAGCAAAACACCTGGTTCGGCAAACAGCAAAGGAACTGGTTTAAATGAGCTGGACATCGGCAGAGCTTGCAGCCTTGAAGAAAGCCTATGCAGCCGGTGCCACCCGTGTGTCTTATGAGGGCAAGACAGTTGAGTACGACAGCGGCGCCCAGCTGCTTGCCCGCATTCGCATCATTGATGCGGAAATTACCGCGATAAGTGGCAAGAAGAAACCGCTGGCAGGCTTTGTTCGGTTCACCCGGGAGATCCGATGAGAACGAAGTCGGTGCACGTTCCTTTCACCTGGAGTGATCGGGCGCTGGCTCTGTTTTCACCAACGCGGGCTGCAAAGCGCTATGCCAGCCGCGCCACCCTTGCCAATTTACGCCGGCTTTATGAAGGCGCGCAAAAAGGACGCTTAAGCGACGGATGGCGTTCCAGCAATACGGCTGCGGATAGTGAGATCACAGCAGCAGGCGGTCTTCTGCGGGAGCGCATGCGTGATCTGGTGCGCAACAATCCACTAGCAGCTCAAGCGGTTCAGGTGCTGGTCAACAACATGGTTGGTCCCGGCATCCGGCCACGGGCGGCAACAACGAGCAAAGCGCGCAACAAGAAGATCGACAAGCTCTGGAACGTCTGGTCCAAGTCCTGCGATGCCCATGGTCATACAGACTTTCATGGTCTGCTCAGTCTGGCCGTGCGTGAGATGATTGAAGGTGGCGAGGTCTTTGCACTCAAACGCCCGCTGCGCGCGGCCAAAGGCAAGGTGCCGTTGCAGATCGAGCTACGAGAAGCTGATCACCTGGACACCTCTCGCCTGAGTGAGGCCAAAGACAATTCTATCCGCCAAGGCATTGAATATGACAAGACAGGCCGGCGTACTGCCTACTGGATGTTTCCCGACCACCCGGGCGATACCACCTCCGCGTTCATACGGCGCCTAGAATCCATTCGCATCCCGGCAGACATGGTCGCCCATCTGTTTGAGCGTCAGCGGGTACAGTCCCGTGGCGTCCCTTGGGGAACACCAGCCATGACTGCGCTTCGAGACCTGGGCGACTGGCAGCTTGCTGAAATGGTGCGCAAGAAGACCGAAGCCTGCCTTGTGGGTGTGGTACTTGGTGAAGATGGCGATGGCGGAGCTTCTGTTGCCCCCACGGTGGAAGATGCTGACGGCAACCAGATCGAGCAGTTCTCGCCCGGCATGATTGCCTATGCGCGGGGCGGCAAAGACATTCGCTTCAACACACCGGGCCATTCTGGTGGCATTGCCGAATGGAACCGGGTGCAGATGCATATCATCGCGTCGGGTTTCCGCGTGCCGTATGCGCTGATGACAGGAGACCTCAGCCAAGCCAACTTTTCCTCCAACCGCGCCGGGTTGAACGAGTTCCGCCGTATGGTCGATCAGGTGCAATGGCACATCATTATCCCGATGTTCTGTGAGCCCATTTGGGCGTGGTTTGTTGAGGCCGCTTACACCGCAGGGCTGATTGATACGCTGGAGGTGCCAGCCGAATGGGCACCGCCCAAGTTTGAAAGCGTTAATCCCAAGCAGGATGCTGAAACAGATCTTATCGAGACCAGAGCAGGCTTCACCTCCCTGCCCCAGCAGATCGCCAAACGTGGTTATGACCCACAACAGGTGGCGGAGGAACAAGCTGCCTTCCTCAATGAGACTGATGCCCTTGGCCTGGTTCTTGATAGCGATCCCCGCAAAGTCTCCCGCGCCGGACTTGCTCAAACTGAACCGCAAACAGACACCCCGAGCAACACGCTGAAGGACCAAGCCTGATGCCAGAGCAAACATTCAACCTGCCGCTTTTGGGGCGGGCCGCGGAAGTGCGCGCAGATAGCGTGGACCGTGAGGCTCGGACTATCCAGATTGTCTGGACCACGGGCGCCACCGTGCAACGCATGCGCTGGGAGGGTTGGGATGAGCTTGTTGAATATGATGAAGAGCTGCTGGTCGATGAGAGGTCCGTTCGCCTTGGCAGATTGGACGCAGGAGCCCCGTTCCTAAACTCCCACAATGCCTGGCGACTGGAAAGTGTGCTGGGCTCCGTGGTGCCCGGCTCCGTCCGATTGCAAGACGGCAAAGGCGTTGCCACCATCCGGCTCACCGATGCGCCAGATGCCTCGAGCATTGTCCAGCGTATTTTGGAAGGGTCCGTTCGCAGTGTGTCTGTTGGCTACCGGGTCCATACCTATGAGATCACAGCGCAAGAAGGCAAACGTGAACTCTGGCGTGCCACCGACTGGGAGCCTCTGGAAGTTTCAGCAGTCGCCATTCCAGCTGATCCGGGTGCGCAAACACGGGCTATAGGAGAAATGCCCCACTCCTTCAGTCCTTGCACCCTTATTCGCAGTGTGCCGTTCTCCCCCTCGCCCAAGGAGGCATTGATGCCCGATACGCCCAAAGCCCCACCAACAGAAGATAAGACAAGGACAACCCCTCCGAAAACGCCAGAGCAAACAGCTTCGCCCTCAACTTCCACAGAGGAAGCACCAAACGTTGAGAGCGTGCGTGCAGAAGAGCGAACCCGTGTGAGCACCATTACTCAGCTGTGCCGGCGTCATAAGCTGGAAGAAAGCTATTCAGATGATCTAATCACCCGTGGCGTGTCCTTGGAGACCGCCCGATCAGAAATCCTCGACAAGATCTATGAGGCAGATCCGCTCAAAGGCAAAACCTCAGAACCAGCAGAAGCACGAGGACAAGACACTCGAGAGATCTCTTATCGCGATGCCCTCACCAATGCACTGCAACACCGCGCTTCGCCTGATCTCAACAAACTCAATGAGGATGCTCGGCAGTTTCGTGGCATGACGCTTTTGGAACTCGCCCGCCATGCTCTGGAGAGGCGCGGTTTCAGCACCCTTGGCATGAGTAAGATGGAGCTTGCAACCGCCGCCTTTGCCATGCGCTCCGCGGGTTATCATGCAACCTCAGACTTTCCAGCCATTCTTGCCAATGTGGCTGGCAAGACCCTGCGCGATGCTTATGACATCACCCCGCGAACCTTCCGTCCCTGGGCACGGCGCACAACCATCGTGGACTTCAAACCCGTACAGCGCACCCAGCTTGGCGGTGCGCCTGACTTACAAAAAGTGCTGGAATCTGGTGAATTCCAATACGGCACCATGGGTGAAGGCAAAGAAGTCTATGCACTGGCTACCTACGGCAAGATCATCGCCATCACCCGGCAGGCCCTCATCAATGATGATTTGGATGCCTTTACCAGGATCCCACGTTCCTTTGGAGCGTCAGCCGCCGATCTTGAAAGCGATATTGTCTACGCCATCCTCAAGGACAATCCGGTCATGCAGGATGGGACTGCGTTGTTTCATGCAAAGCATAACAATCTGGGAGCTGCCGCCAGAATTGATGAGACATCGCTCACCGTAGCTTATCGTGCCTTTGGCCTGCACAAGGGACTAGAAGGCCGGCTGATCTCGGTTCAGCCACGCTACATCATCACTCCGCCCGGCCCACGGTCAGTCGAAGCGCGCAAGCAAATCACTGCCACCACCCCGGCCAATACCGCGGATGTGAATGCATACGCAGGTCGCCTGGAACCCATAGAAGAACCGCGCCTGATCCCGGCATCAGGTCAGGATCCCTGGTTCATGGCTGCCGATCCAGTTCGCATTGATACGGTGGAGTTTGCTTATCTGGAGGGCCAGGAAGGTGTCTTTACTGAAACCCGCACAGGCTTTGAGGTCGACGGCATTGAGATAAAGGCCCGGCACGACTTTGCCGCCAAGGCCATTGATCATCGTGGGCTCTACAAGAACCCTGGTGCGGCGGCACCCTAATGTCCTGACAAGACCCGTACTTTGTCAGGACCACCCACACCCGGCTCCACCCAGCTCCTCTAGAGCCGGGTGTGGAATAGTGCAGGAATGAATGCTGCGCCCCTTACACAATACCAGCCAATTCCTTCTCCAAATATTCAAGAGACCCACGTACGATCCACTTATGAGCAATACCTACTGGCACCATATAAGCATGACCGAACCAGTTATGGACAAGCACTGAAGATGTCACGGCGACAGAGGACCCGTCCGTCGAAATGCATGTCATAACATCAAGATGCTTGTCTCTCTCTGTAAGCACTAAAGCGCTTTCATCTGTGTGCTCGACCAAAAAAAAATCGAGATAATCACCCTCCACCACAGTGTCAGGTATCTCGCCACCAAATCCGCTGATTTTCTTGACACCAAAGAGTGACGAAATTTCATCACGCACCTTGAACGCAGCTTTCAATATCGGCTGCGGCTTTTTCATCATAACCCGCCACGCCTCCAAAGGATGGATTATGCTTGGTATTTCAATAGCCTGGCTGTCGAAATAGTCCAATTCAGCAACAGGTTTGAGAATCCGGACATTGCTTTCAGGAAATCTAATCATTTGCATAATCTAACAGGTGAATCATCAAGACAAAAGGGCGGAATAAACCCTTAGATTATACATGCTTGCCACGCACACCTATCGAAATCATCTAGCATCAATAGCTCTCATCTCAGGAAACGACCTCAAAGGTCATAGCCCGTAAGAAACAATATTTCTCAGGGAAATAGACTTACGTTCTTTGTTGCCGTCCCAACCATTCAATAAGGAGGTTTGAAACGATCTCTGGTTTCTCCTGCTGAGACCAGTGGCCACAATCTTTGATAACATGACGTTCTAGGTTCAGAACAGACTGATGCATTTGCTCGCTCAATGATGGGGGAAGGTATCCATCGTCTGCCCCGCAAATCATGAGAGTTGGCACTTTAATAATCTGCTCCATTCCCTCAGTTTCACGCCAATTTCGAGAGAAGTTGCGATACCAGTTTAGCCCACCGGTGAAGCCGCTATGCTGATAGGTACGAACATACACATCAAGATCACTTTGAGATAACAGCAACTCGCCTCGAGGTTCAGCATCGCGATTTTCCTCAAACTCTTTGAACAGGGCCATATTGTCTGTTGTTGGAGCCTTAGCCTCTTTTCTACCTGAAGGTACGGATCTACGTCGCATGAGGGATCGTAAAAAACGTTCCGGCTCATTGTCCAAAAGACGGTCAACCCTACCTTCTTCCTGCATCGCCACGATATACATGTCCTTGCCAAACTTGTGACGATACATTTCAACCGGGTCGATCTTCGAACGCGGAATAAACGGCGTATTGAGGCTCATCACACCTATCAACCGTTCTGGATGAAACAGCGCCAGTTGCCACATTAACAGCCCGCCCCAATCATGACCGCACACAAATGCCTGATCTATGCTCGACGCATCCAAAAGCGCGATGACATCTCCCATAAGATGTTTCATGCTATACGCATCGACCTCATCTGGTTGGCCCGTTTTGCCATAACCGCGAAGGTCTGGCGCAATCACGCGGTAGCCAGCCGCCACCAACGGTTGGATTTGGTAACGCCATGAATACGCAATCTCCGGCCAGCCGTGAAGCAAAACAACAGCTGGACCAGTGCCAGCTTCATAAACAGCCATATTAATGCCATTGCACCGGCAAAACTTCACAGGAGGCATTAGCGCCTCAACACGATCCGACATGTAATAGCAATTCCTCTGGTCGGGACAACGAAATCATTTTCCTAACTTAAGCAAACAGAACAACTTTAACCTATTGATCCTACAATATATTTCAGATCAACTTGAATACACCAAACCGATTTATAATTACAGCAAACTTCAATTACCCACTGAGCGTTGGTAAGCGACAATTGGAATTTCTGATCGCTTGTAGCGTGAGTAACTTATTCAATACTGTTCGTTCTCTGGTTGCAACCTTCGAACACCCATTCTCATTCCCGAAAACTACGTCAAAGGTCAAACCCATGAAGAACTTCATCTCTCAGGGAAATACGCTCACGTTCACCAATGACACGGGCACGCCAATCGCTTCTGGCAGCGGTGTGTTGCTCGGCATTATCTTCGGCATTGCTGCTGGTGATATTGCTGAGAACACAAGCGATATCCTAAACCTTTTGGGAACCTACGAGTTGGCTAAAGCACCTTCAGAGGCGTGGAGCCTGGGCGCCGCCGTTTATTGGGACAACACAGCCAAACACTGCACCAATGTTGCCACCAATAACACGCTTATCGGTGCAGCAATTGAAGCCGTTGGTGGTGGGGCCACCGATATTCTTGGCAAGGTACGGCTGAACGGCTCCTTTGGTTGATGGACTTCTTCAAGTCGGCAGTTGATCTGATCTTTACTGACAACAGCATGGCCCGCTCTGCGCTGTTTCACAAACAAGGTGAAGGTGATGGCATTCTCGTGCGCATAATCTTGCGCGCTCCCGATGCCCTGCAGCAGTTCAATGGCGGCAGGTTTCGTCAGGATGCGGTCTTCATTGATGTGCGGGTAAGCGAAGTCCCAGAACTTTCCAAGCACGATACCTTCGAGCTTTTAGCCGACGATGGAACGCCTTCAGGGGAGATTTATGAATTTACCGGTGAGCCCGCCCGAGACCGAGAGCGCCTGATCTGGCAAGGGGAAGCAGCCAGCGTATGAAGCTTCTCGTCAAGATCAACGGTTCTCCAGAAGACCTGATGGTAAAAGAGCTGGTACTTGCTGAGAACGCTGTCACCAAAGGCATTCGCGCTGCTGGCAAGGGCCTCAAAGACGACTGGCGTGCGCAAATCCAAAGCGCGGGTCTTGGCACTAAACTGGCACGCACCATTCGCCAGCAGAGCTATCCTTTGCGGGGAACCAGCCTTAAAGCAGCCAGTCTGGTTTACAGCCGCGCCAGCAAAGTGGTTGACGCCCATGATCGCGGTGTTCTCATCAGATCCAAAGAAGGCTTCTGGCTTGCCATTCCCATTGGCGTTGCCGCCAACATGCGCGGACCGCAAAACAAGCGCATTACGCCGAGTGGCTTTGAACGGCGCACCGGCTTTCGCCTGCATTTTATCTATCGGCGCGGGCAGCCTTCGCTGCTGGTGGCAGAGGATGCCCGTTTCACCAAACGCGGACGCATCGGCAAGAAAGGTGGCCGCCGACGAAAAGACGGTATCCTGACCGGAGCTCAGACCATCCCTGTGTTTTTGCTGGTGCCTCAAGTCAAACTCAAGAAGCGCCTGGACCTTGATCGCGACACCAAGCTTTGGGAAAGCCGCCTACCTGGTCTCATCCTTGCAAACTGGAAAGGCCGGTGATGGGCTTAAGCACCTCCGAGAATGTTCTTGTGACCTTGTTTGCAGCCTTACAAAGTATGAGGCCAGAAGGTGTCACTTTTCTGCGTAATGAAACCTATCCCGAGCGCATTCCTGATGCCGGTATACTGATCCTGCGCGATGGCGATCCCGGTCAGCCGGAAGTTACGCTTTCTCCGCCGTCTTACCTCTATGAGCACCGCGCCGAAGTCGATGTACTGGTGGAAGCAAGAGAAGCTGAGGCACGGGATGTTGCCTTTGATGCACTTAAGCAGATTATAGGTGCCGCCATTTCTGCTGACAGAACCATGGCTGGCCTTTGCGACTACGTGGAAGCAGAAGCCCCAGAGCCCATTGACCTGGCTCTTGAGGGCACGGAAGCCATTAAAGCCGCCAGCATCACCATTAAGCTGATCTACGCCTCATCCGATCCTCTAGCTTAGAAAGGAATAACCATGGCCCGCGCCCAAGGTGCCCGCTCTATATTGGCGGCTGCATTTGAAGCCAACTACGGCACCGCGCCGGCAGCGGGCTCATATTGGAAAGTACCCTTTGCCAGTTCCAATCTTGGCAGCGAGCAGCCCTTGTTGGAAAGCGAACTCTTAGGACAGGGCCGTGATCCCTATCCACCGGTGAAAGACGCCATCACCACGGAAGGCGATATCAGCGTGCCCATTGATGTGCGCTACCTTGGCATCTGGCTAAAAGCGCTTTTAGGGCAGCCAGAGACGACAGGCTCTGCTGCGCCCTACTCTCATGCCTTTCAAAGTGGCAAGTGGGATCTACCCAGTCTTGCTATTGAAGTGGGCATGCCGGATGTGCCCTACTTTGCCATGAACACCGGATGCCGCGCCAACTCCATCAGCTGGACCATGCAGCGCTCGGGGCTAGTGACAGCTGCTATCAGCCTCATAGCCCAGGGCGAGATTACCGGAACCACCTCCAGCACTGGTGACTTGGAGCAACTGGCGCTCAAACGCTTTGGCTCCTTCAGCGGGTCCATCCTTCGTAACGATGTGCAACTCGGCAACATCACCTCCGGTCAGATCACCTACACCAACAATCTGGAGCCCATCGAGACCATCCGCGGCGATGGCATGATTGATGGCGCAGACCCTGCCATGGGCATGCTGTCTGGCACCATCGATGTGCGCTTTGCCGACCAGACCCTTTTGTCCCAAGCCCTTTCTGGTGATCCGTGTAAACTGAGTTTTCGTTACGCTCTTGGCAGTGACACCAGCTTTGAGCTTGTCGCCCATGCGGTCTATCTGCCCAAGCCTAAGCTTGCCATTGAAGGACCCGGCGGTATTCAGGTGAGTTTTGCCTGGCAAGCCGCCCGCGATGAAACATTAGGCCGGATGGCAACAGCCACTCTTCAAAATGATGTTGCCACCTACGACAATCCCACAGCTTAAGGAGCTACCATGCGCCTTGATATTAGCTTAGAGCCTAAATGGTATGACCTCATCCCCGAAGCTGGCATTCGGGTTCTGGCCGATCCTGCCGTCACCGACATCATGGACACAGCTCGCGACGACGAACGACTGAAAGATCTCGCCGGGGACGAAGCCCTGCCTGAAGTCCTTGAACCCGGCAAAGCTTCCAAACTCGCCCGCATTCTCTCCTTAGTCGTCGCTGAGCAAGTTATCCGCGATTGGGAAGGTGTTGAAGATGAAGCAGGCACCAAGGCACAGTTAACACCTGACCACATCGCAGCATTCTTGCGTCATCCGCAAGTAGCCGATGCCTGGCTACTTTATTACATGCAGCATTGGCTTCAGGTGGGCGAGACCATTACTTCAGAAAAAAACGTCTCTGCGCCCTTGCTGAATGGCACTTCAGTGGCGGCGCCCAGTATTGCAGTGCGTGCCCAAGCAAATGCAAAGACTGCCCGCAGCGGCAAAACCAGCCGCAAACCCAACAAGGCAAGCGCCTCTGGCAGGTCGTCATGAGACTGGGCGGCCAGGTCCGCACGGTTTCTTCGATGAATGGTTATGTGGTGGTGGGCTGGGACATGGCGGCGGCCTTGAGGCTTGCCGATGGTCTTGGTGCCAATCCATATCTCGCAGCCTTGATCCTTCCAGAGGTTGAGCAGACTGCATGCTCCAAGATCAACGAGAGGCTACAGGCCCATGGTTGAACGCAAGGTCTCTGTAAGACTGGCTGCTATTGGCGGTAAAGCTCTTAAAGATGATCTTGTTGCCATCGGCAAGACTGGCAGTGCAGCCCTTACTCAGATTGGCTCTGCCAGCGAGGCCGCTAATGCAGGCTTGGATCAGGTCTCCTTGGCTGTTGCCCGAGGCCGGGAACAGTTAGAGCAGCTTGCCGCTAAAGCTGCCCGTTCAGCCAATGCGCTGAAAGCCACAGCATCTGCCACAACGCCACTGATTGATCAGATCAACCGCATGAGCGGTATTACACCTGCTATCGGCAAGACCACCGCCGCGTATTTGGCGCAAGGCCTGGCGCTCGATGATCTACGCGCCAGATACAATCCAATCTTTGGCGTCATTCGCCGGTACCGCCAAGCCCTTTCTGAAATCAGAGCTGCTCATCTGGAGGGAGCGCTTTCTACAAATGAGATGACAGCTGCCATTTCTCGTGAGCGCCGGGAAGCTCTGCTGAGCATTGCCGTCTTGAAAAACAGAACCACCACTTTGACCCGCTTGGCGCGTGCTTCACGAGGAGCGACCCTGCGCCTGCAGCAAATGTTCTTTCAGGTGAACGATATCGGCGTCTCGCTGGCAGGTGGGCAGAACCCGTTTCTGGTATTGGTTCAGCAAGGCACCCAGCTTGCCCAGATTTATGGCTTTGGTAATGGAGGGGTTTCTGCGGCGTTTAAGGACTTAAAGTCTCTCCTCATAGGTGTAGCCCGCAGGTTCTGGCCGGTAGCTGTAGCCATTGGAGTGGTGACAGCGGCTCTTGCTGGTCTGACCTATGAGATCAATCAGACCACCGATGTCTCTGTCACCATGGGTGACACACTGCTAGCGGTCTGGCAGCTTATCCGTGATGGTTTTAATAGCCTCATCGCCCCCGTCATCAATGCGCTGGCGCCTTGGTTTGAAGCAGCCTGGACCCGTGTTGTCGCGGCAACCAAAGCCACCGGAAACTTCATCATCAACGAGATGAAGATCACCTACGAGATCATAAAAACCATATGGGAACAATTACCTGCCGCCTTTGCAGCTATCATGATTGGAACCACCAATGCGGTCATCCGCGGTATCAATCTGATGATCAGCAAAACCATCGAGGGCCTCAATACACTGATCCAGGCCGCCGACCGGGTTCTATCCAATATTCCGGGCCTTGATGAAAACTTCCGTATTGGCCAGTTGCAAAACATCCAGATTGAGCAGATCGCCAATCCCTATCCCGATCAGGTAGCCACTGCCTCCAGAGCACTTGATGAGCTCGTTGCTAAAATCGCAAAAGAAGATCCATTGGGCGAACTCTTCTCCGCTATCAAAACCCGTGCTGTCCAAAATGCTCTCATCCGTATCGCGGAGACAGCAGACAAGACCGGCAAGGCAGTCAAGAAAGCTACAGAAGAAGCCAAAACTGGATGGGAAGCAGCTCTTGCCTCCCTTGATGCCTATGTGGCCAGTGCCCGTGATATTGGTGCTGCCTTTGGCGACCGCATCGTCAAAGTGTTCTCTGATGGGGAGCAAGCCATCGCGAACTTCGTCCAAACTGGCAAGCTGGAGTTTAAAAGCCTGATCACCTCACTGATTGCAGATATGGCAAAGCTTGCGGCACGGCGTTTTATCTTCGGGCCCATTGCCTCAGGTCTTTCAGGTGGGTTGAGCAATCCATCAGGAGGTCTGCAAAACCTGTTGGCAGGTTTCTTCAAATCGTTCCTGACACCTGCAACAAGTTTTGCGGGCGGCGGGCATACGGGCGCAGCGCCGCGCTCGGGTGGCCTTGATGGCCGTGGCGGTTTTATGGCTCTCATGCATCCGCAAGAGCGCATCATTGACGAATTCCGAGGCAACCGGGAGAAGCAACAAGCCATGCCACCCGTGATCGTCAACATTCAAACCCGTGATGTGGAATCTTTTCGCCAGTCCAGAACGCAAGTGGCTGCCGATATTCAGCGGGCGATCGCCCGTGGCCGCAGAGGACTGTGATGGTCTTTCATGATGTGCGGCTCCCGGAAAAGATCAGCCGCGGAGCCAGAGGTGGACCGCGGCGGCGCACGCAAGTAGTACAGCTTTATTCCGGCTTTGAGGAACGCAATGCCTCCTGGGCCAACTCCCGGCGCGAATATGATGTTGCCTTTGGTATTCGCAGTAGTGATCAGCTGCAAGAGGTCACGGCCTTCTTTGAGGCCCGCAATGGGAGGCTCTATGCTTTCCGTTTCAAGGACTGGGCGGATTACAAAAGTACCCTGCCCTCTAAAGCCATCACACCTCTGGATCAGCAGCTAGGCGTTGGTGACGGAACAAAGACCGATTTCCAATTGCGCAAACTCTACGGCACAGAGGGGCTTGGATACTGGCGCACCATCACGAAGCCAATAGCAGGCAGCATCTCAATAGCGGTGAACGAGACTGAGCAAACCAGTAGCTGGACAGCTGACCACAGCACCGGTCTCATCAGCTTTGATAGCGCGCCAGCAGATGGAGCTACGATCACCGCTGGCTTTGAGTTCGACGTGCCTTGCCGGTTTGACACAGACAGCATTGACGTAACCTTAGATCTGGAACGCCTTGGTTCCATCACATCCATTCCTCTTATTGAAGTTCGGGACACCTGACACCCATGAAGAAACTTGTCGAAGGCCTGACAGCGCATCTCGCCAGCGGCACCACAACGCTGTGCTGGTGCTGGCGCCTGACCCGCGGGGATGGTGTGGTCTTTGGCTTTACCGATCATGACCTGACACTGCAGTTTGACGGCACCAGTTTTGAACCGGAGACTGGGCTTATTCCGTCAGAGCTGCGCGTCTCGTCTGGCCTTGCCGTTGATGCACAGGAAGCCGAAGGTGTGCTGTCCTCCGATCGCATCTCGGAGAGCGATATCTTTGCAGGGTTATGGGATAATGCCAGCGTAGAGGTGTGGCGCGTGAACTGGCAGAACGCAGAGGAACGCGTTCTGATGCGACGTGGATCTATCGGCCAGATCCGGCGTGGTAAAACTGCCTTTGTCGCGGAAGTCCGCAGCATGGCACATGTGCTGGAACAAAGCGTGGGCCGTACCTTCCAGAATGCTTGCGATGCCACCCTTGGCGATACCCGCTGTAAGGTCAATCTGGAAACGCCTGCATATCAAGCCACAGGCGCAATCACCAGCCTCATTGGGGATCGTGGCTTTGCCGTCTCTGGTTTGGATGAATTCGCAGCAAACTGGTTTGCCCTTGGCCTTCTCACCTGGCAGAGCGGAGGTAACGAAGGACGTCAGGTGGAAATCTCCCGGCATGAGGTCATTTCCGGCGTTGCAATCCTTACATTACTGGAAGCACCGGTGCGCCCGCCCAGCGTAGGGAATATCTTCAAAATTCAGGCCGGCTGCGACAAGCGATGGCAAACCTGCCTTGAAAAGTTCAGCAACGGCGATAACTACCGCGGCTTCCCACACATTCCCGGCAACAACACGCTGATCCGCTATGCCGCCACCAGCAGAGGACACAAGGGCGAGCCGTTGTGACCGAGGATCAGGCCCAGCAGATCATTACAGCCGCCAGAAGCTGGATAGGCACGCCTTATCACGATCAAGCTGGCGTTCGCGGTGTGGGCTGTGACTGCCTTGGGCTTATCCGCGGTGTGTGGCGTGAGGTCATCGGTGACGAGCCAACCGACATCCCGCCTTACACACGGGATTGGGGGGAAACTGGTGGCATAGAGGTTCTAGCAGAGGGAGCTAAGAAATGGCTTCAACCGGTCCCCCTTGAGCATATCAAACCCGGTTGCATTCTGATGTTTCGTATGAGGGATACCGCCATCGCTAAGCATTGCGGGATCATGAGCGATGCTAACCACTTCATCCATGCCTATGAGCGGGTTGGAGTTATCGAGCAACAGCTCACCAAGGCGTGGAGACTGAGACTGGCGTTTGGGTTTAGTTTGATAGGGACGTCTCAATTAAGGGGCACAAATTATGGTGCCAAACGTATTAATATGCGGCCTTGAAACTTTAACTCAAGCTTGAGCCCCAAACTTGCAAGCTGTGGAACCCTATACACTGCAGTTGAAATGTAATCACCCAGCACCGCATCTGCTTCTTTGAAAAGATAAGCAACAGTGTGCGTATCACCCTCCAGATCTGTATCGATTGGTACTGCACTTCCTAGAAGCTGGGGAAACATAGTACCGTGCTCAAGAGAAAAATCTGCAGTTGTCTCAAAAACCGTTGGTTGAGTGCGATCTAACGACAAAAACTCGTCTTTTGTAGCAAAAGTCAGAGTATTGATGCCAAGCTGCTTCATGGCAGACAAATTGTTCTTAGTTGCACCCATGAAACTAACGTGAGCACTAATCCTGCCTGTTCTATCCCGCTGTAAGGTCCCCTCTTCGATCTTAAGGTTAAAATCGCTTCTTAACTGATTCATTTGCACATCTATATCTTGAAACTGCGGAGCACATTTCTTGAAATCTTCTGTTTTATCAATACCATTTTGATAAATATGGAAAGACCATTCATCAATTTCATATTCTCCTGAGCGGAGCTCAGCGGATGACCTCAATCCTTCACACAGCTTAAGGTTTAAATCATAAGAAACCTGACAGTTCTTTGCTAAACTCTCTGGCGCTAGTATATTTTCAATCTCATGAAATCTAGCATCAATTTCAGTTAGAGGAATATTTATGATTGGACTGCTGTTCGGACCAGACAGTGTTTCATAAACGACAAATGTATTTCCATCACAAAGTACGAAGTAATTTGCACCTACTAGTGCATGAGCAGCATAGGAATGTGCTTGTTCTACATCCTCTGCAGAGATTCCTACTTTTGCAGCTTTTGCTTCTACAACAAAGCTGCCACGCCTTCCTTTTAACCCTGCTCTGTAGTCAGGAAATCCTAGCGGTAAATCCTTTTTCTTACTTTTATGGCCAATGTGAAAATAAGGATAGGCAAGTTCTTCCTCGAGCTCGATATAAGTTTCTCCACCGTCGTCATAGCCTAATTTTCGCATAATGGGATCTATGACCTGATACCGCACCTTTGCTTCGTTATATGAATGTGTCTTTTGAAGAACCGCCGGTATTACAATCGTCATTTCACAACTTCTCTCTTGCGAGTCGAACCCTTTAATCAACTTAAAATTGTCACATCAATAAAGGCAACATCAGCGTTCGTGTTATGCAGATGATAGCGGCCACCCTCGCTATAAAACTGATTTCCAAGCAAAATTGCTGCAAAATCCTGATCATAAGAGAGGCTTTCCATGGCTACACTTGTCCTTGGCGCTGTTGGCACCGCCGTGGGCGGAGCCATTGGCGGCTCGTTTCTTGGCGTGACCGCTGCCACCATTGGCGGTGCGATTGGTGCGGCGGCTGGCTCGTATATTGACAGTTGGTTGATCAGCACAACGCTTCCCAATCAGACCATCGAGGGTCAACGGCTCAACCGCTTGCAGGTCACCACCTCGACTGAGGGAGCAGTCATTCCCCGTGTGTTTGGCCGCATGAGGATGGGCGGCAACATCATCTGGGCAACCGACTTTCGCGAGGAGATCAATCAGCGCACAGAAGGTAGTGGCAAAGGCGGAGGGCCGAAGGTCACGACCACTACCTACGCTTACTATGCTTCGTTCGCCATCGCACTGTGCGAAGGGATCATCACCGGAATTGGCCGCATATGGGCTGACGGTGAGCTCATGGACCTACAAGGCGTCACCTGGCGCTGGTATGCGGGCGATGAGACACAGGAACCAGATCCGTTCATCAAGGCCAAGATGGGCGAGGCACCTGCCTATCGCGGTGCGGCCTATCTGGTCTTTGAAGAGCTGTTATTGGAAAGCTACGGCAACCGCATTCCGCAGGTGACCGTGGAGGTGTTTCGCCCTCTGTTGGAGGGCACCCCGGAAGGCCGGTTGCAGTCGGTCACATTAGTCCCGGCATCCGGCGAGTATGTCTATGCCACGCGGCAGGTGACAAAAACCGAGGGTGGTGCCAGAACCATCGGCATCAATGTGAATGCTGAGGCAACGCAGGCCGATCTCGTCGGGGCATTGGATCGCTTGCAAGCTTCAGCCCCCAACATTCAAAGCATCTCACTTGTGGTGGCCTGGTTTGGGGATGACCTCAGATGCGGGTCTTGCAAAATCCGCCCTAGCGTCGATCAACCGACCAAGAATGCCAGCACGTCCTGGAGCGTCAATGGTGTCTGCCGGTCTAATGCTTTTCTGGTAAGCCGTGATGACAAGGGCGATCCGATCTTTGGCGGCACGCCTGCTGACTTTTCCGTTGTGGAAGCAATAAGAGAGATAAAGGCTCGTGGCCTACGAGTGACCTTCTATCCCTTCATTCTGATGGATATCCCACCAGACAACACCCTACCCAATCCCTACAGCGATGATGCCAGTGACATTGGTCAGCCTGCATATCCCTGGCGCGGCAGACTAACGTGTTCCCCTGCTCCGGACTTTACTGGTTCGCCAGACAAAGGCGAAGCAGCGACTGGGCAAGTGTCTGCACTGTTCGGTTCGGCGTCCATTGGTGATTTCAGTGTGAGCGGAGCCAACGTCTCCTGGACTGGCCCTCCCAATGACTGGGGACTGCGCCGCATGATCCTGCACTATGCTCAGCTTTGCAAAGCTGCGGGTGATGTGGACGCCTTTCTCATTGGCTCCGAAATGCGCGGCCTTAATCAGGTGCGAGGATCTGCAAACAATTTTCCTGCGACTGACCAATGGACCGGTCTTTTAAGTGATGTACGCTCTGCACTGAGGAATGCCACCAGACTCTCCTATGCCGCCGACTGGTCCGAGTATTTTGGCTTCAGGCCACAAGATGATAGCGGCGGCCTCTTCTTCCATCTCGATCCCCTTTGGGCGCATGAAGCCTGTGATTTTGTCGGCATCGACAATTACATGCCACTTTCCGATTGGCGTGATGGTTTTGATCATTTGGATGCGCAGGCCCACCCGCATATCTACGATCAGAGCTATTTGAAGGGCAACATCGCCGGAGGTGAAGGCTTTGACTGGTTTTATGCGAGTGATGCTACTCGCATTGCTCAGGTAAGAACCCCAATCACTGATGGTGCGCACAACAAGCCCTGGGTGTTTCGCTATAAAGATCTGCAAGGCTGGTGGGGCAACCAACATTTTGACCGCCCGGGAGGTGTGGAAGAAGCGGAGCCAACAGCCTGGGTGCCACAGAGCAAACCCATTTGGTTTACTGAGTTCGGCTGTCCCGCTGTGGACCGTGCCACCAACCAGCCCAACGTGTTCATCGATCCCAAATCGTCAGAATCCAAAGCTCCATACTTCTCCCGTGCCTGGCGTGATGATGCCATCCAGCGCGCCTATCTGGATGCCACTCTGAGTTATTGGCAAGAGCCCGGCAGCAATCCCACCTCTAGTATTTATGGCGAGCCCATGCTGGACCTTGGCAACTGTTCGGCCTGGACATGGGATGCACGGCCCTACCCCTTCTTCCCAGAGCTCACCAATGTCTGGTCAGATGGCGAGAACTGGCGGTTAGGCCATTGGCTTGGAGGACGGCTCGGAGCAGTTGGACTTGGCGCACTGGTTAAGCATCTATGTAAGCGCGCTGGGCTGGATCCAGAGCTGATAGACACCTCAGATCTTTACGGCGCAGTGGAAGGTTATGTGATCTCGGCTTTGCAAAGTCCGCGAGCTTCCATCGCGGTGCTGGCACGTCACTTCGGCTTTGATGCGGTTGAGAGCGAGGGCATCCTGCATTTCAAGATGAGAGGACGTGGTGCCATCAAGCAGCTTGGACTTGATGATCTGGTCGCTGCACCAAAGGACGCTGAGCCCATTGAGTTTGAACGTGCGCAAGAAACTGAACTGCCACAAGCTTTGAAATGGTCTGTCGCCCGTGCTGATGAGGACTATGACGCCATTCAGGTGGAAGCGCAGCGGGTAACGGTACAGGCAAGCCGCGTATCTTCTGAAAACTTCCCGCTTGCTGTTGCCCCGGAAGAAGCAGAGCGCCGGGTGCGCCGCGCCCTGCAAGAAGCTTGGGTTGGACGCGAAGGTGCCAGCTTTGCCCTGCCGCCCTCAGAGCTAGCCCTTGATCCAACAGATGTGGTTGCGCTGAACCATGATGGCCGAAGCTATGATCTGAGACTCCTGAGCGTGAATGATGGCGTGGAGCGCAAGCTAACCAGTGTCAGACAGGATCGCCAAATCTACGACATGCCGCCCGGCCCATCACGCAAGAGAGCAGATGGCGCCCTTTCTCAGGCGGTTGTCTTTGGCAAGCCGCTGTTTGCATTTCTCGACCTGCCTCAGCTCTCAGACAGCACGCCTGCTCACCAGCCTTTGATGGCCGCTTATGCGGATCCCTGGCCGGGTGCGTTGAATGTCTATCGCAGCCAGCAGGACGCCGGCTTTAAGCGCATTGCGCGGATCACCACGCCAGCTCAGTTCGGGGTAACTCTGGAACCCTTCAAGCGAGGTCCTACTTCCCGGTTTGATCTTGCAAATGAACTGATCATATCAGTCTCTTCAGGCACTATTGAAAGCATTCCAGACCTTGAGCTCTTTACAGGTGACAATGCCTTTGCGATTGAAACTGCCCAAGACATCTGGGAGATCATTCAAGCCAGCAAGGCAGAGCTGATTGCGCTGAGCACCTATAAGCTCTCACGCCTTCTCAGAGGTCAACGTGGTACGGAGAGCGCAATTGGTGACAGTATCCCTGCAGGGGCAAGGGTCATTCGCCTTGATGATAACCTGGTCCCTACTCCCATAGCCTTGAGCGAGATTAGTTTGCCGTTCCAGTGGCGCATTGTACCTGGCAGAGCTGCAATGTCGGACCCAGCAAGTTTGGCTTTAGGCTTTACACCAGAAGCCAACGGCTTGAAGCCATTCTCACCTATTCATGTTGCCCAGCCCAATCGCAAAGGCCGACTTCCCGGAGATCTCACCATCTCTTGGGTTAGGCGTTCTCGAGTATTGGAAGCAGACAGCTGGCTTCCCCGGGATGTCCCGCTAGGCGAGCATAGTGAAGCCTATGAGATGGAGATCTTCAAAGAAGGCTCGGTCATTCGTACGCTGACTTCAGCAACCGCCAGCATGGTTTACATCAGAGCGGAGCAAATTGAGGACTTCGGCGCCGAGTTAACGATTGGCGCCACAATTGCCATTCGCATCTACCAGCTCTCAAACACTTTGGGCCGCGGCACACCGCTTACCACCACTTTACATTTCTGAGGTCACTTCCATGTCAGAGACCACATCTCGTCTCGCCCTGCCCTTCATCATGACAGCGCAGGCTCAAAAGCATATCACCCACAATGAAGCTCTTCGCCTGCTCGATGGGCTTGTTCAGATGCGCATCATCAACGCGACCTCCACCACTCCACCAAGCGCTCCTGATGAAGGTGACGCCTATATCATCGCCGCTCCAGCCACAGACGTGTGGACGGACTGGGAGAAGGATGTGGCCTTCTACACTGATGGCAGTTGGTTCCGCTTCCCCGCCATCGACGGCATGCGTGCCTGGGATGCGGAAGCAAGTACCCTACTGGTCTACACCGTAGGGAGTTGGAAAGCCCTTCCCGAAGCACTGAACCTTCTAAAATCAGCACCTCTGGTACAGGTCGCGAAAGGACCACTTGGTGGTACAACAGGTCTAGGCGTACTAGAAGAAACTCTGGCAAGCCTATCGGGCTCTTCCGTCGCGACGACAATTGCTATTCCAGATCGGTCCATTTGCTTTGGTGTTTCGACACGCACGATGACGGTAATCACAGGTGCCACCTCTTTTGACTGCGGCATCAACGGAGAGCCTTCCAAGTTCGGTGGCAGTCTCGGCGTTGCTGCTGGCAGTACCAACCTGGGCATCATTGGCCCACAGGGCTTTTATGCAGACACGCCTATCCACCTGACAGCGAATGGTGGCGACTTCACTGGCGGTACCGTCAGCGTGGCCATCCACTATCTCAGCATCGGTGTACTGGACGCCCCATGACCAACTTCGGCGAAATCATCAGTGTGCTGGGCGGCGGGCCAGCAGCCGTTGCTATCGTCGGTCTGGGCTTCTTTGCATGGCGGGTTCTCAATTGGTGGAGGGAAGACACCAAAGAATACAACGCTACCCTTCGCGAGATCCAAAAGGAAGCCACTGAAAGCCTACAAGCGAGCACTGAAGCCATTCGCGCCTTAACTGAGGAGATCCAAGCGCCATGATTAAACGCATCCTGAAAACCGCGCAACGAGCTAGGGAACGGACAGGCAAGACCTGCAGCCGAGAAGCCGTCATAGCTGTGCGCCAAAAACGCCAGGAACTCACCCAAGCGCTTCAGGAACTAGCTCAAGCCAGAAAAGCAAAAGACCGAGCCTGACACCTATCCATTCTCAATACACCGCTTCTTCAAGCTGCCTTAGGGCGGCTTTTTTCATGTCTGGAGAACTTCCCATGATCTACACCACACGAGACACTCAAGCCCAGCTTGCTGCGCTGGGTTATGATCCTGGTCCCATCGATGGTCGTGATGGACCAAAGACAAGGACAGCTGTTGCTGAAGCTTTGAAGGCGCAGAACATAAAGCGCGTTGAGGAGCTGTTTCATCGCTCTGGCCTTCATCGCATCATTCTGCATTGGACAGCTGGCGCGGATGGCCTCATCGAGTTGGAGCGACAGCACTATCATCTCATTGTTGACCGGACAGGTCGAACGCATGCAGGTACGCTTAAACCGGAGGCCAATACCAATTGCCGCGATGGACGCTATGCCGCTCACACTAGGGCGCTCAACACAGGTTCCATAGGCGTAGCTCTCGACGCCATGGCAGACGCAAAGCAATCTCCCTTTGATGCCGGCAAGTATCCAATCACGCACGAGCAAATCCAAGCGCTAGCCGAGACTGTTGCAGATCTCTGCGATACCTATCAAATCCCTGTCAGCCCATATTCGGTCCTAACCCATGCAGAGGTCGAACCAACACTAGGTGTCAAACAGCGCAGTAAATGGGACATTACCTGGTTGCCTGATATGTCAGGGTCTGGAGATCCGATTGACGTGGGTAACAAGCTACGCTCCCTCATCGCTGAGGTGATGCTCTGAGCTTCCAATAGCTCCTCCAGCCATTCACGACAAGTGCAAAGAGATACGGCATGAAGCCTTAACAGCCCATTGTGGGTTGAACTAGCTCGCCTACGGGCTTTTGCTATCGCTTCCATTTGTGTGCTTTGTTCATTTAACCTACCCAGAACGGACATTTAGTCAAAACATAAACACAGCGTTGCACTATTTCAATAAATACCTCTCTAAGGCCAATGTTAGATCGTGCTGTATCTCAACAAACCTGATACTTTGCCAGATTGAAGTTCTATTATAACAAATATACCCAATTTTATCTGACGTTTAGCTCGGCAAATTTCAAATTTACTCTAGTAATACTCACCGATGTAACTGTAGGTTTGTTCGAAAAGATCAGCGTCTTGATGAAGCTTATATTTGAAAAGAGTTTGGCGTAGCGCTTTTCTTACTTCACGCTCGCCCGCATGGGTATTTTGCCATCCATCAAATCGCACTGCTCGGACAAGTTCGTCGATATCATCAACGATCCGCCGCACCATGATAGGTGTTTCTCCGTTCTTCGCTTCCTCAAAAAGCTCAGTGAGAGCTGCCTTACCTCGGTTAATGTCTTCTTCAACGGGTGCTTCACGCTCTGCTTTCACTACATCCTTCGCCAGTTCCAACAATTCCTTCAGAAAATCTATACTGAGCAACAGTCCTTGTTGGTGCCGGTTCTTAAGGTCTTCGAGCCGTTCTGCCAGTGCCTTATACTGAGGGTTACCAGAGCGTTTTCGAAGGCGCCCTGTCAGCTTGACGGAGATTTCTTTGGCCTTCTTCTCTGGGTCGGGGGTTCCAAGAACCGCCTCAAGAAGTTCCGCGTCCATCACTAGGGTGTCGAGATCATCCCGCACCGCGTCAACATGAACGTTCTCATGTATCAACTCGATAGTCTTCGCGCCAAGACGGTGCCACAGAAGCCGACCAGTGCCGGTTGACGGTTTCAATGACTCATACACCTGTGTAAGCCAGCGGTAGTCTTTCTCATGCGGCGTCAGTATGGGATCAGGCGACAGTGCCTCCCAGATACGACTGAGAATACTAAAATCGGATGCAAACGCGTCGCGCCGTTCATCATTGGGTAGGCAATCCTGCGCTGCGATCAAGCCCTCGTACCCGGTGAGATTTCGGTCGACACCTGCAAAGTATTCCAAGCATTTCTGGATTGACGACGGTAGCATCCCCGCGAGTTCTGAGATGTTGGAAACGGCCTTCTGAACACCTTTCTCGTCGAATTTCAGCGCTTGTGCAACGTCGTCGAAGACACCGAGGTAGTCTACTATCAGTCCATGTGTCTTTTGCTCGCCATAAGGACGGTTTGTCCGACAGATCGCTTGCAACAGCGTGTGGTCGCGCAGCGGCTTGTCTAGGTACATCGTCTGCAGGATCGGGGCGTCGAAGCCCGTCAACAACTTCGAGGTCACGATGATGATTTTCAGCGGGTCCTTGGGGTCGCGGAATCGGTCAAGGAGCTTTTCTTCCGCGTCCCGATCGCGTTTATAGGTTGCATATTGATCCTCACCGCTGTTGACCGACATGACTATGTCTGACGCTTCAGGCGGCAAGAGTTTGTCGAGCTCCTGCTTGTAGAGCAGGCAGCTTTCACGGTCGAAGGTGACAACTTGTGCACCGAACCCGTTGGGCGCGACCTTTTCCTGATAGTGCTTGGCGATGTCGCCACAGATTGCGCGAATGCGCTCGGGTGCTTTCACGAGGATCGACATCTTGGCAGCGGCGCGACCGAGCTTGTCCTTGTCCTCGTCTGTCAAGCCATCAGTCAGTTCGGCGTAGGCAGCCTCAATCGCTTGCTGGTCGATGTGCAGGTCGACCAGTCGCGGTTCGAAGTGCAACTCTTTCGTAGCACCATCCCGTATGGATTCGTTCAGTCCGTATCGGCTCATGTAGCCGTTCTCGTCGACCTCCGCGCCGAAGGCGTAGAATGTGTTCCGGTCCGCGCGGTTGATCGGGGTGCCTGTCAGGCCGAACAGGAACGCGTTTGGCAGCGCTTCACGCATCTTGCGACCCAAGTCGCCTTCCTGCGTGCGGTGCGCCTCGTCGACCATTACGATCACGTTACCGCGATCATTAAGAACGCCTTCAGCTTCCCCGAAAAGGTGGATATTGGTAATCACGACTTTACGCGTATCATTCTCCAGCAGCTTTTGCAGATCCTTACGCTTCTCAGGCCGCACCAAGTTTGCCAGATCAGCGGCGTAGAATGTGCCGGCGATCTGGCTGTTTAGATCTACCCGATCAACCACCACCAACACTGTCGGGTTCTTCAGTACGGGGTGTAGGCGCAACTTGCGGGCGGCAAACAGCATCAACAGCGATTTGCCTGACCCTTGAAAATGCCAGATCAGGCCTTTGCGCGGCTGACCCGCGACGACCCGCTCCACGATCTTGTTTACGCCCTCTACCTGCTGGTAACGGGCTATAATCTTGATGCGCTGCTTACCCTTCTGCGTAGCAAAGGCTGTGAAGTTGGCAAGAAGATCCAAAACCACAGAAGGCCGCAGCATATCCACTACGGCCTTCTCTACTTCTTCCAATGATTGCAATGTGTCGTCATCTGAGCGCCAAGGACCCCAGAGATCTACCGGCATCCGAATGGAGCCATAGCGATACTCCTTCCCTTCTGTGGCAACCGAGAAGGCATTTGCTACGAATAGCTCTGGGATATTTTGCTCGTAGTCATCGTGAACCTGAAGGGCGCCGTCGAGCCAGCTCTGGCTGGAGCGGACCGGCGTCTTGGCCTCGATCAGAACAAGCGGCAGGCCGTTCACCAACAACACCAAATCGGCACGTTTTTCAGTCTTGCCAGCGCGGAAGGTGAACTGCTGGGTAATGACAAAGCTGTTCTGCTCGATGTCGTCAAAATCGATCAGGCGGATGGTGACATGTTCGCCATTCGGGCCGAAGGGCATGGAGCGTTCGCCGAGCATCCAGGCGCCGAACTCCTCATTGGCCTTCACCAGCCCGTCCGAGCGCGCGCTCATAACGATGGCACGCAGGCGGTAGAGCACATCCTCCACTCGGCCCGGTTTGGCGGCGATGTCGGGGTTCAGGCGGATCAGGGCATCGCGTAGGTAGGGCTCGACCAATGCCTCCTGTGTCTGGCGCGGCAGATCAGAGGGGCCTACGAAATGCCAGCCAAGGCCGGAAATCGCGCCGCCCTGCCGAGCGCGGCCGGGCGAAACGGTGGCCGGACCAGCGCTGCCTGCAAGACGGTCCCGGATGAAGGCTTCTACAGTATTAGATTCATTGAAATTACTCATTCTTCTACCATTCCGATCAAAATTCTTATGCACATCGCCATCGGCTAAAATACTAATTAACTTGATTGGTTTCAAAAGCTCACACAGTTGCTCATGCGCCTTCGGGGAGAGAAGCAAATTATGGGAAGCGGCTGCGGGCACCGACACGGTCAGAAGGATACTGCCCTGCTCTACGGACACGACGAATATGTCCTTCGGGCATGCATCCAGCACTGCTGAGACAGCTGCCAAAATACGCAACTTCTCTTCTTCGAATTCTTCCTTTGTCGTGTCCAACTTCAGCGTCAGGACTTGCTTTGACCCGAGCGTGTCAGGAGCCCCCCTGTAACGGGCTACCATGGTTTCGCTTTGTAGGCCTGCATCGTCTTCTTGTCCCAGTTTTCATCGTGGGACTTTTTGTGACAAAGGCTACAGAGGACGATCAGGTTCTCAAATGAATGATCCTTGGTTTTCGCCCAAGGAATAATATGGGCTTGTTCAAGTGAGACATGCTCACCACAAACGCAACAACGATGACCACATTCGACCATGAGATCGCGTGAAATATCGGTTGGGATCGGTGGGCGCGAAGACATCAAGCAGAAGCCTCCAGAGACTGACACGGCAGGTCGGTCGGGCCGACGAAATGCCAGCCGAGCCCGGAGATCTTGCCACCCTGCCGGGCAAGGCCGGGTGTAACGGTGGTTGGGCTGATCGTCCCGGTGAGGCGGTCGCGGATGAAAGCTTCGACGGTGTTGGCTTCGTTAAAGGTCATAGTTCGGCGTCAATTCGTCTTGGAGACATTTCAACATCGTTCGGAGCTCACCAGTTCGTGACTTTACGTCATTTCGCTGCTGGCGAAGACCCTGAATCCAATGTGCAAGTATTCTTTGATCATCAAGCGTCGGAACAAGCACACTTTGAGATGTGAATTCAATTTTCTTGATGTGAAGAAGCGAACTCTTGAATCCGTGCGCCCGGCGTTCGATTTTTGGCGTGATGTATAGAAGAACTTCATAGAGCCAATCCCTGTCTACAAAATCCTTCGGCGTTACGCGATAGATATGCTGATTTAATACTGCAGTTGGGCCATTCCAAATTCCCGGACCGAAGGAAACTCCCGGAACGCCAGCCCATGAGAACAAAAGCTCGCCTGGCTCTACAATCCACTTCGGCTCTGTTTCTCCGGCAAAGTAATTGAAGTCCGCACTTCCTCGCACATTTTGAATCCGAATTATTGGCATTCCGCGTTCCGACCAGTCTTTTGGCCGAAAGCCGTTACCAGAACCCAAGACGCACAACTCACCTAAAGACTTCCTCTTCCAATTTGAAACGTCCAACGACCCTCGAATGCATTCCGGGATAGAGCCAATGTCGCCCTCGATGACATTTCCAAAGTGTCTTTGAAGAAGTGGATCAAATTGAGAAAGTAGCTCTTTATGACACTCAATGCTCGAACTCATAGCCTGAAAGGCTTCTACATACCGCACCTGCTCTTGGATCGACGGCAGCAGGAATTCTTCCTTCGCCAGCGCCCTCCAGTTGATTGTAGGTGAGAGCGAGCCAACCGAAATGCTCAGCGCCCTTTCCATGAACAATTCGCTCTGCATGAAGAACGGCAGAAACTCTGGCAGCACGGTATCTGGCTTGGCCCGCAGCACCATTGCATGCGCGGAACATATGCCTTCGGTATCGGCCACCGCGACCTTGCGCTGATAGACGCGGCGCTTGCCAAAGATAATGTCGCCCGCCTCGAACCGCAGTTTGGTCGACTCCACCTCGCTTGGGTCACCCCAACGGCGAATGCGCAGGCTGTCGGGGTCAAGGTGCTCCAGTCCGACATAGCGTTCGACATCCGCCTCTGCGGGCATCACACGCTGACTGATATGATCCGCCAGTTGATCGAAGCGGTAGGAGGTCAGTTTTGATGGACGCTCAAGCATCGGCATCTTCCATAAGTTCCAACCGGTCGAGCATATCGACCAGAGTATCCATGCCAGCCCAGAAGCCGCGCGCTTCGGTATCGAAGATATCCCAAGCGGCAGTCAGGGTCACGGCATCGCCTACCGCCACTTCTTTCTTGGGCTTTTTAACATAACGGGCGATGGACAGGTTGCCCTCGGCTGCCAGTACATCGGCGGTGCTGACAACGCTTGCGAACCCCGCTGCATTGGTGAAATCCTGATAGGCAACAAGGATGCGTGTCTGATGTTCTGGCCGAAGGAAGCTCTGGTCAGTTCTGGCAATTTCGGCCACCGCGTCAATGAACAGGATACGCCCTTGCCGGTCGGCGGGCTTCTTACTGCGGCAGAGGATGACGCAGGCCTCCATCGGCGAGTTGTAGAACAGCCCCGGTCCAAGCCCGAGCACGCATTCCACCAGATCGGCCTCAATCAGCTTGCGTCGCATCTCGGCCTCCTCATTACGGAAGAGCACACCATGTGGGAACAGGATTGCGCATCGCCCGGTTTCCGGGTCCATACTTTGTAGAATGTGCTGAAAGAAGGCGTAATCCGCACGCCCTTGTGGAGGGGTGCCGAGGGAATTGCGCCCCCAGGCATCCTTTTCCCACGCGCCGCGGTTCCATTTCTTAATGGAGTACGGCGGATTGGCGAGGACCACATCGAAGGTGCGTAGTTTGTCGCCTTGCGTGAAGGCGGGGGCGGCCAGCGTGTTGCCGCTGGTAATCTGGAAGTCCGACACACCGTGGATGACGAGGTTCATCCGAGCAATGGCGGCGGTGATGGTGATCAGCTCCTGCCCGTAAAGGCCCATGGTCCGCGTGTCGCCGCCGCGCCGCTTGGCTTCGGCAAGGCAGGAGATCAGCATGCCGCCGGTGCCGCAGGTCGGGTCGTAGATGTTCTCGCCTGGCTGCGGTTCCAGCATCTGCGCCATCAGATGCACCAGCGTGCGGTTGGTGTAGAACTCCTGCGCGGTGTGGCCGCTGTCGTCGGCGAATTTCTTGATCAGGTATTCATAGCCGTTGCCGAGCTCATCCTCAGGTACGGCGGCCAGCGTGAGTTCGTGCTTGGAGAAGTGCTCAATCAGATTCTTAAGCGTAGCATCGGGCATCTGGCCCTTGTCGGTCCAGTTGGCGTTGCCAAAAACGCCCCGCAGCCGCTCCGGGTTGGCGGCCTCGATGGCCAGGAATGCCGAGAGCATTGCTCGCCCTACGTCCTTTGGCGCACTGCGCACGTTGTTCCAATGCGCGCCTTCGGGGATGACGAAGCGGTCGTTAGCCGTGGCGGTCGCATAGCCTTCGTCTTTGGTCTCAAGGAGCGCTTCCTGATAATCCTCGTCCCAAACATCCGAGAGGCGTTTGAAGAACATCAGCGGGAAAATGTACTGCTTGTAATCGCTGGCATCGACGAGACCCCGGAGCAGCGTCGCTGCACCCCAGAGATAGCTTTCGAGTTCTCGCTGTGAGAGGTGTTCAGTCATTGCAGCCAGCCTCCCTCGGTCAGAACCTTGCGCAGGTGATCCTCGGCTACGCGCGCGTCCGCAAGGGCCGACTTAAAAGCATCGACTGCCTCGGGAAGCGGCGGAATATCCTCACCTATGGGAGGGAGTACGTAGCGGGAGATGTTGAGCGTCCAGCCCTCTTTCTTGATCTCGTCAATGGTCGCGACCTTCGCACGATCCTCCACATCCTGGAAGGCGCGATACCACGATACGATCTGTTCGCTGTGATCATGGTCTAGGAAGTTTTGCGCCCGGCCTTTTCGGAATAGACTGGATGCGTCGATGATTAGAACCTTGTTCTTGCGCTCTGCCGGCTTCTTACGCCGCAGGACCACAACGCAACCGGCTAGTTGTGTGCCATAGAACAGGTTAGGCGCGAGACCGATGACCGCTTCGATCATGTCATTCTCAAGCAGCGCCTGGCGGATGTTGCCCTCGGCGGATTTTCTGAACAAAGCTCCCTGCGGGAGCACAACGGCCATCCGAGCGTTTCCGGTCTGGGCCATCGATGCGATCATGTGTTGGACAAAGGCGTAGTCGCCGTAACTTTCCGGCGGGATTCCATACTGAGCACGACCCCAGGGATCAGCCTCCCAGAGCTCTCGCCCCCATTCCTTCAGCGAAAACGGAGGATTGGCGATCACGCAGTCGAAGGTCGCGGTTCCACCTGTGCTGGAATCAGTGAAGGCCGGGCTGCGAAGGGTGTCTTCACGAGCAATTTGAAAATCTTCGATCCCGTGTAGAACCAAGTTCATCCGCGCAATTGCCGATGTGGTTAGGTTCTTCTCCTGGCCATAAATCTTGCCATAAAATGTTCGGGGGTCACCGCCTTTGCGAATAACGTGCTCGATTGCACCAAGCAACATGCCACCCGTTCCGCAAGCTGGGTCGTAGATACTTTCACTCTCTTGAGGATCGAGAATCTCCACCATCGTACGAACGACGCTACGCGGCGTGTAGAACTCGCCTGCCTTATTGCGCCGTGTGACATCCGCGAACTTACCGATCAGGTACTCGTATGCGTCGCCAAGAACATCAGTGCTGACCGCAGTGTTTCCGAGTTGAATTTCCGAAAAGCCTTCAATCAAATCTTTTAATAGCTCATCGGAAAATTTCTCTTTGTTACCCCAGTCAGCCGTACCAAAGACGCGGAAAAGGGTATCTGGATTGGTTCGCTCAATCTCCTGCATTGCACGTAGCAACGCAGCGCCCACGTTTGATGCGACTTCACGAACATCATTCCAATGGCAGCCGTCCGGAACAACAAAGCGATGAACCTCGGGAAACATGGAAGGATCAGCTTCACCGTAGGTCTTTTGTGCCTCGGACGTTTCTTCATTCCAGACATCTGATATGCGCTTAAAGAAAAGCAGCGGGAGAATGTAGCCCTTCCAATCAGTGCGATCAACGGCCGAGCCACGCAGAGTGTTGGCCGCTTCCCACAATGCAGACTTGAGTTGGCTTGCTCCACATGGTTGTTTGCCCACTGCTAAGCTTCCGGCTGCGTCTTTCATACAATCGTCCAAATTTGTGTGGCTGCGTCAACCATAGCGAAGTGTTACACTTTGATATGTTCGACGCGCCAGTATTCCTGGTCTAGAACTCATTTTGTGGTGTCAAATGCCACGACATTGTTCAAGTCTGCGTAGATTCGTTTCTTGCGCTTAGGCTCGAAGTATTGAGCTTTATAGTTCTTTCTGGCGGCGAGCAATGCCAAATTTCCAAGCCTGTGAGACTATTGAAGATGTTCTTCACCTGTAAAGTGTTTGCACTAATATTCACATTTCAAGTCTTGCGGGAGCACAGGTCCGATGATGATCTTTCAACCATAATAATTGGTCACGGATTCATCCTGATCAGCTTATTCAACTCAAAGCAAGATAGCTCCCACGAGTTCCTCTTCAGGCAGCGAACATCCAAAGGAAAATAAGCAGCACTGAGTAGGTGGCAATCCCCCCAGCCGAAACTATGCTTTGCGGTAAATGCCTCACTACGCCTGCCTTGGAGACTCTCCCCCGCACTGACTGCAACTGCGGCTGTCATTTCCCACCCACATCTACTGAGTAAGCTGCTGGAGAACGTGTCTTTTGTTGACGTGGTGTTGACGCGAACGCAAAAAGCCCTGAACCAGAGGTTCAGGGCTTTTGTTATGTTGTTGATCTTTCGATCTTTATTTGGTTGCGGGGGCAAGATTTGAACTTGCGACCTTCAGGTTATGAGCCTGACGAGCTACCGGGCTGCTCCACCCCGCGGTAAACTTAGTATTGGGCACTATGTTGCCCTTATGTATTCTGGTTATTTTGAAGATATTTTGTATGTTTATCATGCCCGGCAGCGCCCTACTCTCCCGCGTCTTGAGACGAAGTACCATTGGCGCAGGGGCGTTTCACTTCCGAGTTCGGGATGGGATCGGGTGGGGGCGCCCCGCCATAGCCACCGGGCAGGATAAACATACATAATTGCGATCAGCTTGTCTGAGAGTGCTTTGCACCTCAGGCGGATCTTGGTTTACGATCCACGGCTTGAGGTTTCAAGCATCTTTCAGATTGATGATTAGCGTCATCTATCTGATCTTGTATATTGAACTGGTCTATTTTGTTAGCCAAGTGACTGGCTTAGTATTTGTCATTTTCATCCATAGGCTTATCTGCTTTTTTGAGCAGGCCTATGTGACAAACTTAGAAGTTTGTCATTTGTGATTATAGCTTAATGGGAGTGATCAAGCCAATCGAGCTATTAGTAAGGCTCAGCTTCGCATATTACTATGCTTCCACATGCCTCCTATCAACGTGGTGGTCTTCCACGGCTCTCAAGGGAATACTAGTTTCAAGGTGGGTTTCCCGCTTAGATGCCTTCAGCGGTTATCCCTTCCGTACATAGCTACCCTGCAATGCGGCTGGCGCCACAACAGGTCCACCAGAGGTACGTCCATCCCGGTCCTCTCGTACTAGGGACAGATCCTCTCAATATTCCTACACCCACGGCAGATAGGGACCGAACTGTCTCGCGACGTTCTGAACCCAGCTCACGTACCACTTTAATTGGCGAACAGCCAAACCCTTGGGACCTGCTCCAGCCCCAGGATGTGATGAGCCGACATCGAGGTGCCAAACAATGCCGTCGATATGGACTCTTGGGCATCATCAGCCTGTTATCCCCGGCGTACCTTTTATCCGTTGAGCGATGGCCCTTCCACGAGGGACCACCGGATCACTATGACCGACTTTCGTCTCTGCTCGACTTGTCAGTCTCGCAGTCAGGCAGGCTTATGCCATTGCACTCAACGAGCGATTTCCGACCGCTCTGAGCCTACCTTCGCGCGCCTCCGTTACCATTTGGGAGGCGACCGCCCCAGTCAAACTACCCGCCACACACGGTCCCGGGTATTGTAGTACCGCGGTTAGATATCCATGAGGACAAGGGTGGTATTTCAAGGATGACTCCACCAAAGCTGGCGCCTTGGTTTCAACGTCTACCACCTATCCTACACATGTCATCACGAATATCAGTGTGAAGCTGTAGTAAAGGTGCACGGGGTCTTTCCGTCTAACCGCAGGAACCCCGCATCTTCACGGGGAATTCAATTTCACTGAGTCTGTGCTGGAGACAGCGGGGAAGTCGTTACGCCATTCGTGCAGGTCGGAACTTACCCGACAAGGAATTTCGCTACCTTAGGACCGTTATAGTTACGGCCGCCGTTTACTGGGGCTTCAATTCGCTGCTTGCACAACTCCTCTTAACCTTCCAGCACCGGGCAGGCGTCAGACCCTATACGTCGCCTTGCGGCTTCGCAGAGCCCTGTGTTTTTGATAAACAGTCGCAACCCCCAATTCTGTGCCCCCAATACAAAGTTGCCTTCGCATTGGGCTCCCTTCTCGCGAACTTACGGGAGCAATTTGCCGAGTTCCTTCAGCACAGTTCTCTCAAGCGCCTTGGTATACTCTACCTGTCCACCTGTGTCGGTTTAGGGTACGGTCTTATCGTGGGAGCTATTTCCTGGAACACCTTCACCGCATCTCCAATCCAATAAGGAGATACGATACACGGCATCCGTCACTACCCACAGGCCGGGGAATATTAACCCCGTTCCCATCGACTACGCCTTTCGGCCTCGCCTTAGGGGCCGGCTAACCCTGCGCCGATTAGCGTTGCGCAGGAACCCTTGGACTTTCGGCGAGAGGGTCTCTCACCCTCTTTATCGTTACTCATGTCAGCATTCGCACTTCTGATACCTCCAGCAGCCCTCACGGGTCCACCTTCATCGGCCTACAGAACGCTCCGCTACCGCTTAGATAAACTAAGCCCGCAGTTTCGGTGTATGGCTTGAGCCCCGGTACATTTTCGGCGCGGAGACCCTTATTTAGACCAGTGAGCTGTTACGCTTTCTTTAAATGATGGCTGCTTCTAAGCCAACATCCTGGTTGTTTTGGGATCTCTACATCCTTTCCCACTTAGCCATAACTTAGGGACCTTAACTGGCGGTCAGGGTTGTTTCCCTCTCCACAATGGACGTTAGCACCCACTGTGTGTCTGCCGAGTAGTACTTCCTGGTATTCGGAGTTTGGTTAGGATCAGTAAGGCGGTGAGCCCCCATAGCCCATCCAGTGCTCTACCCCCAGGAGTATTCACTCGACGCTCTACCTAAAT